>NZ_QHCU01000003.1:270000-589757 GCF_003545925.1 Leptospira yasudae | reverse complement strand
TTCGACCCTACTCCGGCTCTTGCGTATAACACGACGTATACGGCTTCCCTTACGACCACAGTCAAAGACCTTGCGGGAAATTCGATTCTTGCTCCGTATACCTGGACCTTTACGACGGGCTTAGCGCCGGATACGACTGCTCCGACGGTCTCTTTTGTCAGCCCGTCTAACGCAGCCACCGGCGTTCCTGTAAACAGTTCCTTGAGCATTGCATTCAGCGAAGCCATCGATTGCGCTACGATCACAACCGCCAACATTACGTTGAGCGACGGAAGTGCGATCGCGGGAACGGTCGGTTGCGGAGGTCCTGCGGCTACGTTTACTCCGACGGCGACGCTTGCTTACGGAACTGCTTACACCGCCACGATTACGACTGCGGTCAAAGACGTAGCCGGAAATTCTCTCACTGCACCTTATACCTGGACCTTTAGCACCAGCGCTGCTCCGGATTCCACCGCACCGACAGTTTCGTTAGTGACTCCGGCAAATACATTGACAGGAGTAGGAATCAACACGAATGTCAGCGCGGTTTTCAGCGAACCGATGAACTGTGCTACGATTACGACCGCAAGTTTTACGTTAAACGGTGGCGCCGCCGTTCCGGGAAGCGTTACCTGTGCGGGAACATCTGCGACCTTCGACCCTACTCCGGCTCTTGCGTATAACACGACGTATACGGCTTCCCTTACGACCACAGTCAAAGACCTTGCGGGAAATTCGATTCTTGCTCCGTATACCTGGACATTTACAACGGGCTTAGCGCCGGATACGACTGCTCCGACGGTCTCTTTTGTCAGCCCGTCTAACGCAGCCACCGGCGTTCCTGTAAACAGTTCCTTGAGCATTGCATTCAGCGAAGCCATCGATTGTGCTACGATCACAACCGCCAACATCACATTGAGCGATGGAAGTGCGATCGCGGGAACGGTCGGTTGTTCCGGAACCGTTGCTACGTTCGACCCGACCCCAACCTTAGCATTTTCTACGACCTATACGGCTACGGTTTCCACTGCGGTCAAAGACGTGGCGGGGAATTCTTTAGCAGCCGCATATTCCTGGACGTTTACTACGGGTGTTGCGCCGGATACAACGGCTCCTACAGTGTCTCTTGTATCTCCTTTACACGGAAGCACAGGAGTCGCGACGAACGCGAATATTTCCGTTTCCTTTAATGAGACTATGGACTGTCCAACGCTCAATACGGCTTCGTTTACTTTAAATAACGGTGTGGCGGTTGTAGGTACGGTCACTTGCTCGGGCACAACCGCAACCTTTTCACCGACCGCTTTTCTTCCGGCAGGGACCATGCATACCGCAAGTATCTCGATCGCTGCAAAAGACATTGCCGGAAATCCACTTACCGCAGCGTTTAACTGGAGTTTTACAACGGGCGCGGCCTTGGATGTTACGGCTCCGGGTTTAGTCATCGGAAACGCCAGAAATAACACTGTACTTGAAAGTGGGTTTGTTTCGGGAACAGCGACAGACGGGGGATCGATTGCGCTGGTGGAGGTTTCTTTAGACGGCGGTCCTTTTGCAGCCGCAATCGGAACCAATAACTGGAAACTTCAACTTCCGACTGGAGCTGCAACATGGAGAACAAATTCCGTTCACACAATTCAAGCAAGAGCTACGGATGCGGCAAATAACGTAACGGTTTCGCCGCTTGTAACCGTTCGCAAAGGGGTGAATAAGGATATCAACGGAGACGGGTTTACGGATTTAGTCGCTCCCGAGTATGGACAAGGCTTAGTGTTTCTTTTCTATTCTTCAGGGGCGGCAGGAATTACGATCGCTAACGCGCAATTTGCAAGCAAGATTATTATCGGAACTGCCGCATCCTGGTTTGGAAAAACCGCTACTATGGGAGATTTAAATGGAGATGGTTACGCGGACGTGGTCATCGGAGCGCCGAGATTTCAGAGTGCGGGTACGAATAATGGCCGTGTCTTTATCTTCTATTCATCAGGAACAGCAGGTATAACGACTTCCTTCTCGGCTTTCGCAAATAGTACGATCACCGGTACAAATGCGACAAACGATCAATTTGGGGATTCTTTAGCTACTGGAGATATGAACGGAGACGGATATTGGGATTTAATTGTAGGTGCTCCGAGCTATAACGCTTCCCGAGGTCGAATCTATGTATTCCATTCGGCTGGCGGAGCAGGAATTCCAGGAGCTGCTGTGACCGCCGGTGGTGGCGGTGCTTCCTCCTTCAGAACAGGAGGAGCAGCAAACGAGCGGTTCGGATATTCTTTAGCGGCGGGAAATATCAACGGTGGGAACGAGGATGATCTCGCAGTCGGGGCTCCCGGTTATATATTCAACGCCGCTTACGCCGGAGGAGGTATAAATTGGGGAAGAATTTATATTTACTACGGTTCCGGCGCAGGTTTGACAGCCGCTGTGAATACGCTGACCAACAACACAGGAGATGCACCTGCTGCCGTAGGAGTTCCTGGAGGAGCCGCCCAGCTCGGATATGCGGTTGCATTGGGTGATTTTAACATGGATGGCTTTCTCGACGTAGTTGGGGGAGCACCCTTCTTCATTCAAGTCGGAAATCCGAACGTAAACCAACAAGGTAGAATCGTAGTTTTTAACTCTGCCGGAGGAGCAGGAATCGGAAACTCAACGATTGGAGGAGCAATTCGAGTCATAACAGGAATGAACGCAATTAACGGACAGTTCTTGGGACTTTCCATTGCCGCTCGCGATATGGATTTGGATGGAAGAGCAGATATCATTATTGCTTCCGCATTCCCCGGACCCAATACTGTATACGTATATTTGACCCCTGCCGCTGGCGGGGCGACTCGGGATACTACGATGGCAGATGTCACCATGGTTACCGGAGCCTTGTTCGGAATCAATTCGATGATCAACGGCCCCGGAATTCCTTTGACGACAAGTGATGTCAACGGAGACGGTTTACCCGATATGTTAATCAATGGATCGGAAGCGGTTCGTATCTATCATTCCGTAGGCGGTGCAACTCCAATTACGAATCTACCTGCCGGTGCAAACAACGTAATCTTCGGTTCAGGTTTATTTGGAGGGATCGGAGGAGCCGCCTCAAATTCGAACGAGTTCGGCTCCGCATTGTATTGATTGACGCCGGCATTTTACCTGCGTCAAATCGATCCCGTTCTGAATCCTGTTCTTGGAATATGATTTTCCGAGAACAGGAGTTTTCTTTAGATTCACTCCGAAATCCTCCGCATAAATTCTCCAAAGAATAATTCATATTTAGAATATTCCATTCTACTTAATTATTTCAAACCATTGAACGTATTCGCAAATCGTCCAGAATCGTCTTATACAACGCAAATTATCTACTGAAAAGAAAAAGGAAATTCTTCTGCGAAAATCCTCCAACACAAACATCACGATTGCATTCGCGCAAAGAGGAGTAAAACATGAAACACCTTCCGATTTCCCTGGACAGACTTGCGTTTATCGAAGCCTACTTTTCCAGTTCGGCTTTCGGTCCGATCCGAAGAAAGAATTTCGAAGAACTGAAAAACCCCTTCGAACTTCATTATGCTTTGCTCAAATACGATTGGGAGGGCGGGATGCAATTCGTTCGATGGGTCGCGGAAAGTTCGATCTGCGATTTAGGCACGGCGCTCGCGATCTATTGGAAGATGAGTCCCTCATTTTATATGCAGTTTGAAAACGAATCCGAAGCGTCTCTCAAAGGAGAAAACGTAAAAGAAAATTTCATCTTTCTGAAAGAACTTGAAAATCGAATTTTTGCGGAAGACTTTCAAACCCAGGAAATCCAATACGAACCTGCCAAGGATGAAACCAACGACTTTGCGTTTTTGGACGAAGTGATCGGAGGAAAATGGAAAGTCGCCGAACGACTGAAAAAACCGAGCAAAGGAAGAACTTTTCCGCAATTCGAATCCTACGAAGAAATTTATACAACGGAAGAATTCAGGTCCTTCTTTCAAAAATACGAACAGGAAGAACGAAGCGCCTATTTCACCGAGACTTCGTACGCCTAACACAAAAACGATTCGGATCTTTCGGGAAAGGTCCGAATCCATCGTAAAATAAGTAAAAAACAGGACCGCTTTCTGTTATTTCTAAAAGAACCGCCTATGGAATTCACCTACTCTCTCACCAAACAGCAGCAAAAGAAAAATTATCTCTTCGGTTACTACAACCGGCCGATTCTTTGGTTTCAAAGAAGATTCACCGGACCGCTTCTGCTTCTCATTGCAGGGCTGGAATACGCTCTTATGGAAGACTCGGCGTATCGACTCGGTTTCACGTTCTTTTTCGGATTTTTAGGATTCTATCATATTCTTAGGCCGTATTTATTTTTAAAACGAATCCGGTTCGAGGATTTGCAGGGAACGGTTCGAATCGATTCAAACGGACTCTCGATCGTGGACGAAAAAGGAGAACTCCGTTTGCAACCGAAAGACGTCTTAAAAATCATCCCCAAAAAACATTACGTTTTTCTAAAGGCCCACGTTTATTCGGTCGTTTACTTTTTGCTCGATCGATACGGTTTCGACTCGGAGGAAAATGCGAACCGATTCCTAACCGAACTGGATCGTTTTCTCAAAAACGCGGAAACGAAAGAGAAGTGAAATCGCATACGACGGTTCTTCTTCCTCAAACGATAAAATCCATTTCGGAAGAATTGAAATCCGTTTTGTTCAAACACAAACTCGACGAGGACAAGATCGATTCAACGCGAATCAAATGGTGGGACTATTGGTTTTTTCCGGATCGGGACTGGCTGGAACCGAACGAATCGATCTGGAACGACCCGGAACTTCAAAAGGAATTCTCCGAAGAGCCTGTCGACGTTTTGTATAACTCTTGTTTCACCCGAAATCTTCCCGATTCGTATTACACTTCGGGCATGATTCTTCCAAACGGTTCTTGGATCGGGCTTGAGGATTGGGGATGGAGAATGTTGAGGGAACCGTCCCGGTCTAACGACGAAGCCGCAAAACAATGGACTTTACAACTGCGCGGTATTTTAAAAGAAAATCCGAACACAATTTGCGTGCGGATCATAACCCACTCGTGAACGGAGAGAAATTCCTTTTCTTTAGACCTGTCTTTGAAAAACCGAAAGAATCATCGTGTGTCGCCATTCCGCTGTTAGGCTAAGATCTTGGTTCCGGGAATTTCTAAAACGAACTTGGAGCCGAACGCCTTGGCGGGAGTGGTGAACCCCGCTTGAACCTTTCCATTTTCCACTTTGGCAACGGCGGCTAACGCGGATTCGACGGTAAACTCGTATCCTTCCGCGCATCGCATCCGGATCGAAACCTTTTTCGAACTAGCCTCGGTCCAAGCCTCGCCCCACAAAAGCACCGCGCCTTTTTTTCTTTTTTCATCGCCGGGGCCGCTGACGGTCACTTCGACGAGTTTCTGCATTCCTTTTAGGATCAACGAATTCTTTAAAAAGAACGTGGTCGGCTGGAGCAGTTTCAAAATTTTAGCTTGAGAAGCCGGTAAAGATGAGTAAACCGTAATATTCGGAATTCCTGTTGAAATAAACGCTGTAAAAACGTCCCCCCAAGGAATCGCGAAAAACTCCGCGTAACTTCCGCTGATCTCCACGACCTTTTTCAAACTCAACTGAGGAATCGTTTCGATCTTTCCGTTTCTTCTCACCTTGCTTCCGTACGGGAGTTGAGCGAGCGCGCTCTTCAGAGTTCCTCTCGAAATGTCCGTAAACCCGGAAAAACCGAGTTCCAAAAAATGCGCCTTGGGAAGTTTTTCCTTCAACATCACCGCAAGACAATCGGTGGGAACGATGTCGAACCCGACTCCGGGAAGAAGCATTACTTTTTTCGCGAGCGCTTTGGAAGAAAGAGAATGAAGTTTTTCATAAACGGGAATTTCTCCCGTAATATCCAGATAATGAACGCCCGATTCGATACAAGCGTTCGCCATCGGAACCGCGGTCTCGATAAAAGGACCGGCGCAGTGTAAGACCAAGAAACAATCGGCGATTTGACTTCGAATCTCTTCCGCAGTTTCAAGCGTAAAGATTCGGAACGGCAAATTCAATTCTTCGGCGAGAAGGCGGATCTTCGCTTCGTTTCTTCCGGCGAGGATCGGCTTTTGTCCGCGTTCCACCGCCTTTCTTGCGATCAATTCTCCCGTGTAGCCGTTCGCTCCGTAAAGAAGCCAGTTCTTTTTCTTAGCCGCCATAAAGACCAGATTTTTGCGAAACGGAAGAATTCGTCAAGTGATGACAGAAATTTCCAAAGACATCTTCCGTAGAAGTGAATTGACTTTGAAACGTTTTTGTCTTACTTTCTTTTGGAGTTTCTCCTCTTCGATCGTCCCTTATGAATCAGATGAATCTTCGATTGGAACCTATCTCCGAATCGCACGCGCCTTCTCTTGCGGTTCATGCGAATTCCGAAAACGTATTCTTAGGTTTACGCGGAGCGTTTCCCTTCCCGTATCAACTTTCGGACGCTCTCGATTTTATTCGCGCTTGTTTGAGGGATTCCCGATCGAGGACGTTCGCGATCGTATTCGAAGAGAACGCGATCGGAATCATCACTCTGATCTTTAAGGACGACGTTTATCGGTTCAACGGAGAAATCGGTTATTGGATCGGCGAAAAATTCTGGAATCGGGGAATCGTTACTCGAGCGATCTCATACATTCTAAATATTGCATATACGGAACATAGATTGCACCGGATCTATGCGGAGGTGTTTTCCAACCGACCCGCTTCGGCTAGAGCTTTGGAAAAAAACGGATTCGTATTGGACGGAACGAGCAAGGAAGCCGTGTTTAAGAACGGAACCTTTTTAGACCAGTGGATCTATTCGCGTTTGCGCGACCGAACCTGAGAATCCGACTCGTTTCTTCTTTCATAATTTTCATTCCTCCCATTCGAACAATCGTTCACATCGGACAAACTTGCGCGAACAAGAGATCCAAATGTTACACGACATCCGGATTTCAAATTTGCATATTTCATAACGTTTGTAATGAAAAAGAATCCCTTTCTGAACGGCGTTTTTGTTTTTGAATTGACCAAGGAAGAATTCGAAGAATAAACTAAAACCAGAACTTATTTGGGCGGCTCTATGGAAATCAATCTCGTCACGATCGCAATTCCCTTTTTCTTTTTGCTGATCTTCCTGGAAATGGCTTTTTCCGCGTATCACAAACGTAAACTCTATCGGTTGAACGATTCGATCAACGACCTCTCTGCGGGAACCGCGAGCGAAGTGGTGGGTGTTTTTAAGAAAACCTTTACCATGTTCGCTTATATTTTAATCTATGAGAAGTTTCGAATTTTCAATCTTCCTTCTTGGCCGAGCGAAGCTCTTTCCATCGTTCCGGCGGGAACCCTGGGATTAAGTTCTTTAACCTGGGCTTGGATTCTCGTCGTAGGAGTTTGGGTTCTTTGTTTTATCGGTTACGATTTGGCGTATTACTGGAATCATCGCTTGAGTCATGAAGTAAACTTTCTTTGGGCGGGACACGTTGTTCATCATCAAAGCGAAGAATACAATCTTACCGTCGCTCTTCGTCAGGCGAGTTTTCACAGCATCTTCACATGGGTTTTTTATCTTCCTCTCGCATTGATCGGTTTTTCTCCGATCGTTATGATTTTGAACGGTCAACTCAACCTGATCTATCAATTCTGGATTCATACGAAGGCGATCGGCAAACTTCCCCGTTGGTTCGAAGCGATCTTCAACACTCCTTCTCACCATAGAGTTCACCACGGAATCAATCCGAAATACATCGATAAGAATCACGGCGGAACCTTGATCGTGTTCGACAAATGGTTCGGGACCTTCGAACCGGAATCCGAAGAACCGGTTTACGGAACCGTAAAACCTCTGCAGAGTTTCAATCCGATCTGGGCCAACCTCCACTACTGGTGGGAAATGATCGAACTCGCTTGGCGTTGTCCTCGTTGGTCCGATAAGTTTAAGGTTTTCTTCGCCGTACCGGGCTGGAGGCCGCAGGAACTCGGCGGACAATATCCGATCCCCGAAGTTTCGGCAAAAACATTCCATAAATATGATATTCAAATTCCGAAAGGAATGAGTCTCTACTCTCTAGTTTGGTTCGTCATTACCGTGGCGCTCGCGTTCGGAATGCTGGTTAAAGTGAATTCACTTTCCATGTTCAATATCAGCGTTATCAGCGCCGTCACCCTTCTATCCCTGCTTACGTTAGGCGGAATTCTGGAAAGAAAACGTTGGGCTCTTTTTACGGAACCTCTGCGTTTGGCGGTTTTAGTTGCGGGAGCTTACGCTCTTTCGGGAGAAATGAACGTCACTTTGGGAACCTTGGCTCTCAGCGTGATTTCTTCGGTTTGGTTTTTGAGCTACAGAAGTTTCTTCGCTTCCGTCCAGGAAATCAACCCGGTTCAGGAAATTCTCCGAAGAACCGCTTAAATATCATGACGGAACCATACGTTCGGTTCCGTATATTCTCCTGAATTCCTTTCCCGGTCGATGACGACCGGGACCAATCCGCCCGGAATCGCAAATTTACCCGACTCCGGAAATTTCATCCCCGTCCAAGTTTCCCAATCCGAAATCGTTCCCTGAATGTGCATCGAGTTGGATTCGATTCGAATCTTTTTGCCTCCGGCCTTTTCATGCACTCGAACCCAAGGATCTTCGCTAGTACCGTCCTCTCTTTTTCGCTCTAGATATTCTTCCATCGATAGAAAGGGGAACTTCTCCTTTTGATTGGGTCGAACACAAGCGAACAATCGAGAAATTCCGTGCGCACCCGCGTTCTTTTTGAGCTGAGCGAGAATGAGATGGGACAACCCTCCTCCCTGAAATTCCTTCGCGATTTCTATGGACCACGCGCTGGCCGCGTTACAAATCTTCTTTTCCTTCCAATCGCTTACGCTCTTTAAAATCGCGGCGTCCCATCCCTTCGGCAACCCATCCGGAGTTCCATCCCATTCGAAAGGGAGAATCTTTCCTGTCCCCACGACTCGATTCTCCTGCGTAAAGCAGATACAATGTAGATGAGCGAATTCTTTTACAATGAAAGTATAATATTCCTTTCCGACCGGGTCCTGATTTAAAAACGTCGGCCATACGTCGAGTTCAAAGTCGGATTCGGTAAAACCGGAACGGATGGATTCTTGAAACGTTAAAAAACGAAATTCCATGTTTCGATTCCAACGGCGCGGGAGAATGTTGAAAGCAAAAAAAAACCTCCGAAACTCGGAGGCTTTTTAAAGAAAGGCGTTGTCTTGTGCGGTTTACGAAACTCCGAAACTGCTTTCGGATCCGAACGCGCGCTCGAACGCATCATTCACAATCGATACGCATTCGAATTTGCATCGAACGCATTTACGACATCAAGGAACGCTTGCGAAAGAGATCGTAATCGCGTCTATATACGCCTTCGTCAGAGTATCCCAACTCGAACCGGCAGGGCTCGTGGTTGCAGTGGATTTTCCAACGGTTCCGACTCGGTCATACAATGCGTCCACGCGAGACGCTTGAACAAAGTCCGCAGGGATCGCGCTCGCAGCAACGCCTTCGGAGATAAAACCGTTGAAGTTGAACAAACCGTATGTCGGCGTAAAGTTTACGAACGCATTCACGGTCGTATTGCAAGTGATCGCTTGTCCTGCGGTGATCGCGCCTTGTTCCAAACCGCCCTTTGCGGTCACGTTCAAACTGCCGTCCAGTTTTTGGCTGTACGCAAGTTTGTAGTATTCTCTACCGGCGCCGGGACAAAGTCCTTGATTGGCTGCATATCCAAGCGCCTGAGTTCCCTGATTGATCGGCACAAGATTCGTCGTCCCGTTGAAACTCACGACCGACTTGAAACAAAACACGGTGCGGTTGTCCATCTCTTCTAAAATTACCCTTCCCGTATCCACGTCCTGCCCAAGAGCGTCCGAACCCAAAGTTCCTTTCCAAGAATATGTTTGAATCAAACCTTGATTCGGAAATCCAGTAATCACGGGTTGAACCACATAACTTTCAATCAAAGCGGTTGCCCCGGCCCAACGAGTCGGATCCAGTCTGCTCAACTGATACAAAAGCACCGCCCCATCTCCGGAAGCCGACCTCGGATCATCGTCAAAAAAGAATTGAAGTGCAGGTTGATTATCGGAGGAAGAACGAAGTTCGAAGAAGTTCGTATACGAAGCCGCCGCTGAAAGAGTGGACGGTTGATACGAAACGTTTCCTGAATTCAATTTCAGACGAAGCGTGTATAAATTTCCGTTGAAGTTTTGATTTGCGAGAGTGATGTTCGCGGTCGTTCCTGCGGGGAAAACTCTGCGGATCGCGAAGATCAAATCGTCCATAAACAAAGAGTTTCCGCGGGCCCAGGTTGCGGACTGACGCACAAATCCCCAGCTGTCCGCGCTTGCGCGAAGCGGCTCGAGTAATTCCAAACGAACGGGAAATGGTTTCGGAGAATCCTCTCTTACGAAAAAAGGAACTCGGTCGCTGCGGAAGCTAAGTCCCAAACCTAAAAAAACGAGAATCGCAAATGCGAAAAGAATCCATGACTTCTTCATTTTGATTTTCCTCATTGAGCGATTCCTTTCGGAACGATGATAAAAAAGCCGGTCTTACTCTGTTCCACATAGGGTTGAGTCGCCAACCAAAGAAGAATTGCGTTGTTGGTATCGTCGTTGTTTTCCTTCTTCTTACAGGCTCCGATAAAAAGAGCGCTGAAGAGGACGATCGCAAGAATTCCGGCGGAAAGAATGTTGCGGAAAATTTTCATACACTTCCTCCCTCATGACTGAGGCTTTACTAGTTTCAACATCCGATCGAATCGGTTTTTTCAACTCGATCGAATTTCTCTTTACAGCCGATTCCCTTACTCGAATTTACGTCTACGGTAAGTCTACGCTGTTCAGAATCCGATTTCAAGGAATCGGATCCTTATAAAATATCGGAATTAAAACTCTGGTCAACTAGGATTCTCATTCAGTGAGGAACACCATTGCTTACTAATTATAAGGAATTCGGTTTCTCTTTATAAGAGGCTAATAAACTAAACATACGCATGGATAACAGAGAAACTCTCATTCTTTTTTTAAGAAATCCCGTAGTCGGCCAGGTGAAAACGAGATTGGCCGCAGGACTCGGAAACGAAGCTGCGCTGAACGTCTACGAGCAGCTCGTCGAAATCACGCAAAAGCAAGTCGCGGGTTTAGATCTTCCCGTTCGATTGTATTTCGATTCGATTCCGGAATTCGTATCCGGTAAATGGGGAAATCAAGTCAGCGCGCATCTTCAATCGGGAGAGGATTTAGGATTCCGAATGTCCAACGCCTTTTCCGAAACGTTCTCGCAGGGAGCGACAAAGGCGGTCATCATCGGAAGCGATTGCCCCGATCTCGAAACCAAACATATCCGCGAAGCATTCTCTGCTCTGGATCAGTCCGACGCGGTACTCGGCCCGGCCTTGGACGGGGGTTATTATCTTTTAGGACTTAAGTCGCATCTTCCGGAAATCTTTTACGAAGTTCCTTGGAGCACCGATCGAGTGTTTGCGGTTACATTAGAAAAATTGCAACTTTCAAGGAAGAACGTCTGGATTCTACCCAAGCTCGGCGACGTGGACGAACCGGAAGACTTAGGTCCGTACATTCGTTCCGGCAAAATCGTTCTTTAAAACGGACCTCTTTTTTTTCGTCTCCGGACGCGGAATTTAAACCGACTTGTCGTTCCACATCGATTAAAAGGTTTTCATTTCGGGAGCGTCGGCGAGAATTCGTCCATGCGATTTTTTCGGAACCTGCCGATCCTTGTCTCGATTCTTCTGTTGGCAAACGCGTCGATCTCCGCGCAGGCAAACTCGGAACGAATCGGTTCCGAAGCTTCGGACGCGTATCTCAAACTCAAGAACGTCAAGTTCCGTCTGGAAGATAAGATCTACTTCACGGTCAATCATCTCACCGTTCAAGCTTCTTCCAATCGGAAGAATTCTCCCGTAAACTTCAACGATCCGGATTCCTTTCATCTCAATCTGTTTCAAGGAGACACCGAATTCGAGATCTCCGTTTTGGAATTTCTATTCAATGAAAACGTAAAGTCTTTCCCCGACTTTCCATTACGAAATTTGAAACTATCCACGATCGAAAAGGACGGCAAACGTAAGATCCGGATTTTGGGAGAATACAAACTCGTCTTCTGGGTGGACGTGGAAATGATCTGCGATCTCGAACTCGTGCCGAACAGTTCGATGCTGATTTTAAAATCGGAACGAATGAACGCAGCCGGAATTCCGGGCGCGGGAGATCTTTTATCAAGTCTCGGCGTGGGACTGAAGGAACTGCTTCCCATTCCGAAAGGAAGAGGTTTGGAAATCGTGGAAAAAAGTTTTCACATTCAATCCTTTCTTCTTTTACCTCCTCCGAGAATTCAAGGGACGATCAGCAGAATTTCTCTTTTGTCCGATCGGATCTTGGTTCGTTTCGATACGAACAATATTCCTCCTCTTCCGAGCCTGCAGTTTCAACCGGGATCTCCGAATCAGATCCGAATCTCCGGAGGAGAAATTCGAGTCGGTTCCGTTTCTCTCAAAAACACGAGTCTGCTTCTGATCGATCAGGATCCTTCGGACCTTCTCGATTTTCATATGAAGAATTTGCTCGTTCAACTTTCTTTCGGGAATCTGAATCTGAATTCCAAGGGAGATCTAAAGGTATTTCTTCCGGATTACGAGGATTTGAAAAAATAATAAATTCGATCCGACCCAGATTATAGAAAGACGCAAACGTCCGCAGCCCTTCGATTTAATTCCGTTGACGTCCCCCTATAGATTCGGAATGCTGTATGAAGGTTCCGACAATATCCGAACGGTATTCGCTTCGGTTCCCCAAATTATAACAACAGGTACGTGTTGTGAAAAAAATTATTTCCATTCTTTTTCTTTTATCTTCGGTAACCCCGTCCTTTCTTTTCGCGCAGACGACGGAAACGAATCCGACTCCTCCCGCAACGGAAAACGCGGCTCCAAACGAAGAAGCTCCTTCCGCGGAAGAACAAATCACTTCCACCGTGAAAAAGCTCATCGGTTTTATCCGCTACAAAAAGAACGATAAGGCGATCGCGATCATCAACGTTAAGCAGTTTACGAACCAGCTTTTAAAATCTTCCGGTAAAATCGCGGATGCGGACCGCAAAGAATTCGAAGACGCGATCCAAGAATTCATCATTCACCGCAGTTTTCCGATCGCTCATAAATACTTCGACAAGATCGACATCAACTATGAAAAACCGGTGATCAAAGGAGACAACGCGACCCTCGCTTCCTCCATCATCTGGAACGGCTCCGAAAGAATCACCTTCTCTTGGATTCTAATGAAGATCGACGGAACCTGGTTTGTCACCGACTTCTTAAGCGAAGGCAAATACGCTTCCGAAACGAACCGAGTAAAATCCGTGGAACCTTCCCTCAAGAAAAACGGAATGAAACAAACCATCGCTCTGATCAAAAAAGAAGCAAAGAATTAAACAGAAATGAGACAGCTTCTTTCCAGACTCACAGATTCCATTCTTTTAAACCCGATCCGCTCGTGCAGCGTCCTCGCCGTGTTTCTTCTTTTGTCCCTATGGCAGGCGTCCAAGCTCACGGTGAACAGCAACAACCTCGATCTTCTTCCGAAGGACAACCCTTCCGTCGTCAAGACGCAGAAGGTGATCGAGATGATCGGCGGGAACGGATTCTACATTCTCAGCATCAAGTTCAAAGATGAAAAAGGAATGACGGAACATCTCGTCAAAGCCTTTGCCGCCAAGAAAAAAGGCCAGCCGGAGATCGCCGAGAAAGAGCTGAAAGAAGCCGAAAAAGTAAAACAAAAAAACGTAGCGTATTACAAGGAACGCGAGAATGCGATCAAGAAGGCTTCGGACCTCTTAAACGAAAGACTTCTGAAAGAAAAAGATTACGTTCAATACATTTCCTATCGTTACAACGTTTCGTTTTTACAAGACAGACTTCCCCTCTTCCTCAAAACGGAAGACTTAGTCGAAGTCCGCAAACGGGTCAAACGGAAGATCGACGAAGAAGTCGAAAAAGCGAATCCGTTCTTCATCAAACTCAACGACGAGGAATACAACCCGGACTTCAACGACATCCTCGCCAAGTATCAGAAACTTGCAAAAAGGGATATATTCGACGAATATAATATTTCTCCCGATAAGGGAATGCTGATCTTTCTGATCAAACCGGCCGGTTCGTTTACGAACATCGAGTTCAACATCGCGCTCGATAAAAAGATCAAGGAAATCGTAGCAGAACTCGCTCTCGACAAAAAAGGAATTCAAGTCGGTTATACCGGAACGTATCGTCTTCACCTCGACGACTACGAAACCCTGATGGCCGCGTTGAAGCCGATCGCGATCGCATCCTTTATCGGTATCGCGATTCTTCTTTTGTTCTTTTTTAGAAATCCTCTTTTTATTCTTATTCTGCTCGTATCTCTTCTCTCGGGAATTTTATTCTCTTTCGGACTGACCACGATCGTAATCGGCCAGCTCAACTCGGTTACGAGCATCATCGCTTCGATTCTGATGGGACTCGGGATCGACTACGGAATCCAATTCTTATATCGTTTCCGCGAAGAATACACCCGCAAACAAGACATGCTTCGTTCGATCAAGGATACGATCTATCACACGGGGATCGCTTCGTTTATCTCCGCCTTGACGACCACGTCCGCATTCGTAGTTCTCGCCTTCTCCGAGTTTCGAGGTTTCAGCGAGTTCGGGATCATCGCGACCTACGGAATTTTGATCATCGCGGTTTCCATGTACGGAGTGACCGCGCTTCAGATCACGTTGTTGTTCCGTTTGTTTCCGTCTCTCAAAAGCAAGTTTTTGTTATCCGCAAAAGAACAGACGACTTCTCCGCTTCTCTACCGCTTTTATAAAAAACCCGGCCTTTTGACGTTAGTCGTTCTTGCGTTCGTCGTGGTGATTTCGTTCTTCAGTTTCACTCCCGGAATCCAGTTCAATTATAACGGACGGGATCTGATGGTGGACAACCTGGATTCGGTCAATCTCTACGACGAGATCGGAGATCGATTCGATATCAGTTCCGATCCGCAGGTCATCGTGGTCGATACTTTGGAAGAATCCGAAGCCGTGTTCGACTACATGACCCCGGTTCCGGACGAAATCGCGGGTTCGGTGGATCAGGTGGTTTCTCTTTGGAACTTCGTTCCTCCGAAAGGACAACAAAGAGCGAACTTAAAAATTCTTAAACAACTGCAGAGCGATATGAAACCCGTCAAAGCGGGATTCTTAAAACCGGAACAAAGAAAGTATCTTCCGGTTGTAAAAAAATATCTGAGCGTAAAGGAATACGACGTTTCCGCGGTTCCCGTTTACTTCAGTTCTCAGTTTAAGGAAGTAAAAGGTTCCAAAGAAAAAGGACATCTCGTATTCATCTATCCTAAGGTCGCGCTTTGGCACGGACAAAAACTTCTGAAGTTTTTTGACGCGGTGGGGGAATTGCATTATCCGAAATTGTCCAGAAGAGTCTTGAACACCCTTCTCTACAATGAAAACGGAAACGCCGCAACCGATCCGATCAAGGATAAATGGAGCGCGGGAGAAGAACGTCTCATCGTAAAAGCGTTGAACACGTATTCGGCGAACCAATTCAAAGACCTCGGTCTTTTGGATGGAACGATTTCCTTTATCTTAAAAACAAGACCGTTCTCTTCGTTGGAACAAGCGAGATCGCATCAATACGTTTCGAACACGGCGGGAAGTTTGATCCTGTTCGCGAATCTGATTAAGATCGTTCAAAGAGAGGGAGTCGCCGCCTTCCTCATCACATTGGTCTTGGTCGTAATCGTGTTGATCCTATTCTTCCGTGGAATCGTTCCCGCGCTGATCTCTCTCATTCCTCTGGTTCTCGGAATTTTCGTGACGCTCGGAATCATGGCCGCGTTCCGAATTCAGCTGAACTTTATGAACGTTCTCGTGTTCCCCGTGATCGTTGGATACGGAATCCAAAACGGAATCTATATCTACTATCGTTTCCGGGAGGATCACGACGTGGTTCGCGCCATGTCGATGGTGGGACCGGCGATCATCGCCTCCACGTTAACCACTCTTGTCGGATGGAGTTCCCTTTTGATCGCGGATCAAAAAGGTTTGAAGTCGATCGGAGTCGTTGCTTCCATAGGGATCGCATCTTCTTTAATCATCGCATTGAGCCTCGTCCCTGCGGTTTTGGAAATCGTATATCGCTCCCGCAAAGAAGAGGAAGAAGAATCCAAACCGATCGGCTTTAGCGAAGAAGATTCCGATTTTTCTTCGACAACGGATGGTTCGTTCGCATCGAAGACCGCGGATTCCGAACCCGCTGCTTCTTCGAAAAAAGCGGCTAAGAAGAAAACGGCTAAAGCCGCTGCGACAAAAAAAGCGTCTCCGAAAAAGAAAAAAGGAACCCATTAGAATGTTACGATATTCTTTTATACTCGTTTTAGTTTCGTTTGCGCTCGCGAACTGCACCGTAAAATACGTCAAGGCAGGTCCGGTTTGGGAAAAGGAACTGACCACGTTCAAAAGACTGGCCGTTTCCGTTCCCGTCGAAAGCGAGGCGGGAGTTTCCGAGAAAAAACTCGCGTCCAAAATCGCGGAGAACTACCTTTCTCACCATAAGGAATTTATCATCTATCCGTATCGTTCCGGTGCAGCTGTTTGCGGAGCTTCCGATAAGAAGGTTCAAGGAATTTTCCAGTTGAAAATCCGCGAAAAGGAAAGCGGCGACAAGGTGGAACTGAGCGCCCTTGCGAAAGTGATTCATTGTTCCAAAGGGGAAACTCTCTGGGAAGGATTGGCGGAGAATTCGTATTCTAAAAACACGGAAGAGAATCAATCCCTCATCAACACTTACACGCAGCTTTACGGAAAAGAAATCGCCGGCAAGGTGAACGCGTATTTCTTTTTACTCCAAAGCCTCTTGGATAAACTGGACAGCCCCGTTTTAACGGAAGAGGAAAAGGACGAAAAGATCGAGGTCGAAGCAAGATAAGAATTCTTCCTTTCGGAAATCACACGCGCGTTTTTATAACGTGCGTCGCGCCGCGATGGAATGAATTTGTTTTACTTGGAGGACGGAGAGGAAATCGTTTCGAGGAAGGTGTTGTATTCCACGCATTCCGGAATCTGATACGTTACGATCGAACCGCAATCGGCTCGCTCCACGCTTTTGATACAAAGCTCCGCTTCCAATTTCAGGTTATCACTGAGTTTTTTTAATACGATCGGTTCCGACTTATCGTAGTCGTAATTGAAATCGCTGTAACACTGCGCGTTATCGGGATAGGTTAAAGCCGCTTCCTTTCTCAGTTTGCCTTCGAGAGAAGCAAGATACGGTTCCTTACAACGGCTCATCTGCGAACAATAAGCATCGGCGACTTTCTTATAGACTTCCGCGGAAACGGACTGCGACACCGGATTTTTTTTTCCGCAATCGGCCGAGAGGATTCCCGCAAAAACGAGTCCGAAACTTACCGTAAAAATGCCGCGCATATAGAAAGAATAGAGATCGAACCCTCGTTGGCAAGTTTTTTCCTTACGCCGAACGGCCGCCGAAGCTCCGAATTCCCGTACGATAAAAATGACGATTTAGGACTTCGGATTAAATCTGGATTCCGAAAAGGCGGGCGCTGTTTTCCAGAAAGATCTTTCGTTTGGTCTCCGCGCTCAAGGAAGAATTCAATAAATTGCAGATCGGATGACTGAGCGCGTACGGAATGTTCGGAAAATCGGAACCGAAATGAACCCGATCCGGATACCGTTCCAGAATTTCGAGATACGGATCGGTCTTTTCACCCGTCGCCAAAAAATCCACGAAAACCATCGTGGTATCCAAACGAAGCTCTGGAAAAATTCCGAGAAGCTCCGTGTATTCCCAAACTTCCGAGGCTCCCATGTGTGCGACCACGACCTTCAGTTTCGGATAACGTTCGATAAAGGATTTAAAATATCGAATATTCGTATAAACACCCGGAAGCGGCGCGTCCCCCGAATGAATCACGAGGGGAACTCCCTTCGATTCAAGATACGAAAACGTGTCCGCAAGATCGGGCCTCGTCAGATCCAGCCGACCCACTTCGCAGTGAAGTTTAAAACCGCGAAAGCCGTATTCCTCCACGGCGCGTTTCGTATATTCCAGACAACCTTCTTCCGGAAAAAACGTTCCGAAAAGGATCACACCTTTCGTGTGTTGATGCGTTTCGAAGGTCCAGCGATTCAGACCTTCCGCCATTCTTTCCTTATGCGCGTAGTTGAGAGTCGTAAAATGATGAATTTTATTTTTCTTTAATGTCGTAATTCTTTGCGTTTCGTTTTCACGATACGCGATCTCCCAATGAACTCCGTCGAACCACTTCCAAATCCGCTTCATCACGTATTCTGGAAAAAAATGCGAATGAATGTCTATGATAAACGGAAGTCCGTATTTCTCCAATAAAGGAAGATGAGCGGGAGAATCGTCGTCCCGAAGCGGAGGAAGATTTTTCGGATTCTTCCAAGGAAAGGGAGAATGATCCGAGGCGGAGCGGTTCGAAGAAAGAATATGATGACAACAAGGAAGCATGTCTTCATTTTTCCGTTCGCAAAGGAAGAGTCAATCGATTGTCCTCTTTTTTCCTTGACTGATCGAATCGGGAAGGTTCAATAACGGAAATTTTTTTAGGAAAAACAAAGCTAATGAACCCTCTTTTACAAGCCGCAAAAATCGTATCCGCATTCTTCTGGATCGTCTTCGGAGCCGATCTATTCGGTTTTATTCAAATGGGAGAACCTCTGGACTTTTTGATCAAGGTAGTCGGATTCGGAACTCTCGCCGTGCATTTGATGGAGATCGCTTATTTCTGGCTAACCTTCAAACATAAATCGACTAACCCGGCGTTAGACGCTCTGCAGATTCTCGCCTTCGGAGTATTTCACATGATTCCTCTCCGAAACAAATAAACCTGACAGTAGGCGCGGAAATTAAGAACGGCCCGAACCGATCGAGCCGTTTTTATAAAAGGATCGTTTCCGATCGTTTTACGAACCGCCTCTCAAATTCGCGACCTGTATTCGAATGCTGAAATCAAGAGGATGACTAATTCTTTTTATCAGAATTTAAAACGTAACGTTCCAGAACGAAACCCTCCACGATCTTCCTTTCCTGCAAAGCGTATCGAGTTGAACGAATCTCATACTTCGTATTGATCCATTCATCGTAAAAATCCTGAGGCGCATTGATGTCCTTAGGCGGCGTTAAACCGAAATAGAAAACCTGAATCCCAGGCACGCCATTCGAGTCAAGAATCGACTCCAATCCCTTCCAGGAAGTCTCATCTTTTGCAACAAAGTGAGGTTTGTCCAAATAGGAAGTCGAAACCAAAAACATATCGAAAAGACTTTTATGAACGACCGGAAAATCGGGATACGAACTCCATTCCTTCTGGAGAATCTCATGGTGTTTTTTTACGAAGTCGACGACTTGAATATTCTTACGGGTATGAAACAGACAAAAGAGAATCTGAAGTACGCATAATACATAAACTGCGTAGTGCGGACGGCTTCTTCCGGAATTCTGAACGGTATGAATTGCAATTCCAATTAACAAAGTAAAACAATAATACGAAATCTCGGTAAAGCGCAGGCCCGCATACAAACCGCCCGGATTGTAAGGACTGAAGGTTTGGACCAAAAGCATTCCTAAAATTCCGGTCAATAAAAGAATGGAATATGCTCTTCCCTGATCGGATTCTTTTCTGCGCAAAAAGGAGAAGCCTATCACGGCTGCAATCATCGGCAGACAATAGGAGAACAATCCTACCTGAATCGAAGAACCGAAAAAATACCCCTTTAGCAATTCCAGTTTGGTCGCCGGATTCAACTTTAGAAAATCGGAATAGGACAGTTTGCTTCTGATCCCGAGTACGGCTCCGAACTCGTGATAATTGTAAAATGCAAAACAAGCACCCCCGATCAAAAACCCAACGATTAAAAAACGAAATCGTTTGAAAAGTTCGCGAAAGGAAGTTCTGAAAAATAGAATCGTTCCCAAACCGAGCGCAAAATAATAGAACACACTTTCCGAACGTAAAAACACCGCAAGGGAACCCGCAAATCCGTAAAGAACGGCGGTTATTGATTCTTCTCCCTGAAGCACGACCGCCAAGGCGGCATTCAAAAACAGCAAAAAGCACACGTTCGAAATTACGGTTTCCGAATATTCAAAACCCGAGTTTTGCGGATAGCCCGTAAGCGCGAGAATTCCGACGGCAAGACCGACCGGATTCGATACGCCGAACCGTTTTATGGAAATGCGAACCGTTAAAAACGCCGCTAAAAAATAAAACAAAAGAATCGCAAAATTCAGAAACCGATAGCCGGTCCATCGATACAAAAGCGCAAAACCTTGCGCCAAATAAGAAGGATATTGAAAACGACAAGTCCGATCGGATTTCACATCTTCGGTATAAACGACCCAAGGGTAATGAAACGGAAAGTATCGAAACTCTAAATCCCAGCGTCCTCCTTCGTAATAACAATCGTGATTGTTGATTCCATTTTTTGCATATTGGGCCGTTTGATAGACTTTGATCTGAGCGTCGGTTTGAATCAAAGGAGAAGTTCCCGAATCCCATTGAAACCGTTTCCATAGAAACAAGACAAGGATTGAAACGGTAAGAACAATCAGCCCAATTCGAACCGATTTCTTTAAACCGGCATTCCGAAAGAGTTTCTCCATTCGTTACAGCCAGTGGATTCCTTTAGGAATGTATTTTTCAGGAAGATCTTTTTTAAAAAAACTTTTCTTGGATTGAATCAGATTGAAATACAAAATATGACGCAGTGCAGCGACTCCGTCCTTCCAGGTGATTTTTTTCCCTTCCAAATAATTTCTCGGATAATACGAAATCGGAAATTCCTGAACGCGAATCTTGAGTCTCGCGATTTTCGCGGTGACTTCAGGTTCGAAACCGAAACGTTTCGATTCTAAGTTCACGTTTTTGATGATTTCGGATCGGAAGGCTTTATAACAGGTTTCCATATCGGTCAGATATAGACCGCTCATGAAGTTGGAAACAAACGTTAGGAAACGATTGACCATATAGTGAAACGTTCTGTGAACCTGTCTTCCGTCCTTTTTGAATCGGGAACCGAACACGACGTCGGCTTTTCCACGCATCAGAGGTTCGAGTAGCATAGGAACCTCGTCCATATCGTATTCAAAATCGGCGTCCTGAACGATCAGAAAGTTTCCTGTGGCGGCCTCGATCCCTCGTTGCAATGCCGCTCCTTTGCCCTGATTTTTTTCTTGCAGGAGAATCTGATGCGAAGAGCGAAAGCGAAAGGTTTGTAAAATGGAACGAGAATCGTCCTTAGAACAATCGTCAATGAACACGAGTTCTTTGTCGGTGGGTAATACGAGCGCGTCTACCTTGGTTAAGAATTCCTTCAAATGACCGGCTTCATTGTAGATCGGAATGATCAGAGAGGTTATATCGCTCTTTCTTTTGCTTTGAGTCGTAGCGTTTGATTTTTTCTTCGCGGATACCATGTTGTATAACATTTCGTAGAAAGAACGGAACTCGTCAACGGTTAAAAGACGGACCTTGCGTCTAAAACCTAAAGGATTCTCCCCTTGAACCCTTCCGTAAAATGCCCCGCATCGCCGCCGGACTCGAAAACCGGTTTTTTCAGCGGGGCATAATAAAAATATCAGCGCGGCAAACGCTTTAGAATATCTTGATATTCTTGAGCCATTCCCAGGACCACATCCTTTGCGGGAACCAACCCTTCGATCTGAGCGACGCCGTGACCGGCGGACCAAATGTCTTTCCAACGTTTGTATTCCTGATCTAAATTCTGCGATTCACCGCTGTGAGAAAGATCGCCCGCCTTCTCCACCGATTTCTTCAACCAGTTTGCGGGAATTCCCGAAATCTTCTCGGTATAAACGATTTCTTCGGGACCGGATTCGATGAGCATTTGTTTGTAGCCTTCGGACGCCATCGCCTCGGGTGTCGCGATCAAACGAGTTCCCACATAGACCGCGTCCGCATCCAACGCGAGAGCCGCGACCATTTGCGCGCCGCTTGAAATCGCACCCGCCGCGACGATGGGAAGACCGGTTTCTTTTTTAAGATACGGATACAAACTGAACGGAGAAATATTTCCCGCGTGACCGCCCGCGCCTTGTGCGACCGCGATCAAAGCGTCCGCTCCGGCCTTTGCGACGATGTTTGCGTGTTTCAAAGTGGTGACGTCGCAAAAAACTTTCGAGCCTACGCTCTTCGCTTCGCTGACGACGGTGCGCGGACTTCCCAAACTCGTGATTAAAAGTTCGACCTTTGCATCTAGAACGACCTCGAGCTGCTTCGACCAATTGGGGTTATGCGATTTATGAAGAATCAGGTTGACCCCGATCGGCTTCTTCGTTTTAGAACGGATCTCCTGCAAACCGTCCTTGAGTTGTTCCGGAGAACGATAATTGAGAGAAGGAAAACAACCGATTCCTCCCGCTTCGGAAACGGCGACGACCAGATCCGGATACGAGACTAAAAACATAGGAGCTCCGATAATCGGCAGATCGATTCCGAGCATTTCCGTAATTCGAGTATTCAATTTCATTCTGGGAATTCTTTGAATAACAGTTGTTTTAAGCAAGGAGGATTTTTCTTCCCAAAACGAAACGCGTACGAAATTCTGCAAACATGATCGTGATCCTGTCCTCGTATAAGGTTTTGGAAGAAAAGGTGGAAGAGTTTAAAAAGATCAGCCATGAGATGGCAAAGGAATCCCTCGATACGGAAGAAGGAGTTCTAAGACTCGACGTTCTGCAAGCCGACGGAGATCCCGGAAGATTCGTCTTTATGGAAGTCTACAAAAGCGAAGCCGCGAGAAAAAAACATCTCGAAACTCCTCAGTTCATTTCCTGGCGCAGAGCCGTGCCGGAATGGTTCAGCCAAGGAAGCACTTCGATCCAGTACAATCCGGTTCACATCGATCTTCTCGGATGAGCGTTTGTTCATCCCGCTAAGAAATACGTGGACACGATTCCTTTTCCTTTGATGTCCACTTCTCCTCGTTTTTCCAACTGAAAGAGAGGGGACGCGGCACGGTAGAATTCTTCCGTTACGTGAATCTTGCCCGGAATTCCGTGCGACTCCATCCGTGAAGCGAGATTGACCGAATCTCCCCAAAGATCGTAGATGAATTTTTTTCTTCCGATCACACCGGCAACGACCGGACCCGAATGAATTCCGATCCGAATGTTCAGATTCTCGCGGACCAGTTCCTCATTCGTATTCACTTCTTTTAATATATCCAAGGCGAGATTTCCGATTCTTTCGATATGATCTTCGCAGGGAATCGGAATTCCCGCGGCCGCCATGTATGCGTCTCCGATGGTTTTGATCTTCTCCACTCCCCTATGCTCCGCGAGTTCGTCGAGCCTGGAAAAAAATCGATCGAGAAGGCCCGCGAGTTCGTCCGGCGTTTTGCGCGCGGCAAGAAGAGTAAATCCCACGATGTCCGCGAATAGGATGGAACATTCGGAAAAGTATTCGGAGATTTGGGAATTCTCGTTTTTCAATCGATGGGCGATCGCGTCGGGAAGAATGTTACGCAGCAGAAGATCCGATTTTTCCTTCTCCTTTTCCAGATCCTTCGTCTGCGTATCGATCGTCTTTGCCTGCAAAAACAATTTACGAGTGGTCAACTCCAATGTGTAACCGGCGATCACCGCAAAAAACTCGGAAAACCATATTAGAAAACTATAAACCGCTTTGTTCTGGGAATCCAGACCGTCGTCGATCAGAAGACCGTATTGATACGCGCCCAAATAGGAGGAGGTGGCGATAAACGCGGGTAACGTGCGGATTCGCAAGACCAAAAACGCGTAATACGCGATGATGATCAGAATGGTAAGAAGAATCGCGTGTTGATTCCGGATAAACACGAAACCCACGTAAACCGCGACGAATCCAGCGCTCGTATTGCTGACGATCGAAACCGGAACCATGCTAAACCGAAATCGCTTTAACGTGGAAAGAAAAAGTCCCAAGCCGAAAACTGCGCTTCCTTCCAAAATCCAAAGGACCCGATGATCGCGTATGAGGAGAATATCGTAGAAAAGAAGAAAGACCGCGATATAACCGAACACCGCCGAGATCGCCCCGATTCGTACGAAAACGGCGATATGATCCCGAAGAAAGGATCTGAATTCTTTTTCCAGCGCCGGGTCCAAGAATCGAAGGATATAACTCTGAAACATCGGACGTATTCTTATGGTTTCGGAATCGGGAGCAAGTATTTTTGAAAGCCAGCTTTGACTTGACACGAATTCTCATCTTCTGTAGTCTGTAACTGAGAGCTTTACAGATATGACGAGTCGATTTACGGTCGCGATCCATATTCTTTCCTTGTTGTCTTTGGGAGAAGGGAAAACCAGAACCTCCGAAGAACTTGCGGAAAGCGTAAACACCAATCCCGTCGTGATCCGAAAGATTCTATCTCTGCTCAAAAACCAAGGAATCGTCCGAAACCAGATGGGACCGAACGGCGGTTATTATCTCGCTAAACCCGCGACGGAAATCAATCTGAAAGAAATCTACGAAGCCATCGACGAAAAGATCTTTCAGATGCATTCCAAATCCCCGAACAAAAAATGCATCTGCGGTCACGCGATCCAACCGATTCTGACCAAGGTCTACGACAAGGCGCAAAAGGTTCTCGAAGAAGAGCTCGGCAGCACGAACCTCGACTCCATCACCCGCGAAATTCTCAGCTTTTCCAAACGCTGATCCTGAAAGATCAAGTCCTTTCTGAACCGAAATCGTTTGTCGGAGGTACGACAAGCACAGGTTTCTTTCGCTTGACCACTTCCCGAATCGATCACGGAAACGTTCCGAGTCTGTTTCAAAAAAAAGATTTCGGTTCGTATTCGCAATTGTAACTTTTGCGGATACAAATAAAATCTCGACGGTCTAATACCTACCCGGAGGTTTTATGATTCAATGGGTTCAATCGGATTCGAAAGAATCCCGGTTTACGAATAAAAATACGAATCCTTCTCCGTCGAACGACGACGAGTTGATGGATGCCTATTCAAAAGCGGTCACGAGCGTTGTCGAAACCGTAAGTCCCGCCGTCGTTCATCTCAAAGTGAGCGGCAATCGAATGGGAGGTTCCGGCTCGGGCTTTTTGATTTCACCGGACGGCTTTATCGTAACCAATCAACACGTGGTAGAAAATTCGCAGGAAATCAGCGCGGAGTTTCCGGACGGACGCAGTCTCAAAGCGATGAAGATCGGAGAAGATCCGATGACGGACATCGCGGTTCTCAAAGTTACGAGCGATCAATTTCCTTACTTGAATTTTTCCGATCCAACCTCCGTGAAAGTGGGACAACTTGCGATCGCGATCGGAAATCCGCTGGGCTACGAATCCACGGTAACCGCCGGAGTCGTGAGCGCACTCGGAAGAAGTCTCCGTTCCCGTTCGGGAAGATTGATCGAAGACGTGATTCAAACCGACGCGGCTCTCAATCCCGGAAACTCGGGCGGTCCATTGGTCAACTCCAGAGGACAATTGATCGGAATCAACACCGCGATCATTCCTTCGGCACAAGGAATCTGCTTTGCCGTCGGATCGGGAACGGCCGAATACGTAATCACTCGATTGATGAAGAACGGCTTTGTCAAACGAGGATATCTCGGAATCGCGGGACAAAATCAATCCGTGCCGAATCGACTCAAGATCTTCAACAAACTCGAACAGAATTCGGGGGTTCTCGTCGTCGAGATAGAACAGTCCTCTCCGGCGGCGACAAGTCTATTAAGAAAAGGTGATATGATTTTGACCTTGAACGAACAGACGATCCGTTCGATCGACGACATGCACAGAACCCTGGACGAAAGCACGATCCGGAAGGAACTTCCGATCCGAGTATTGCGCGAAGGGTCGCTTAGAACATTTCGGATTAAAAGCGGGGAAATTTAAAGCGAAGACTCTGGCCGCGCCCGAACCGGCCGATCCATAAAAATCGGTTTAAGTCCGGGCCGGGCTCTCCGCTCCTGTCAAGTTATTGCCCAAATCCCCGGTCGGAATGCTGCGCAGACCGAGTCGAAAGACGCAATAACTTGACAACGCATCGATCCCTCGCGGGAAATCCTCGCGTTTTACGGGAATCAAAGAGGGGTATCGATCGCAAGCAGTTCCGATTCTTCCGAAAACTTGACGTTGAGTTTCGAAGAAGCGGGAATTCCGAATCCGTCCCGAGCCGAAAGTTTTTTACCCTCGATTTCGACCGAACCGGAAATCAAAAAGAAATACACTCCCCCATTTTCGTTTTTTGGAATATAATTGATTTCTAAATCCTTATTTCCATGAGCCAGGGAAAACGTAACGTTCTGATTGATCCAAACCGCCCCGTTGTTCTTATCCGGCGAAACAACTTCCTGGAACTTACCGCGGCGATCCTCCACGTTGAACTTCTTCTGTTCGTAGCGAGGTTTAATTCCGATTTGATCCGGTAAAATCCAGATTTGTAAAAAATTGACCGGATCCGTCGCGGAGGCGTTGAACTCCGAATGAACGATCCCCGTTCCCGCGGACATGATCTGCACTTCTCCGGATTGAATCACCGAATGATTTCCTTCACTGTCCTGATGTTCCAGACTTCCTGAAAGCGGGATAGAAACGATCTCCATGTTTTCGTGAGGATGCGGTGGAAAACCCTTTCCGCCTATAACGATGTCGTCGTTTAAGACTCTCAGTTTTCCGAAATGTACACGACTCGGATCGTAATACGAGCTGAAGCTGAACGTGTGTCTGCTTTTCAGCCAACCGAAATCCGCCTTTCCTCTTGTTTCCTGTGCGTGATAGACCGTTTCCATAAATCTCCTTGTAGGTTATTACTTTTTAGACTCGAAAACCGGTTTTCCGGTAGGAATTCGGAAGCTTATTTTCGATTTTTCGAATATTTCAATTCTTCCTAGAACGGAGATAGAATTCCTTTTCCTTCGCATCCAATCGTTCGATCGCCGCCCGCAGCGTAATTCGAGGAAGCGTTGCAGAATGTCGCTTTAAAAAATCGAGCAAACGCGGCTTATCCTTTTTTCCAGCTTCGCGGACCCAACTTCCTACCGCTTTCTGAACCGTTTCATCCCGATCGTCCTTCAGAATTTCCGCGATCCGAAACGTCTCGTTCGGGTCTTTGTTCATGATAAAATACGAGGTGCTCACGATCGCAGTTCTTCGTTCCATAGGATTTTTAGAACGAGCCAACTTATACAAAGGTTCTCTGGATTTGTCGAAAAGAAAACGGCCGATCACCTGGCCGGCGGAACGATCCACGAGATCCCAATTGTTGATGTGTTTGTGATTTTTTATGTATAAGTCGAAGAGGCGTTTTTTGAATTTTTCATCGCTCTTCTTGTCTCTCGCCAGAAAATCCAGAATGCTCACGGCACCCATTCGAATTTCATAATATGGATTTTTTATCAAAACCGCGATTTCCTCCAACGGCATGTTCTTATATTTTTTCGCGGTTTCGAATATTTTTCCCATCCGTACACCAAGACAAAGATTGGCTTTGCTTCCATTGTGGAGAAATCTGGAATTCTTTTCTAAATCGGCTTTTGTTTTGAGCGCGGTCAATTCTTTGACAAATTGATTTGCGGTAGGTTCTGCCGATTTCTCCTTCCGAGCCGAAGGTCGGACCGAATCACTTTTCGGCTTTTGTTTCTTCTTATGCAATTCCGAATCTTCTTTGACCCGATACTTTACGATCTTTGCAATCAGCTTCAAGGGCAAAGGTTGATCCAATGGAAACTGAATCGCGCCCTTGGATGTTTTGTAAGCGGTCAGTTCCGGTTGAAACACTTTGACCCCGATCGAACCGGGATAGAAACCGATATGATTCTTATACGCGGCAAAGTAGACCAAGTTTCGATACAAGGCGAACGTGGGCATTTGATAGGCGATCTTTTCCGTAGCATTCGGAGCCGCTTTGGAGATCGTTGTCCGCATCGTTTTTAAGAGGGATTGGATTTCCTTCGGGAATAAGGCGATATATTCATCTATATTCGAATAACGTAATTTTCCGGATTGCATCCTCACCCCTTTTGCGACGTGTCTCTGTCCGTCTTTGTTAAACGAAACGACTTCGATTTACGAAAAAGTTCCGTCCGTTTCGGATTTTCATTCTTAACACAAAGGATCGAATTCTGCAATCGAATTCGGGTTGATAAAATACTTTTACAATTGCAAGGGAGAGGTATTCATGCGAATCGGAATCCTCATTTTCGGCTCCGCACTCCGGTCAAAGCGGCCGTAAACTTCACGCAGGAACATAAATCGGAAATTGCAGAGAAGATTGATTCGGTAAGCCTTAGAAATTTCCCCGAAAGCCGATCGATGGGCGACTCTTCAAAAAAAGAACCGCAAAACTCCCGTTAGACTTCCCAGAAAAAAACCGAGAATGCTTCCGTTAATCCGAATCGTTTCCAAAACGTTTCGAGTCTTCCATTCCAAATTCTTTCGGAGATCTTTCGGATCGAGACTTTGCAGACGGGTCGTAATCTGTCTTCCGATATAACCGGAAACGCCTTCGTCCACCCTCTTTTCGACGAATTCAAGCACAGATCGTAAAGGAGCGTATTCTTGGAGGGTTTCGATTTCGCCGATTTCCTTCAGATGAGACTGAATCAAAGTTCCTAAAAGACGACTCGCCTGAACTTTTAAGAATCCCATCAAGGATCGAACCGCTTTTTCCCTTTGATCCAGTGGAAGTTCGTTCCAGGAAGAAATATACGTTTCCGTGGAAGCCGCCATCAGATTGACCAGCTTCTCGATCGTCTTTTCGTCCTTGGATTCGATCACCAATCCCTGTTTTACGTGATTCCCGTATTCCTTCAGTTTTTTCGGAAAGTCGACCACGAGGTTCAAAACCACCTGGGCAACTAAATTCATTTTTCCTAATATTTCTTGAAGAAGGGATTTGAACTCTTCCGTATCGGCGACTTTGATCATGGATTCCCCGATCAGAAGTTTGATCGTGTCCATAATTTCTTTTTGTCTGTTTAATTCTTTTAATAATGCGACATCGGTTCCCGAAAACTGATAGTGAACCACGTATTGAACGATGTCTTCCTCGACTTTGGAGAAAAGCTGGTTCAAAACCTCGTGCGTTTTTTCCTCGTTCCCGAAGGTTTCGAGTAAAACCCCGTGAACGTCGTCGCGGGTGGCGGGATCTTCCAAAACCATTCTGATTCGAGAACGGATCACTTCGTGATGCAGAAGATCGCCCGCAACCCAGTTTCCGATTTCGGACGCGAGTCTGGGACTGTCCTCTTCGATGGCCTTATAGGTTTTCCAAACCGCAAACCAATCGCAAAGTCCGCCGATCAAACCTCCTTCCAAAGCGGAAAGAACGATCTTGGAGATCGGAGTTTCCGGATTTCCGAAAAACAAAATCGAGAGAATCGCCGCCGAAAAACCGATCAGCAAAGAATTCGAAAATAGTTGCCTTTTTCGAAACGGAGTTTTCGGAGAATCGGAAGCGAAGAACATCAATTCGATAGTTTCCTGCGCGTCAAAAACGTGGCTCCGAAAAATAAAAGCGGAAGCAAAAGTTGAATGAACGTGATCAAATACGATCGAATATCATAAAATACGAATCTATTTTCCTTTGCCTTGGAACAAAAATAAAACTGACCTTCCAGAGTGCGGTAGACAGTTTCTTCCGAGTCGGATTTCCAAAGCGGAAAAAAACCGGAACGAATCAAGATCGGCGAACACGCGTTCGCTTCTCCCGTTTCGGAAAGTTTCCAGCGAATCGTCGAATCGTCCCAAGAAAGAGGATGAATCTCGGACGAGACATCGGAAACTTCTACTTTCTTTTCCTTTTTCGGGTTCGGTTTCTTTTTTGTATCTTTCTCAGCGTCCTCTTCGATTCTTTTTTGAAAGTAAGAATTCAGCTCCTCGATTTCATAACCCGCCGAAAACGAATTCGGATCCGATTGAAATTTCTGTTTGGATAAGGGTATTAAGGAAACTTGATATTGAAACGCGGAGTTCAGGATCGACTCCGACAAAACTACCGCATTCAATCCGTGTTCTTCTTCGGGAGAATTCTCCGGCGTAAAAACGGCGATCGGTTTTGCGGGAAGCAATTGCAAAAACGGTTTGGAAACATTCAATTTCCAGAATGTCCATTCTCCCCTTTTTTCCAAGGGCGTAAACGCGACCGGATTCGAGGAGGCGATCTCGTTCAAAGCGGTCGATCGAAGCAGAACATGAGACACGCCCCTTTCCGCAAGAAGATTCGTAAACAAACGGGACAACTTCTCACGCTCGCCGATCGGCTGCGCGCTCCCGTTTTTGTTTTCGTTGTTAAGCGAAGTTTTGGCTCCTTGCGACGGAAACAATCGTATGATTTCCTCCGCGGAGGATGGAAGAGAACTTTCAAATCGATTCTGAAGAGTAAGATTTCGACGCAGCGCTTTTCGGACTAACACGCTCGCCCAACGGGATTCGTGCGATCCGTTCCCGCCCGCAATCTCTTCCGACGCAATGAGGGCTCCGTACGAAGTATTTTCGAACGTGCGTATCCATTCTTCCCTTTGTTCCCAAAGACCGGAATGTTCTTTCGAAAGGCCTTCGATTCCGGTCGCAGGTCCGGGAATCGAAACGATAAACCGAATCATTCCCAATAGGAATAAGGCAAGACCGGCCCATAACTTCCATTTTCCGGGTGGAAGATTTTTCAAAAAGAATCGAGCTGTTACGAGCGCGGAAAACGTTAGAAACACGAGCGATACGTTGAGCGCCGTATACCATCGAACGTGCAGCCAAGGAAGAATCAAGGACAAAGAAGAATCGGTCGCCATCCAGTAGAACAAAAGAGTTCCGAAAATCAGAAATCTCGAAATCGGAGGCAATAATTTTCTGATAAACAGAAGACGGATTCCGATCACGAAAAGAATCGGAAACAATAGATGAATCCAATACTGATCGATAAAGATTTGTTTGAACACGTCCAGGAATCTTTCCGGTCTCGAAACGCTACCGGAGAATTCTTCGCCTATCAACGATAAGAGACCGTTGATCGGAAAGGAAATCGGAGGATTCTGCTGAAACGGAACATATGCGAAGTAATTCCAAAGAATCGGCGACGCGCACAAAAACGGCAAAAGAAAGATCAAAAGAATTTCGAGAAGTTCGAACTCGTCTTTGTAGAACAGGAAGTAAATTCCTAGCGAAACGACGTAAAACAGGGAAGTTTCGTAGTGCGTGTAAAAGACGATCGTACCGGTGATGAGATGTTTGAAGAACGAGGAAACCTTTCCCGTGTAGCGAAATTTTTCTAAATAATAAATTCCTAATAGGGCAAATCCGAGCCCCAATGCGGAAGAAATCGAATTTTGAAATACGCCAACGATACCCGCGCCGACCGTCCGATCGCCCGGATATAAAAAGTAAAACATAAGCCCAGTCATCGTAAGCAAAGCGTTGCCCGGACTGAGATTGGTTTCGGTGAGAAACAGGAATCCGAGTTTTAAGAACGCGTATGAAAATAAAAAGAGCGTGATCAGAATTCCTAAATTAAACGAAACGCTAAACGGAAGGAAGAACAACAGAAAGGTGTGAAGAAACGAAACCAAAAAGAAAAAGAACGGAGATTGAAAGTAGAAGGTGGGACTTCCCCCTTGCAAGGAACGATCGTATCCGGATGATAGAAAATTCTTAAATAGAACCTGATAGTCCTGTGCGATGAGATATTGATTCTGAAGGGAAACGGATTCGGGAATTCGATCCGAAAATAAAAATCGAAATTGAATGGATAGAAATAAGAAGACTAGGAAAAATACGAGAGGCTTTCGCGCGGCGTGAGGAATTTTCCATTTCCCCGGGATGATTTGCATGGGATGATTCTTACGAAACCCGATTTCCTGACAAGCAAAACGGGCATTTCGATCCCTCTTTCAAATTCCGTTCCCGAAAACGTTTTTCGGATTTACTCTTCCTTTGCGTTTTCCTGAACGTATTTCTTAAATTCCGCTTCCGACATTTTATCGGAGTATAGCGGATAAAGAGCCGCAATCAATTCTTCCAAGGTCGGAAACTTTGCTCCATCTAATTTGTAAGCCATATCAGACTCCTTGCGACTTTTAGAATCGAGCGATCGAACGATTCGAAATACTAAGAACGAATCGCAACCCGCTTCCTTGCCATCTTTTTCGATAGGCCTTTTCTATAAATCGAAAAACCGTTCTTAACTTAAAATCGATCTTTCGATTCCGAGCAAAGTGATATCGTCTTTTTTAAACTCGGGTAAACTCAAAGCATTAGCCGAGCCCAACAATTCTTTACATACGCTTTCGATCGATTGGTTGCATCTTTGCTCGAGCCATCGGTGCATCGAAAAATTCTCGTATTCTCCTTCCGAAAAGATGAATCGATCGGGTAATCCATCCGTAAAGAGATACAATCGAAATTCTTTCGGAAGAATCTCGGATAATTCTTCGTATTTAAATCCGGGAATCATCCCGGCATAGGGTCCGATCAAATCGAGAGAAACCGTTTTTTCGTTCGCACTTAAAATGCAGGAAGGATTTCCCGCGCTTGCAATGAGAATCCGATCGTTTTCGAAATCCAAATCCGCGATCATACCGGAAAAGAAAGGACTGACATCTCCGATTCTCGCGCTGAATCGTCCGGAAAGTTTCGTAAGAAATTCCCCGGGAGAAAGTTTCGGATCGAAGATGGAATTGTATTCGCTCTGAATCACCATCGTCATCAGAGAAGCTTGAACCCCGTGGCCGATCGCGTCCGCAAGAAAGATACGCAGTTTTTTTTCGGCGATCGGACGCACGATATAAAAGTCCCCTCCCACTTTTGCGATCGGTTGATAGAAAGAATACAGACGAATACCCGCGTTTTTTAATACGACATCGTCCGGAACTTCCAAAAAGTCCGTTTGGATTTTGACCGCCATATCCAAATCCTCTTCTATCGTTCGTAAGGCCGCTCGCAGTCTCTGCGTTCTCTCTTCGACTTTTCGCTCCAGATTTCTGGAAAGATCCAAAAGTCTTTGCATGTTTTTAGAATTCCGAACCGAAAGGGAAACGGATTGCGCCGCAAGAAATACGAACGTTCCGATCGAGGAATAATATCCGGTTTCCAAAAAGTAACTTACGTAAAGAAGATCGTTGATCATCGCAAGATAGATGAATACGAACCCGGTCAACAGAATGAGAGAACCTTCCCTCTTTTTACGGACCGCTTTGACGAGCGTATACAATCCCAGACTTCCCGCGATAAAGGCGTTCAGATAATACATCGGAATCGTATGCGTGAAGATCCGCATCGGAAAAAACAAAACCATCGAAGAAGCGACGAGAGAGATCCACCAAAGCACGTCCACGAAGACCCGCTTCAAATCGCGCGGATATAAGGAAAGAATGTAGTTCAAAAAGACGGGAACCGAAAGATAAAAAGTCAAATATTCAATTCGGATCATATTCTCGTAATTGATCGCGTCCGTATATTCCAGAATCAAACGGTTTCCGGGAAACAGACTTCTCGAACCCATGATCAAACAAAATAATCCGAAATACAAAGAAGGCGTCTCCTTTCTTCGTACGATATAAAAGGAAAGATGAAGAAAGGCCATGATCAAAAGACCTCCCACCAAAAAGGAATCCAATCGGAGTGATCGGTTCCATTCGCTGCGAAGCGTTTCCGCGTCCCCGATTACGATCGGAGACCAAAATCCTCCGAGCCGTAAATCTTCATTCGCGATTTGTAATGCGATTTGCAACTCGGCGCCGGAAGGTTGAAATTCGATGAACAACGGACGAATTCCTTCCTCCACCGCTTCCAAACTTCCGTCTTGATTGCGGAGAATGTTTCCGGAATTCAAAACGTGCTTTCCGTCGAGATAGAGTTCATACGACGAACTCTGATCGGGAAGAATCATTCCCAGTTTAAAAGGTTTCGCCGGAAGTTTTACGTCGAGAAGATACGTTCCGAAACCTTTTCCTTTTCTGGATTCCCCGTTCCAAGCAGAAGGAACATATAAGATCTCTCCGGATTTCGAAAGCGCTTCCTCCTCCTTTCCCTGCGGAGAATACTTCCAAGTTCCCCAATAAAACATCCATTCCCCCCGGAGAATCAGTTTCCCTTTTTCGCGGAAGTCCCAAGAGGACGCGTCTAAAATTCCGGATTTTGCGATCGGAGGTTCTTCGTTTTTGCAGGCGACAAGAAGCGCGCATAACGCGGCAACGATCCCAATAAATCGAAACGATGAAAACGGTCTTTGCGTGAAGCGAATCACTCTCGCACTAAAAGATCCGGTTTTGATCGCAAACATAGAGGGAGAATCGTTTCTCAAATTCGTATACTGTTCAAATTCTTTTTGTATTTTTTAGAAGGAATCGATGGTAGTTTCTTCCTCTTTCAACTGTTTTCGCGTTCGTCTTCGATTTATAAAAAGAATTCGTTCTTTGAATTTCGCACATTTGTAGGAGGAATTCTGCCCACGCAACCCATCCACCCTCTCGATAATCCTCTTTTTTCCCAGAATATTTGACAAAATAGCAAAAGAATTATCCTTGATTTTGAAAATATATCCAATATAACGGATTTACTGTTGACTATAACGAGAAAACCGTCTCTTTTGGTAAAAAATTTCTAAAAAGGAGGATTTAGGTGATGCAAACGATTACTCGAATAACAGCAGGAGTTATTTTTATCTGTACTTTCAGCTTTGGCTTACTCTCTCAAGAACCCAAAAAGGAAAAATCGAGAACCGACTCCGCACCGGTCTTAAATCTGGATCCGCCTTCGGATGTGAAATACGAAGAACAACCGAACGATGGAAAAGGGATTCCCGAAATTCAACAGGAACTCGCAAAGGAAGAACCTTATAAAAGTCCGTACAAAGGAAAACTCCCCGGCGAATTTATGAAATCCATGCTCCTTTCTCCGGAACACCAGGACGCGGTGAGAAAGGTGGATCGACTTTGGTTGGGCGATATTTTCCGCGTGGGCTTTCAGATTCGTCCTCGTTTCGACTACAGCCACAACGCCGATTTTGATAAGCGAACTCAGGACGACAGAAACTTTGCGACGCAGAACTCTCAGGTCTCGTTTATCATCGATCCGAACCAGTATGTCGCCGCCAAGGTGACGCTCCAAGACGTTCGAGTTTGGGGTGGCGAGCAATCCCGCAAGGACGGGCAGCTCGGTTATCTCGGTCTTTCCAACTCGGCGGGTGTGGAACTCAGTTCGGCGCCGACTGCTACGAACTCCGTAAGCGTTAAAAACAACACGGACCTCAGAGAAGGTTTTATTCAATTAAAGAATTTCGCGGACGGTTTTGAAGTCTTTCTCGGGAGACAAATCTTCGGATTCGGCGACAACCGATACGTGGGTGGACGAAACGACGGTCAAACCGGAAACTCGTTCGACGGTGCGAGAGTGAAATACAACTCCAAGCATTTCAACTCGGAGGCGTTCACTTCCATCATAGCGGAAGATTCCAACGCCGGCAGCGGAAACAATACCGCAAACGGCGTCAAACGAGGAACCGTTAACGATACCTATCTTTCCGGTTTATACAACACGATCAAGTTCGAAGACTTCCTCGTGGATCTTTACTACTTCAACATCGATAAGAAATGGGAACAAGGTCCCGCTCCGACTACGAGTTTGGATAGAACCAGACAAAGGGACGACTTAAACACGGTGGGATTTCGTTTAACAAACAGAACGGAAAACAACCGTCTGCCGAAAACCAAAGCTTGGGACTGGACTCTGGAAGCGTCTTGGCAATACGGATTCAACGGTCAAAGAGTCAACGCAGGTTGGGACACTCTCAAACAAACAGTCGATGGAAATCCTAAATCACAAAGAATTTATACGGAAAACGTGGAATACGACGCGAAGTATTTCATCGCTCAGACCGGTTATACTTTCTTTGATCGTTTTCGTGTAGGTCTTCAATACTCGATCGGTTCCGGCGACCCGAATCGTACGGACAACAAGGTTGCGACCTATGACGCTTCGTTCGCTACAAGATCGGGAGGATTCCCTTACTTCGACTCCGGAAACGGGATCGTAAACGCGACGTTCTGGTCGAACACGAGAACCAAATCCATCCACTTGATGTATAACTCTCCGAATTACGGAAGATTCATCTTCGTGGCTTACGATATTCAAAAGGCTTCCGAAAACGACGCATGGTATTCCTCCGGTGGAACGGCTAACACGGGTTTAACGACCGAAAACTCGACCGGATCGGCGTTCGGCGGTTACAAACTCGGAGAACGCGGCGGGAAACGTCTGTTCTACGAATTCGATCTGATCTACCAATTCTATCTCAAGGACTACGTATCCATTTGGACCGGCGGTTCTTATCTGTTGGCGGGAGATTCCGTCAGAAACGCGAGAGTGAATCCTTGGGCTCCGAACGTAAACGATCGATACACGTTGGACAACAAGTCCTACAGCTTCTTCCTGTTCGTTCAGTTCGCGATGTAATTCAAATTTAGAAGTTAGGAAAACCAGTATGAAAACAAAAATTTTTAAAACGACCGTGATCGCGTTTCTCGCGATGACTACGAATCTAGGGCTCTTTGCAAAAGACGTAAATCTTCTGAACGTATCTTACGATCCGACCAGAGAATTATACGCGGAATACAACAAACTCTTCGCGAACTATTGGAAATCGAAAACGGGCGACGAAGTGAGAGTCAATCAATCCCACGGCGGCAGCGGCAAACAAGCAAGATCCGTGATCGACGGATTGGAAGCGGACATCGTGACGCTCGCCCTATCCTACGATATCGACATCATCGCTTCCAAAGGTTTGATCGCGAGAGACTGGTTGAAAAGTCTTCCGAACAACAGTACTCCTTACACTTCCACGATCGTCTTCGTTGTAAGAAAAGGAAATCCTAAGAACATCAAGGATTGGGACGATCTTGTCCGCAATAAGGTAAGCGTAATCACTCCGAATCCGAAAACGAGCGGAGGAGCGCGTTGGAATTATCTCGCCGCTTGGGCTTTTGCACAGAAGAAGTTCAACAACGACGCGAATAAGGTGCAGGACTTTATCAAAACCTTATATAAGAACGTTCCCGTTCTCGACTCGGGCGCGAGAGGTTCCAGCAACACGTTCGCGCAAAACGGAATCGGAGACGTTCTTCTCGCATGGGAAAACGAATCCTTTTTGATCCTCGAAGAATTCGGAAAGGATAAATACGAAGTGGTAATTCCTTCCTTGAGCATTCTCGCGGAACCTCCGGTCGCGATCGTGGAAAAGAACGCGGAAAAACACGGAACGTTGGAAACCGCAAAAGCGTATCTTAAATCCCTCTATTCCGAGGCGGCTCAGGAGATCATCGCAAAACACGGTTATCGTCCGAGAAACCCGGCCGTATTGAAAAAATACGAATCCAAGTTTCCGAAATTGGAACTCATCACCATAGACGGACATTTCGGAGGATGGCATAAGGCGCAAAAGGATCATTTTGCCGACGGAGCCTCCTTCGACCAACTCTACGTAAAATAACGCATCCAATTCCGATCCAGCCTGCATTAGAAATCCGAATACCAGGCTGGATTCGCTACAAAATTCTTTACTTTCAAACAATATCTTAAAATATTGGATCAAATTATCTAATAAATTAGATTTTTGTTCACTTTGTTGTAGAACACCCGCAGGAAGGCCCGGGATGAAAACCATCACTTCAAGAATTCAACTCACATCGATCGCACTGTTATTCTTTGCATTTTCCCTCTATTCGGAAACGAAACTCTTAAACGTGTCGTACGATCCGACCCGCGAACTTTACGCGCAAATCAACAAACTCTTTTCAGTCCAATGGAAAAAGCAAACCGGAGAAGATCTTACCATCAATCAATCCCACGGTGGAAGCGGCAAACAAGCGAGAGCCGTGATCGACGGGTTGGAAGCCGACGTCGTAACCCTTGCCCTCGCGCACGACATCGAAGCGATCGCGGAAAAAGGAAAACTTCTTTCCACAGATTGGGAGAATCTTCTCCCGCATCAAAGTTCTCCTTATACTTCCACGATCGTGTTTTTGGTGCGAAAGGGAAATCCGAAGAACATCAAGGACTGGGACGATCTCGCAAAGCCCGGAATCGGAGTGATTACTCCGAATCCGAAAACGGGAGGCGGCGCGCGTTGGAATTATCTCGCCGCTTGGGGTTTTGCGAAAGCGAAATACGGCTCCGAGGAAAAAGCGAAGGAGTTCGTTAAAAATCTATATAAGAACGTTCTTGTATTGGATTCGGGCGCGAGAGGTTCCTTGACGACCTTCGTTCAAAGAGGAATCGGAGACGTACTGATTTCTTGGGAAAACGAAGCTCATCTCGCCATTCAGGAAACCGCCAAAAACTCGAACGGTTCGGTCGAAATCGTTTTTCCTTCGGTGAGCATTTTGGCCGAGCCTTCGGTCGCGGTCGTAACGAAAAACGCCGAAAAACACAAAACGCTCAAAGTCGCGGAAAGTTATCTCAAATATCTTTATACACCGGAAGCGCAGGAAGTGATCGCCAAGAATTACTACCGCCCTACCGATGCGAAAGTCGCATCCAAATATAAAAGTCTATTCAAAAATTTGAAACTGTTTACCATTCGGGACGTGGCGGGATCTTGGAAGAACGCGCAGGAAAAACATTTCGCGGATGGAGCGATCTTCGATCAGATCACTTCCAAGTAAGACGTTTACGGAAGAATCTACAAAGGACTAAAGAGAAGAACATTGGCCAGCTTGAACTTCAGAACCAAACCCTACGGCAAAACGGCCTTCGGAATCACGTTAGGCGTTACGGTCACCTATCTGAGTTTGATCGTAATCATTCCGTTAGGCGCCCTCTTTCTGAAAAGTTCGGGGATCGGCTGGGAAGGTTTTTGGAAACTTCTCACAAACGAAAGAATTTTGGCGGCGCTCTACTTGAGTTTCGGAGCGGGAGCGGTCGCGGCCATCATAAATCTCTTGATCGGATTTTTGTTCGCTTGGGTTTTGGTTCGTTACGATTTTCCGGGTAAATCGCTTTTGGATTCTCTTGTCGATCTTCCGTTTACGTTACCTACGGCCGTAGCAGGGATCGCGCTTACTACGATCTACACGCAGAACGGAATCATCGGAAAACTGTTCATCCCCTTCGACATCAGAATCGCCTACACTCCGATCGGAATCGTAATCGCTCTCGTATTCATCGGATTTCCGTTCGTTGTAAGAACGGTTCAACCCGTATTGGAAGAATTCCCCAAAGAACTCGAAGAATCCGCGTATTGTCTCGGAGCCAACCGCTGGCAGATTTTCAGAAGAGTGATATTCCCCGAACTCGTTCCGCCTTTGATCACCGGCGCGGCCATGGCGTTTGCGAGAGGAATCGGAGAATACGGTTCGGTCGTTTTCATATCGGGAAACCTTCCGGGTAAAACGGAGATTCTCCCTTTATTGATCGTAACCAAACTCGAACAGTATCAATACGAAGAAGCCACCGGAATCGCGTTCATCATGCTCGTAATCTCCTTTAGTATATTATTAGGTATTAATATAATTCAAACGGTTTCCGCAAGGAGAAAGGGATGAGACAGGAATCCTTACTCGTTCGCAGCATTCTGATCGGAACGGTTTTTTTATTAACCGGATTGATTCTACTTCTTCCCATCTACACCGTGTTTCACGAAGCCTTTTCGAAAGGATGGGCGGCGTATTTGGAAGGAATCCAGGAGCCCGATACGGTCTCCGCGCTCAAACTCACGCTTCTGGTCGTATCCATTGCGGTTCCTTTGAACACGATTTTCGGAATCATATCCGCGATCTCGATCACCCGTTTTGAATTTCCCGGGAAGAGCTGGCTTTTGACGATCATAGACTCGCCGTTTTCGGTTTCACCCGTGATCTCCGGTTTGATCTTTATTCTTTTGTTCGGAAGACAAGGTTGGTTCGGGCCCTGGCTCGAAGAAGCGGACATCAAGATCGTATTCAATACGCCGGGACTCGTGATCGCGACGATCTTCATCACGCTTCCTTTCGTCGCGAGGGAACTCATACCCTTACTCGAATCGACCGGAATCGAAGAGGAAGAAGCGGGACTTCTTCTCGGCGCGTCCCCGCTCAAAGTATTCTTTAAGATCGTGGCTCCCGGAATCAAATACGGATTGTTATACGGAATCATTCTTTGCAACGCAAGAGCCATGGGAGAATTCGGCGCCGTTTCCGTTCTTTCGGGTCATATCCGCGGACAAACGAACACCCTTCCGTTGCAGATCGAGGTCTTATACAACGAATACAACTCCGTAGCCGCGTTTTCGGCCGCGTCCTTACTCGTATTTTTATCCTTAATCACATTGGTCGCAAAACAGATCCTGGAAAGAAAGATCAAGATCGGTAAAAAAGAAGATTCGCTTCAAGAGGAGGCATAGTCATGGCAATCGAAGTTAAGAATATTATAAAACGCTTTGGTAATTTTACCGCGATCGACAATCTTTCTTTGGAGGTTCCCTCCGGAGAATTGGTCGCTCTTCTCGGTCCTTCCGGCTCGGGAAAGACGACTCTGCTCCGTATCATCGCGGGACTCGAAGACGCGGACGAAGGTCAGGTCATCTTCGAAGGACTGGAAGTCGGTAAAAAAAACGCGAAGGACCGCGGAGTCGGTTTCGTATTTCAACACTACGCTCTTTTCAGACACATGACGATTTTTGAAAATGTCGCATTCGGACTCGAAGTTCGAAAACGTTCCGAAAGACCGAACAAGGAAGCGATCCGCGAGAAAGTGATGAGCCTATTAAAACTCGTCCAACTCGAGAATTTTCACGGCCGTTATCCTTCCGAACTTTCGGGCGGACAAAGACAAAGGATCGCACTCGCAAGAGCGCTCGCGATCGAGCCCCGTTTTTTACTGTTAGACGAACCCTTCGGAGCCTTGGACGCGAAAGTCAGAAAGGAACTTCGCAATTGGCTCAGACGTCTTCACGACGAAATTCATATCACGAGCGTATTCGTAACGCACGATCAGGAGGAAGCTCTCGAAGTTTCGGACAAGGTCGTGATCCTGAAAGCCGGTAAGATCGAGCAAGTCGGAACGCCGGATGAAGTCTACAATCATCCTAAGAATTCCTTCGTGTTTCACTTTTTGGGAGACGTGAATCTCTTTCACGGAAGGGTGCAAGGCGGACAAACGCATCTAGGAGAAATCAAGGTCGATACCCCCGAACATTCCGAAATTGAAAACGCGTCCGCAGTCGGTTACGTTCGTCCGTACGACGTTGAAATTCTCAGAGCGCCGATCGAAGGTCAAACGATCCCGGCGGAGATTCAGTACATCCACTCGACCGGAAGGACGGTTAAGATCGATCTGAAACGTTTGGATACGGGAACGATTTTGGAATCACAACTCAACTCTTCCGAGTTTCAAGCGCTGAATCTGCTTCCCGGTGAGACTGTCCATATTCGGTTTAAAAAAGTCAAAGTCTACGTGGAAGATTATACGATCTGACCAAAGCGTAGTTCGTAAAGGAAGACGCTGATTTTTTTTATTTGTTAGAACAAAGATAGGCTTCTTTTTCGAACTGACGAATTGCTCGTTTCATTTCCGCTTCGGTTCTTTTTTCTGTTTCAACGGAAACGTAACCCCGTTTTCGATCGAAAGAGAATCCGCTCCGAAATAGGAATAATCCTCCGGATCGTGCGATACGACTACTACGGGAACTTGAAACAATCGTTGGATTTTTTTGAGTTCTTCCTTCATCTTTTCCTTGAGTTCCAGATTCAAAGCGGCAAAGGGTTCATCGAGCAGGAGCAATCCCGGTTTTCCGATCAACGCCCGCGCAAGTGCCACTCTTTGTTTTTGCCCTCCGGAAAGATATCTCGGATAACTGTCGGCGATGTTTTGTATTTCAAAAATTTCTAATATATCATCCACTAGAATCCGATCCGATTCCGATAAACGGAACGAAAAAAGATTCTTTAAGGGAAATTCCAAGTTCTTACGGACCGTAAGATGCGGAAAGAGAGAATAATTCTGAGGCAGATAACCGATCTTTCTTTCTTGGCTGGGAAGATCGATCCGCTTTTCCGAATCGAAAAACAACGTTTCTCCGAGAAGAATTTTTCCCCGATCGGGTTTGATCAAACCCGCAAGAACCTTAAGCGTAAGCGTTTTACCCGCACCCGAAGGACCGTAAATAAACAAGAAATCCTGGATAAATCTGAAATCCAAGTCCAAAAAAAAGGATCTTTTTCGATCGCTTAAGGTTTTTTGAATATTAACGGTTAGGGACACTAAGGTTTTCCGAATCGATATTGCTGAAAGATTTTCTTGGCTTCTTTCGACGTTAAAAATTCGACGAATCGTTTCGCATCGTTCCCATTGGAACTTTTCGCCACGACGATCGCAGGATAAAGAATCGGCTTTGTTTTGAGATTCGCAACCGTGACCTTTATTTTATCCCGAAACAGAGCCGCATCGGTTTTATAAACGAAACCGGCGTCCACTTCTCCCCTGGAAACATAATCCAAAACCTGTCTTACGTTTTCACCGGGAATCCATTTCTTCTCAAGCGCCGCGTCCCATCCTTCTCGTTCCAAAACTTCCTTTGCGTATTTTCCCGCCGGAACGGTCGCCGGATTTCCGAACGAAATTTTCCGAACGGTCTCGCTTTTAAGATCGCTCACTTTTTTTAGATTCAACTTAGAATCGATCGGCACGATCAGCACGAGAGAATTGCTCACGAAATTCTTTCTCGTAGCGGGATCGAATAGGTTCTTAGCCAGCCCCTTATCGACATTCTCCTGATCCGCTGACGCGAATACGTCCACGGGGGCGCCGTTTTCGATCTGCTGGAGCAAAACGCCGGAAGCGGCAAAATTGAAGGAAACCTTAACTCGTTCTTTCTTTTCGAATTCCTTTCCGATTTCGGCAAAAGCCTGCGTCAAACTCGAGGCGGCGGAAACCAAAAGTATCTTCTCTTCGCCGAATACGGGCGAAAGCTGCAGCAGAAAGAAGAGAAGCGCGGGAAACTTGATCTTTGTCATATCATTCTTTCCTTATATTCTAAATTACCAATGTGATTTTCGAAAGATCCGCGTCGATACCGTCAAAATCAGGACGGATAAAATCGAAGTCAGAATCACCAGATAAAACGCGACTTGGTCGTTTCCCGATTGAACCGCGTCGTAAATCGCAAGCGAAAGAGTCTGCGTACGTTTGGGAATGTTTCCCGCGATCATCAACGTGGCACCGAATTCTCCCATTCCGCGCGCATAAGCGAGCATCGCGCCCGCGAGAATTCCTCTCCAAGTTAAAGGAAGAATCACTTCCCAAAAGATGGCGAAGTTCCCCTTCCCCAATGTTTTTGCGGTGTCCTCGTAATCCGGGTCCAGATCTTCCAAAGATGCGAGCGCGGATCGATAAACGAGAGGAAACGATACGAGGATCGAAGCGATCACCGCTCCCGACCAATGGAACAATACGCTGAATCCGAACGATTCCAAAAGAAAGGAACCGATCACCCCGTTTCTTCCGAATAACACCAAAAGATAATATCCCAACACGGTCGGAGGTAAAACAAGAGGAAGGGTCAAGAGGGCATTCAAAAATTCCTTACCGAAAAATCGGAATTTCGAAAGAAGATAAGCGGCCGCCACTCCGAGGACCGTAGCAATCAAAGTGGAAAACAAACTCACGCTTAAAGTCAGAACGATCGGGTATCGAATCGTTTCCCAGTCCAGCTCGGTCATGCACGGATAATACTTCGGTAAACTCTTCGAGGTCAACCAAAGAAGAATCGATTCTTTCAAGGAAACAAATTCTTTTCAGAAAACCGAACCTTCTTCGCTTCACGGTGAAAACGCTTTTCATTCTCCCTTGTAGTCCTTTACGGACAGCCTGCTTCGGAAAAAACGAATCGATGAACTTCAAATTTTTCTTTTCATGTTACGGGCTGCGTGTTTTCTAAAAGGATATTATGAATTCTAAAATCGCGGAAATCAGATCGAGTTATACTTTATCCTCTTTGGACATCGAAGACGCGGGAGAAGATCCCGTTTCATTTTTTCAAAAATGGTTTCAAGAAGCCGTTTTATCGGAAGTAGCGGAAGTCAACGCTATGACGCTCGCAACCGCTTCGAAGGACGGAAGACCGGACGCAAGAACGGTGTTGCTCAAAGGAATCACGAACGATTCGTTCGTCTTTTACACGAACTACGAAAGCAGAAAGGGAAAAGAATTGGATGAGAATCCGCGCGCGTGTCTCGTCTTTTTCTGGTCCGAACTCGAACGCCAAGTCCGTATCGAAGGTTCCGTCAGCAAGGTTTCAAGGGAAGAATCGGAAGAATACTTTCATTCCAGACCGAGAGAATCCCAAATCGGCGCGGTGACTTCTCCGCAAAGCGAAGAGATTCCGGATCGTAAATTCTTAGAGGACCGTTATCAAAAACTTTCCTCTCAATACGAAGGAAAAGAAATCGATCTACCCGGAAACTGGGGAGGTTATGCCGTCCATCCGGAAAGGATCGAATTCTGGCAAGGCCGTTCCAGCCGTTTGCACGATCGGATCGTTTTCGAAAAGAAGTCCGATTCTTCTTGGAGAAAGTTCAGAATCGCACCCTAATTCGCGATCCATAGAGAGCGAATTAGCCAATCGGTAGCGGAGCGTAAAGCCGATGGCTCCCAATGAAATTGGGAAATCTTCGCGATCCATAGAGAGCGAATTAGCCAATCGGTAGCGGAGCGTAAAGCCGATGGCTCCCAATGAAATTGGGAAATCTTCGCGATCCATAGAGAGCGAATTAGCCAATCGGTAGCGGAGCGTAAAGCCGATGGCTCCCAATGAAATTGGGAAATCTTCGCGATCCATAGAGAGCGAATTAGCCAATCGGTAGCGGAGCGTAAAGCCGATGGCTCCCAATGAAATTGGGAAATCTTCGCGATCCATAGAGAGCGAATTAGCCAATCGGTAGCGGAGCGTAAAGCCGATGGCTCCCAATGAAATTGGGAAATCTTCGCGATCCATAGAGAGCGAATTAGCCAATCGGCAGCGGAGCGTAAAGCTGATGGCTCCCAATGAAATTGGGAAATCTTCGCGATCCATAGAGAGCGAATTAGCAATCGGCAGCGGAGCGTAAAGCTGATGGCTCCCAATGAAATTGGGAAATCTTCGCGATCCATAGAGAGCGAATTAGCAATCGGCAGCGGAGCGTAAAGCTGATGGCTCCCAATGAAATTGGGAAATCTTCGCGATCCATAGAGAGCGAATTAGCAATCGGCAGCGGAGCGTAAAGCTGATGGCTCCCAATGAAATTGGGAAATCTTCGCGATCCATAGAGAGCGAATTAGCAATCGGCAGCGGAGCGTAAAGCTGATGGCTCCCAATGAAATTGGGAAATCTTCGCGATCCATAGAGAGCGAATTAGCAATCGGCAGCGGAGCGTAAAGCTGATGGCTCCCAATGAAATTGGGAAATCTTCGCGATCCCGGGAAAAGAACAGCTTCATCTTTGTCGTTCATGCCTTTCCTTGAATCATTCGGAACGTTTTCGAGGAAAAAACGGGTCGACCCAGGTGTTGAATTCAATAAGTTTTCGATCGGGAGATTCGCCTTGAAACAGACAGTTCGATTCATTCTCATAATATCGTTGTTATTCGCTTTCGCGTGCGGAAAAAAAAGCGAAGAATCCAAAGACAGTTCCTCCGCTCCGAGCGAAGTGATGAGCCGATCCGTCGGTTCCGCGGATATGAAAAAATCCGCTCCAATGCCCGAAGCGGAAAAGAAAGAAGCGGCCGATATGGACGATTCTCAGAGTTTTTTCGCTTCGGATAAAGCGGAGAATCAGCTTGGTAAAGTTTTCGCGCCGGTCGCTTCCGCCGGTAACGAAAGGCTTCTCGAATACAACATTCAACTCGCGTATCAATGTTCCGATCTGATTCAAACGAGAAAGCAACTTTTGGATTTTATCGCGAAATACGGTTACTTGGAAAGCAGCTCCGCTACGAATTCCGCTTCTCCATTTATGAGCGCAAGAGTTCACGTTCGTTCGGCGAAACTCTACGAAGCTTTATTAGAACTCGATAAATTAGGAACGCTTCTTTCGGAGGATATCTCAACGATCGATCACACGGAAGGTATGGTCTGGCAAAAACGAAAGATGACCCGTGAAAAGATCCGTCTCGGGAGAAGAAACAACGCGAATAGTCAGATCGGCGCAGGTTCCAAGAACTGGGAAGCGATCGAAGAATCCATCGCAAGCAGCGAAGACGAACTCGATCTCGCGGAACACGAAACGTGGAAGATCAAAGACCGCGTAACGTGGGCTACGATCGCAGTGAGCTACAGCCTTCCCACCGCTCCCGATAAGATCGAAGTTCCCGCATATAAGAACGCTTTTGTCGGTCTCTTGAACGCGTTCCTGCAGCTTACGTATTATTTGATTTGGTGGTTGCCGTTCTTGATCATCGGCGGGGTTGCCGTATATTACGCAGGCGTCGTCTATCAAGCGATTCGAAAGAGGCTCGGAAAGTAAGAAGAGAGGCGCCCGTGTTTTTCAGAGTCTTGTCGGAGTTCCGACAAGACTCTGAGCGTTGAAATTTTGTTGATCACATGCTATTTTTATGATAGAGGGACATTGGCCCGAACACTCCCGCCTCCTCCTAGGCTCAGCGCCTCGCTTCTATGGTCGCTCGTCATCTCCGCCCAATTAAAGGGTGGGGCGCCGTTTTTTACGGAAAGATCGTAGAAACTACAACAAGACCCTTCAATACGATTTAGTTCAGCCGAGTCCCAATATGTGACCGAGCTTCAACTTCTTGGTCATCAAATAACCGTGATTGTCCGAACCCGGTTGGATTTCGATCGGAACTCGTTCTACGACTTCCAGACCGTAACCGTCCAACCCGACGATCTTGCGCGGATTGTTGGTGAGAATCTTCATCTTACCGATGCCTATATCTCTGAGGATCTGAGCGCCGATCCCGTAGTCGCGGAGATCGGGAGCGAATCCGAGTTTCTCGTTCGCTTCGACCGTATCATATCCTTTATCTTGAATATTATAAGCTTTTAATTTATTGATTAGGCCGATTCCTCTTCCTTCCTGCCTCATATAAAGAAGAACTCCCTTTCCTTCTTTGGAGATCATGTCCAGAGCGGAATGAAGCTGAGGACCGCAATCGCAGCGGTTACTCGAAAAAATATCTCCCGTAAGACATTCACTGTGAACGCGAACCATAACGGTTTCGTCCTTTTTGATATCTCCTTTGATCAAAGCGACGTGAATTTTGTCGTCGATCATCGTGGAATATGCGCGGATCGTAAAATCGCCGTATTCGGTGGGAAGTTTGGATTCCACTTCGAGACGGATCAGATTCTCCTTCGCTCTTCTGTAGCGAATCAGATCTTCGATCGTATAAATATTGAGTCCGTGTTTTTGAGCGAACGTTTCCAGATCCGGAAGACGAGCCATCGTCCCGTCGTCGTTCATGATTTCGCAGATCACACCGGCAGAATATAAACCGGCGAGTTTGGACAAATCCACTGCGGCTTCCGTATGTCCTGCCCTTCTCAAAACTCCGCCCGGAACCGCCTGCAAAGGAAACAAATGTCCGGGACGCATTAAATCTCCCGACACCGTTTTTTCGTCCAGAAGCGCCTGCACGGTGATCGCTCTGTCTTGAGCGGAAATCCCCGTCGATGTTCCGTGTTTCGCGTCGACGGAAACCGTAAACGCGGTTCCGTGTTTGTCGCCCAAAGAATAATCGTCCACCATTCGATTGAGACCGAGTTTTTTCAGACGCTCTGCTTCCATCGGCATACAAATCAACCCGCGGCCGAACGTAGCCATAAAGTTGATTTTTTCCTTGTCCGCAAATTCGGCCGCAACCACGAGATCTCCCTCGTTTTCACGGTCTTCCGAATCCACAAGAATGATCATTCTTCCGGATTTGATTTCTTCGATTGCATTCTCAATGGGCTGGATCATAGTTCTGCTCTGTTCTTACCATCTCTTCTATTGGACTATAATTTGGCTACAGAAACTTAAATCTTTGGAACCAAATCCAGGTTTCGAGGCTGTTTCCAAATGAATTAGTTGGAAATCTTAACTATTCCTTAGACTTCAAAAGCTGTTCCAAGTAACGGGCCACGAGATCGATTTCTAAGTTGAGAATCGTGTCGGAACCCCAGGACTTCGCGTTTGTTTTTTTGAGAGTTTCCGGAATCAAAACCAGATCGAATTCTCCCGTGCGAGAATCTACGACAGTCAGAGAAATTCCGTCCACCGTGATGCTTCCCCGAGGCGCGATGTATCGGGAAAGGGAAGAATCGTTTCTTACCGTATAACAGACAACGGAGCCGCCTTCCCTTTCTTCTTTGGAAAGAATTTTCCCGGTTCCATCAACGTGTCCGCTGACCAAGTGGCCTCCGAGTCGAGTTGTAGGAAGAGCGCTTCGTTCGAGGTTCACTTCTTCCCCTACTTTGAGAAGACCGAAGTTGGTGAGTTCGAGAGTTTTAAAGCTCGAGTAAAATCGAAAACGGTTTCCGTTGTTCGTGAACTCCGTCACCGTTTGACAACATCCGTTGACCGATATCGAATCTCCGAGTTTGATGTCGGGTTGAACCCAAGTCGTTTCCACGAGAAATCCTCGTCCGTCCTGCGTGTCGGAGATCTCTAAAATTTTTCCGGTCGTTTCCACTAAACCCGTAAACATCGGTGCGCCTCCCAGCTGTCTTCTCCCACTTCCGTTTTCCAAACGAGAGTTTCCGCGTTCGTTTGCAGCGAAGGCAGAATTCCGTTTTGAATCGATCGAGAAGTTTGAATTTTTAGAATGAGATCGTTTTCCTGCATCTTTGCGGAGAAGGTTTCATAAAGCAGATTGCCGCCTTCCACAAGAAGTAAATTGACTCCGATCGAAGATAAAATCGAAAAACAATCCTCCGCGAGACGATTCGTCGAAACCGTAAAGATTTCGTGATCGGTCAATGAGAACAATGCGCGTTTCGTTTCTTCGGTAAGAATCGCTCCTTCCTTTAACAGAAAGATACATTTCTTAGACTCGTTCCGTTCGTTGATGTTTTTCTGTTTTTCGATCCACTCGGTCGATATATTCTTTTCTTCGAATATAAAAAACACTCGATACGGTTGATACGAAGTTCTCGCGTCCGAGTGAACGTTCCAAACGTCTGCATTCGTTCCGTATCGGAGAATGTTTTTGAGTAAGTTCGCAAATCCGTTTGCTCGTTCCGCTGCAAAATCCGAAAATTCTTCCGTCGCGGCAGGAGCCGGTAAAACCCGAAAATCCAAACCCGGTTTATCATAAAACAAGGTTCCCGGACCGACCAAGACGGCATCGCATTTTGCCCGCAAAAGAGATGTTAGGTGGAGGGAAAGTTTTCCGGATAAAAAAATCTGCGACTTATCGGACGCCGCAAAATATCCTTCTTTCGACACGGCGGTTTTTAAAATCAGAGAAGGTCTTTCGTATTTGATCCGGGAATTGAATCCGAACAGACTTTCGGAGGCGATCTCTGCGAGGTCCTCGTCCTGCACGACGGAAATTCCCGCTTGCGCCGCCTTCTTCAATCCGTCCGTTTCCCGCACAAGAGGGTTTACGTCCTTCCAGCCGTAATACAAGGTCTTCGGTTTGTGTTCTAAAATCAGATCGAGACAAGGAGGGGTTTTTCCGTGATGCGTGCAGGGTTCGAGCGTGACCCACACGTTATGCGCCGTTCCCACCAAGCCGTTCTTTACGAATTCGGAATATGCGTTTCGTTCCGCGTGAGGGCCGCCGGTCGGCGAGGTTCTACCTTTCGCTAGGATTTTTTTATTTTCGATGTCGGTGATGATACAAGAAACGGGCGGGTTCGGAGAACTTTCGCCCGTGGATAAGAAGGAGAGCTTACGCATTTCCTCCCGAATGTTTTCCGGGAGGAAGGTCATCAGCCTCTTGCCTTTCGTATTACGTGATCGTAAATGTCTACGAGAGGGGCGGCGATAAAGATGGAGGAATACGTTCCGATGATGATCCCGAACGTTAAAACGTATGCGAAGTCGAAGAGTTCGGTCGCGCCTCCGATGATGATCGCAATGATGGAAATCAAAGTCGCAAAAGACGTGTTAAACGTTCTTCCGAGAGTTTGGTTGATCGCGGAGTTGATCGTTTGTCCGAAGGTTTCGTTCAGATTTCCTGCCGCATTCTCGCGAATTCTATCGAAAACTACGATCGTATCGTTGATCGAATATCCGAGAAGAGTCAACAAAGCTGCGATGATCGGAACGCTCGGTTTGATTTGAAAGAAGCCGATAAACGCCACGGTCAAAACCAAGTCGTGCGTCAAGGCGACAATCGCACCCAATGCGAACTTGAATTGAAAACGAAAACTGATATAAGCGAGAATGATCGCCATAGTAAGTCCGAGAAGCGTGGTTCCCGTGGAGGAAAGTTCCCCCCCTACTACCGCACCGACTTGGTTCGCACTGAGAACCTTGCTTTTGTCAATTCCGAAATCCGCCATGATGATCGCGATCAACGCGTCGATTCCGGAAACTTCCACCTTATCTTCCGGTTTCAGAGAATTCTTCTGTTTGTATTTTTGAAGAATCGCGTCCACGGAACCGAGGCCGATATCGATCTGATAGTGATTCTTGTCCTTATCGAGCAAAAGAAGAACGGCTTCGATGTTGTTTTCCGCGAAGTAGGTTTCGAGCTTTTTGCGGTCCGTATTCTTATCAAATTCGATTACGGTTCTAAGTCCTCCGTTGAAGTCGAGGGAATTCGCAAAACCGCCGTGAACCACAAACGTATACGTAAAACCGAATACGATTAACGCGAGAGAAGCGCTGATGGAAACGTATTTGTATTTTATAAAATCAAACATTCTTAAGACTCCAATTTTTTAAAGCCGATCTGGAGTTTTTGAACTCCCAGCTTATTGACCAAAAGATCCATCACCAAACGGCTGAGAAACAAGGAGGTAAAAAGTGAAGTAACAATCCCCCAGCAGAGAGTGATCGCAAATCCTTTGATCGGTCCGTTTCCGAGACGAATCATCAGAATTCCGGAAATCAAGGTCGTCACGTTACTATCGATGATCGTCCAAAACGCGTTGTCAAAACCCTGTGCGACCGCGACCGAAGCGGATTTACCCGCTTGGATTTCTTCCTTGATTCGTTCGTAGATGATCACGTTCGCATCCACGGCCATACCGACCGTTAAGATGATCCCCGCAAACCCGGGAAGAGTCAGAGTGAATCCCATCAAGGAAAGAAGCGCGCTCAGAATGATGATGTTCGCAAAGAGCGCAATGTTCGCCACCAATCCGGACAATCTGTAGATCAACAGCATATATAACATTACGAGAACGAATCCGATCATTACGGCTTTCATCCCCACTTCGATCGATTCGATCCCGAGAGTCGGTCCGATAAATCTCATCTCCAAAACGCGGAGAGGAATCGGAAGCGCTCCTTCGCTGATCACGTTCGCAAGATCCACCGCTTCTTCTTTTGCAAAGGATCCGTCGATCTGAGCCACACCGCCCGCGATCGCACCGCGGATCGTAGGAGCGGAAACGACTTTGTCGCCCCAAACGATCGCAAGATTTCTTCCTTTGTTTTGGGAAGTAATCTCGAAGAATTTCTCCGCGCCCGCGCTGGTCAGAGTAAACGATACGATATAACCGAAGGAATTGTTTTCGAAAGAAGGTCTTGCGTCGCGCATATCCCGTCCGTCAAGAGCGATCGCTTTTTCAAGAACGATAAATCTTCTCGGAAGCAACGGAGAATTCTGATTGTTCCCTCTCGCCCAATACGCAAACACTCTGTATTTATCCTTCGGAATTTTATATTTGTCTTCCAAGGATTGAAGGAACTTATCCTGTTCCGCCTTTCCGAGTTTTTGTTTTACGATGTTCTGATATTTAACGATATCGGTTTCTTCGCGTTTGCCGCTTTCCAGAAGTTTGTTTTCTTCCTGTTGAATGATCGCGGCGTAAGTAACACCCGGTCCTGCGGAATTTTCGGGTTCTTCCAAACGATATTCCACGGTTTCGGTGTTCTGGATGATTTCCAAAATCTGAGAAGAGTTCGTCACACCGGGAAGGGAAACCTCGATCGAATCCTGATCCTTTTGAATCCGAACCTGCGGCTCGGTCAGGTTCTGGCTGGTCAAACGGTTGTCGATGATGAGTTTCGCTTTTTCGAGTTCGAGAAGTTTACGGCTCGGTGAAAGTTCGAAATAACTTTCGATCTCCTCGAGGCGGTCCTTCGCCTTTTTCTTTTCCTTCGCGTCCACGGAAGGATCGGCTACGGTTTTATTTAAGGTTTCAATTTCTTTAATATAGCTTTCACGGAGTTTGGAAGCGTAGTCTTCGAAATCCCCTTTCATCGCGACTCTCATCCCGCCTTGCAAGTCGAGACCGAGTTTGATCGTCAGAGGACGTCCTTTGGTGACCCATTCTTCCACGAGAGTCGGGCGAAGTTTATTCTTCGCTTCGAGAATCAGCTCGGGGTTTTCCTGAGAGATCTGATTGATCTTTGCGGAAGTGATGAATCTTCCTTTGACCAAAAGATACGGTTCTTCTTGGAGAGCGGTCGGAGCGGGAGAAATCGTCCAATCGGACTGTTTGTATTCGTGATTCCAACGTTCTTCGAACTTGGCAAGAATCGCTTTTTTCTGTTCCGGTGGGAGCGAAGTGAATTCTTTTCGAACGGCGATTTCTAATTCTCTCGTTGCGAAGTTGGGATAAAGTATGATTGTCGCCGCTAAAATAATAACGAGCGGCAGGAAAATCCATGTCGCAGATTTCAAGGTGAAACTCCTAGTCTCTTCTCATTTTATTGATGGTAACCGGAGATCTGCGGCTGGAACTTCCACGCGATTTACCGGCTTTCAGTCTGTACAAAGCAAATAATAGAATGAATACTACGATGATGATGGGTTTTTTATAATCGGAGATAAAACCCGTAAAGGAACCGGACTTTTGTCCTTCTTGAACCTTCTTCTTTTCCTCTTCCTTTTTCTTATCTTCGCCTAACTTAAGTATGTCGGCGAGGCGGTTCTGAAACGAAGGCCCTTGTTCGTTTTGGGAAGGTTCCGCGGAAGCGGTGTAGCCCGGAAGATTGTTCGGGCGGATTTTCATTTCCTCGTTCACCCAATACGGTTTCGGAAGGCTGCCCGTATCCACGTTAGACGCGCTTGCAACCTGCTGTTCTTCCACGTTACGGGAAGAGGTTTGAGAACCGTTGTTGTTCGATGAGTTCGAGGAGGAATTATTCTGATTGTTCGAACCGTTTTGGGACGAATTCGAAGAAGAATTGGAGAATTCCTCTCCTTGATTCGGTTCCACGTTCTTCTTGCTTCCTTCCGGATTGGTAGGAGTGGAAGACGATGATTTCTTTTTCTTCTTTTTGGATTTTTTCTTTTCCTTCTTTTTGGAAGACTTCGTGGAAGAAGCGGAAGAAGATCCCGAAGAAGACTTTTTGCTCACGGTCTTTTTGGGTTCCGCAACTTTTTCGAGGAAGTCGATTTCTTCCCCGTCCTGGGCGAAGGCAATCGAATTCCAGAGAAATAGAAAGATGGAAATGAAGACCGCGGCTTTTTTCATTTGTCTGCTTGTTTCTTTTTCAAAACGGTGCTTGCCGTAAAGGAAACGTTCGTGTCCTTTGCGATGTTGAGAACGACGACTTCGTTGTTGTCCTTGATTTCCACGACTTTACCGTGAATCCCGGAAGACGTTACGACCTCGTCCCCTTTTTTGAGGCTGTCGATCATCTCTTTGCGTTTCTTTTCTTCGCTTCTCTGAGGACGGATCACGAGAAAGTACATGATAACGAGCATGATCGGGATCAGGAGAAGAGTGGAGAACGGAGACTTGTCGCCTTCTCCCGCCGCCTGAGCCAGTTGTAGTAGAATGATTGAATTCAGAGTCATTTCTTATTCCCTGTATAGATTGAATCGAGGATTCTAACCAGTATTTTTCCAGTTTACTCTTTGGAAATTAAATCTTCGAAATACTTCTTTGTTTTTCCCGAAAGTATCGCTTCCAAGGCGATCTTGGTTCCTTCTTCGATGCTTGCGGCCTTTCCCATCACGAAAAGCCCCGCTCCCGCGTTCAAAGCCACCGCGTGCGTACCGGCGATCTCTTCTCCCTTCAATACGCGTCTGGCCAAAGCCTCGGCGTGATCGGAAGAAGAAGCGTAGACTTCTTCCTTTTTTAATGTCGGCAGTTTTAATACGGAAGGATCAAAAGAATGTCTGCTGATGACCCCGTTCTCCAATAAAGAATAGTCCGTAACCGCAAAGATCGAGAACTCGTCCAGTCCGTCCCGAGAATGACAAACCATCGCCTTTTTGAGTCCGAGAGCCTGCAAAACCTTGATGAAGAGTTCCATCAGCGCTGGTTCGTAGACTCCGATGATTTGGAATTGAGGAGCGAACGGATTGGATAAAGGTCCGATCATGTTGAAGACCGTTCTAAATCCCAATTCCTTGCGGACCGGTCCTGCGTATTTCATGGATGGGTGCCACATCGGCGCAAATAAGAAGGTAAATCCCTGTGATACGAGGTGCGCTTCCACTTCTTCCTGAGTCTTTTCGGTTTTGTATCCAAGTCGGGTTAAAATATCGCTCGATCCGGTATGCGAAGAAACCGATCGGTTTCCGTGTTTGGCGACTTTGACTCCCAGGGAAGAGAGAGTGATCGCGGAAAGAGTACTGATGTTGATCGTTCCCTGCCCGTCTCCTCCGGTTCCGCAAGTGTCCAAAAGATCGAACGGAAATACGGTCTTCGGACGAAGCGCATTTTTACGAAGAGCAAGCGTGCAACCTAACACCTCTTCGACGGATTCTCCGTTGGCGCGCATCGCGGTTAAAAAAGAGGAAAGAAGAATTTCGGATACTTCTCCGCGCATCACTTGACCCAGGAAAGCTTCGGCTTCCTCGGTCGTTAAGTGTTTGCGGTCTATGAGTTTAAGAATGGCTGCTCTGGGTTCCACGTTTCTGAAACATCCTTTTGAGATTGGAAGGGGTCAATACTTTGCTGTTGGTCACAAGATAACGGAGTCCGGAAATCACCGTGATCGCGGTCGTCACGAGCATTCCCCAATACGGAACAAAGGCGCCGAGTCCGAAGATGATATCTCCGAGACCCGTGTATTTGTCCAGGTTTTGAAAAAAGTAGATCGCGTTGCCGGTTGCGATCTCGAAGACCGTCAACCCCGAAGCCTTGCCGGACGCATACGCCTCGTTGATGAGAATGCGCTTCTTGCTCGATACGAGAACGAAGAACACGAGGATGAGAACGATCGCTCCCATCTGGAACGCGGTCTTTACTTTTCCGAGCATGGATGTACGGATGGATTGTCCCTGACGAATCGCGAGATAACGCAAGGAAGTGATGAGCATATCCCTTCCGATGATCAGACAAACCATCCAGAACTCGATCTGTTCCTGCAAAAAGATGAACGTAACGAAACAGCCCGTTACGATGATCTTATCCGCGAGCGGGTCCAAAAATTTTCCGAACTCGGTTTCTTGGTTCCACTTTCTAGCGAGATAACCGTCGATCAAATCGGTGAGAGACGCCGCGATAAAAAGAAGAAGCGCCGCGATATGATATTCGACCTCTTTCTGAAACAGAAGCCATACGAAAAAAGGCACCGCCGCAACGCGGAGCATCGTAAGAATATTAGGAATATTGAAAATAACTTTGTTCATTGGGAAACCCAGGTTCCGTTCATGTCATACTCGTAGAAGGAATCGATTCTCACTTTGCCGATCGTTCCGGGAAGCAGGGATGTATCGTCCACGTAGACGACCTCGTCCATTTCCGGAGCGTCCTGCAGTCTTCTTACGACCGCCTGTCCGTCTTCGATCGCATCCACGATCGCGTCGTAGGTTTTGCCGATTCTGGATTCATGGATCTCTTCCAAGATCGCGAGATGAGCGTCTCGGATCCTATTGATTCGCTTGGATTTTTCTTTTTCGGAAACCGTTTGTTTGGTTTCGGCGCCTTTGGTTCCTTCCTGAGGAGAATAGGAAAACAGGTTCACTTTTTCCGGTCTTGTCTCTTCGATAAACCGTAGAATCTGATCCACGTCGTCCGCTTCTTCCCCCGGATAGCCGATGATAAACGAAGTGCGGATTTCCAATCCCGGTTTTACTTCTCTTGCGAGCGAAAAGAGGTCTTTGAAATAAGAACTTTCTCCGGCTCGATTCATACTTTTTAAAATCTTAGAAGAAACGTGTTGCAAAGGGGACTCGAGATACGGAGCGATTTTCGGAGTTTGACCCATAAGGCGGATCAACTTTTCCGTTTTTTTATCCGGATATAAATATAGAAGTCTCAGGATTTCCAGAGAATCGATTTCGGAAACTCTACGGACCATATCCAAAAGGACTTCCGAATCCCTTCCGTAATACACGGTGTCTTGAGAAACGAGGCAGATTTCTTTTGCGCCCGCACGGATCGCGCGGTCCGCATCACGGATGATATCGTCCACGGGGGATTCTCTGAACTTTCCGCGAAAGGACGGAATGATGCAGAAGGAACAACCGCGGTTGCAGCCGTCCGAAACCTTCACATACGCATACGGCTTCGAGTAGTTTTCGATCCCGGAAGACAGTTTCAATCTTTCTAATATATCATCGTTGAATTCGAGTTTCGGAGGGGAAAGATCGGGGAATTTATCCCGGAGAATTTTTCCGGCCTCCGCATATCTTCCGGTTCCGAAAAACAAATCCACTTCGGGGATTTCCGCGCTGATATTATCGGGATAACGTTCCGCAAAACAACCCACCACTACGAGTTTCTGATGGTGTTGTTTTTTGACCTGAGCGGCGGAAAGAATCGTCTGAATCGTTTCTTCCGTCGCGGATTGAATGAAGGTGCAAGTGTTGATAAAATGAAAGTCCGATTCTTCCGGAAGAGCGGCCGGTGTAAACCCCTCTTCCAAAAGAGAATGGTGCATGCTCATGGAATCCGCTGTGTTCTTCGGACAACCGAGCGTAGTGATGTAGAACTTCTTTTCCAAAGAATTCTACTCTCCCAACTCCCTGATAATGGATTGAGTATTATCGTAAGGGTTTTGCGTTTTTACGAAAATCTTTTTCACGAGTTTTCCCGGACGGCCCAGGGTGATTTTCGGTTTTCCGTTCTGAATCATTTCCACGGCCGAACCGTCTCCGACCTTCAATTCTAAACGATCTTTCGCTTCTAAGCTTCTATTTTCTCCGGCTTGAACGAGGCCTCGGAATCCCATCTGACCGTCGATGATGAATTCGGCATAACTCGCTTTGCTGAAGAACAACGTAACTTGGATCGGAACGTCGCCGAGCGTCTTGGTGTTGTCGACCGCGTTGTTGTTTTCCGGCTTTTGCTCTTCTTCGCTTAACGTTACGAGAACCTTCGCGGAGTTTTCGGTCACGGCCTGCGCGATGATTCTTACGTTGCGTCTTAAGCTGGAGATTTCAGGAATCGTATAACTCAGAACTTTTTCCTGACCCTCGCTCAAACGGAATTTGTAAACGGAGAGATCGGGATAAACGTTGAACGCGAGAACAGCCGTATTCAAAGCCCCGCCTTTTTCCACGGAGTCGATGAACAGTTTACACTGCTGATTGCTCACGGAAAAACTCACGCCCTTATCGGGAGTAAGAATGAAGGACTCGCTTCTGTTGTCCGGAATCGATCTCGATAAGAAGTCGATGTTTTCGGGAATGTCCAGTTTCTTACCGGATTCTTCCACGCTGTCGTCGCCGGACGAGGAACCCATAAAGCTGTCGATGATGAGATAAGCGGAGATGAGAATGATCAATACGGACGCGATCGTAAAGATCTTGTTCTTATCCACGTTGATCTTCGTATAATACGAAGTAGTCGGACGGGTGAGTTCTTCGAGAGGAGCTTGGGATTCTTCGATCTTTTCTCCCCGATATAAGTTGATGAGTTGTCCGGTGTCGAGTTTGAGATAACTTCCGTAATTCTTCAGAAAGCCCATGGTGAACGTTTCACCCGGGAACTGAGAATAATCCTCCGTTTCGAGCGCGAGGATGTATTTAACCGAGATGTTTGTTTCTTTCGCTACGTCTTTAACGCTGAGCTTTTTTTCTTCTCTCGCCTCGCGGAGAATCTGCCCTACTCTTTTCTGATTCAAAGTTTCGCTCCTTCCGGGACTTTCGATTTTTATTGTTCCGACACAAGCGGGTTGTTAACGATTTTCGCGTTTCCGCTGATGTGGAAGTTGAATTGTCCGTCTTCCAGGTCGGGGTTGGTTTCTATATTCAAAAATTCGATTGTAGTTTCCTTTCCTCTTCCGTCGCTCGCGACCGCTTTTTGGATGAAGTAGGATTGCGCGTCCACGTAGAGAAGCATGGTTTCAAATCCTCCGACCTTCTCCCTTTGTTCGAGATTGAGTACGAAGTATTTGCGTCCGTCTTTCGGAGAAACTTGAGGTTGTTCGATGGAATCGAACTTATAATGATACTTTCTGAAAATTCTGGAAAGACCTTCGTCCGTGAAACTGGAAAAGATCGGACCGGATTTATTCGATTTATTTAATGTAAGATCCTGTTTTCCCACCGCGTTCAAACGGGCGATGTAGATATAAAGAGTTTTGCCGTCGGATACGATTTCATCGCCGGAAGGATCGCTGAACTGATACCGGATTCTTCCGCCTTTTTTGTAGAGGCAGACCCCTCTCATGTTTTTGCTTTTTTTATTGGAAACCGTTTGGATCTGAAAATCGGCTTTGTAGGAATTCAGATCGGAGAATTTCTTTTTCACCTGTTTTACCACTTCGGACGGAGAATTCCAGTTATGCGCGGGTTGAGCCAGGAGAGAAGATTCTAAGGCCAGGAATAAAATACAAAAAGAAAGAATGATTGTTTTTTTCATGAGAAAAACCGGATCTCCCGGGATTTTTTTACTAGCTTCGGACGTATCGGGAACCTTGTCACTTTCTAAAATTTTAGGGGTCGGAGTTCCGTGGAATTTCGGTCGAAACGGATTCGGGCGCCCCTTTTTGCTTGGCAGCAAAAAGGCGAGCTCGCCGCGACTCGCTTTCGCTCGGTCCTTTGGACTGCTTCGCATCGCTTTGATCTCTGGCGCGAATTTTATCGTGGTAGAGGATTTTGTGGTAGTTCCAACACTTCTAAAATTCAAAAAAATCTTCGTATTTCGGGTCCTGAGGAAAGACCATACGGAACCGTTTCCGGTATGGGAACATTATTGCTCAATTCGGATTTCCGCATCCAATCGCGTCTTGAGGAAAACAAGACGATCGTAGTCAGCCTTCTGATCGCCGAAGAAGTTTTGCTTCGATATCCTACTCGGATTCGAAAGATTCTCCCGAAAAGAATTCCCGATCTATTACGTCGATATGGAAAATTTTTAACCGCAACCGAACGGATTGGGAACAAGGCGGGCAGGACCTTGTATCAAGCAAGCCCCGGTAAGGAAAAAATGAAAAAGATCAATGCTCGGATCGGCAGTGGAAGCTGGGCCTTACTTGGAACCTTCGCTCAGGCTCACGGAGTGTCGCGATGTTTCCTTTTCGATTATCTTTTATCCCTGGAAGAAGCCGGAGTCGGGGATCTTATCGTGATACCGATGAATGCGGGAGGTCCAACATTTCACGAGAAATACAGTTACATTCTGCATCTCGATCTTCTAAAGAATACGATTTCAAGAACGCTCCAATGCGATCCGAAGGAGAGTTTTTACGTTTTGGATTATCACCACTGGTATCCATAACCCTCCAGGACCTTAAGATAGAAATTAGAATGTAGCAGCTCCTACGTTTTCTCAAAAAGTCGTCGGGTCCGGGCAACCCACACAGAAAATTTTCCCGGAGAGGGGGTAGCGCAAGACGCGCAAGCGGCTGGAGCGAGGGGGACACTTCCCCCTCAACCGCTTCCACCTAACCCGCCCTTAAAATCTCTCTACCCTTCGAACCGATTTGCGCGCTGACATAACCCCTCTCTTCCATGAGCTCCATCAAACGCGCCGCTTTATTGTAACCGATCCGCATTCTTCTTTGGAGATAACTCGCCGAGGCCTTGCGGTCCGTCCGAACGATTTCCCAAGCCTGTTCAAAGAGTTCCTCGTCCTCTTCATCCACTTGGGAAGAATCCGGTTCCTCGTCCAAATCGAATTCCACGTAAGAAGGTTTTCCGTATTTGCGGGCCTCTTCCACGATCTTTTCGATTTCCTCTTCGGAAACGTAAGGGGATTGAATTCTCACTAAGTCGGCCGCGGTCGGAGACTTATACAAAAAGTCCCCTTTGCCGAGAAGAGATTCCGCTCCGTTCTGATCCAGGATGATTTTAGAATCCGTTTTCTGTGCTACGTGGAACGCCATACGCGCGGGGCAGTTCGCCTTAATCAAACCGGTGATTACGTCCACCGAAGGTCTTTGTGTCGCCATGATGAGGTGAATTCCGACCGCTCTCGACTTCTGAGTGATACGGGTGATCGCGTCTTCCAAATCCTTTCCGGAAACCATCATAAGATCCGCCAACTCGTCGATGAAGATCACGATATAAGGCATCTTCTTGTATCCGTCCCGATGCGCGCCTTGTTCCACTTTTTCGTTGTATGTTTTGAAATCCCGGCACTTGAGTTTGGAAACGGAATGATAACGCGCTTCCATCTCTTGAATCGCCCATGCCAAAGCGCGGGTCGCCTTTTTCGGATCGGTGATGACCGGCATCAAAAGATGGGGAATGTCTTCGTATAGCGTGAGTTCCACCATCTTCGGATCGATCATGATAAAACGAACTTCTTCGGGAGAAAGATGAACGACGAGCGAAGAAATCATCGAGTTCAAACAAACCGACTTACCGGAACCGGTCGTTCCCGCGACAAGCAAGTGCGGAAGTTTGTTCAAATCGATGCTGACCAACTTACCGGAAATATCTTTCCCGATCAAAATCGAAAGATCCTTTTTCGGACGCAGACTTAAATTCTGATGCAGAATATCCCCGAGATAAACGTCTTCACGCAGGCTGTTCGGAACTTCGATCCCGATCGTGGACTTGCCCGGAATCGGAGCGACGATACGGATGTTCTTGACCGCAAGATACAAACGCAGCTCGTCCGCGAGAGAAGTGATTCTTCCGAGTTTCACTCCGGGAGGCGGTGTGAGTTCGTAACGCGTGATGATCGGACCGCGTTCCATCGAAACGACCTGCGATTCGTATCCGTATTGACGGATGATCTCTTCGATTTTGCGCGCTACCTTGTCGGCTTCGATCTTAAAGAGTGGATCTTGGATTTTCGTCGTGGTCGTTTTCAAACTCTTCAGAGGAACGTGATAGATCGAACGTTTGGATTTTACTTCCGGGATCAAAGTCACGGGAGGAAACGGTAGAGCTTGTTCGCTCTTCGTTTCCTTTCGTTCGGGAACGGCGATCGGTTTCGGAGCAAACACAACGGGAGAAGGCGCAACTCCGTTCAAGTTTGTCGTTTCGGTTTCGGACGCATCTTCGTCTTCTTCGGAGGAATCTTCCCATTCTTCTTCCGAATCTTGCGCTTCGCCGTCGTCCGCAGCTTCTTCCTCGTCGACATAACCTTCCGCGTCTTCGTACAATTCTTCCTCTTCCAAATCGGATTCTTCTTCCGAATTCGAATCCTGAGCGTAGAAAGAATTCTCCGTCTCCCGTACTTCGTTCAGCTTCACGGAATCGCGCACGTTCGGCTCGATCGAAGGAGGCACGACCAGGGAAACGGGCGGAGACGTTCTCGAAAGAATATTCGAAGATTCTGATGTTCTAAAGTCGATGATTTCCCATTGGGAGGAGGTTTCCTGAAACGTTCTTTCCTCCCGAATCTTTTCCGAAAGGGAAGTTGAAACCGATTGAAAACGGAAAACCTTTCCTTGTTCTTCAAAGGTTCCCGAAAACGCTCCCTGATTTTGAAAACGAACCCGCGAAGTTTCGGGGGTAACCATGGAACTTACGTCGACCTTGGAAAGAAGATCGGACAATCGTCCTTCTTTTCCGAACGTGGAATGAAGTGCGTTTTGCAAAGCGGAAGGTTCGGCTTTAGCCCGAGCCTGTTTGTGAGAACGCATTTGTTGATAGAGTTGTTCGGGAGAATGGTTCCCGCCGTTGTGCGTGGAAAACCAAGGCGGGGTTTCCTCTTTTCTTTGAAATCGTTTGACCGCCGATTGAAAGAGCGCGCCGAGCCCTTCTCCGTTCTTCGCCAAACCCGACTGAAAACCGTCGCGGTATTTCGCTCCGGCGGCGCCGAGAATTCTTCCCAAAAAATGAAGAGGCGATTCGTTTAACAAAAGGATGAAGCCGTAAAAATAAAACACGAGATGGATGAGAGTTTTTCCGGTCGAACCGAAGATGAACTCGAGCCCCGTCGAAAGAAGCTGACCGACGAGTCCTCCTTGCGACGCGAACGGAATCGCCGATACGTGTCCGGTGATCTGAAGCGTAACCGTGAAACAAAATAAGAATACCGGAAGGGAGAAAAGGCGGTTCGTCAGTTCGAATCCTTCTTTGACGAGTCGAAGAGATCCGAGTCCGATCGCGAACAGTCCGGGCAAAAACGAAGCCGCACCGAACATAAAAAACATTCCGTAGGAAAGATAAAATCCGAGTCTTCCGAAGAAGTTATGCTGAATCCCCTGCTCGCCCGCGTCAAAGGAACCCAAGGAAAGGGTCAAAATGATCCCCGCAAAGAGTAACACGTACGGAAGAATCATCTTCCCGTTTTGCAGATTCCAGGCTGGTTTGAGGTCTTTGGATTCCATGCTATTTGTATCGGAAAGAGCCCGGAAAAAGAAAAGAGACTTAATTGGCGTTTTTTGGAAGGGAAATTTCGGGAGAATTCGAAGTGGAAACGGACCGCCTTTCGGTCGGATTTTTTCGTGGGCGGGGAATTGGCCGGAGTTCCGTCCAAACTTTTCGGAGTACGGAAATCCTGCGGTCTTTTCCGTTCAGAGCCTCATCGGCTCCAAATCAAAAACATCCGCAAGCAATTGATACGAACGCAGGCGATCCTCAAAGTCATAACAAATCGTAGTTACGACCACTTCGTCCACGCCGTATTCCGCCGTAAGATTCAAGATCTCCTCTTTGACCTTGTCCGGAGTTCCGGCCACCATTCTCCCCCGATTCTGCGCGATGACCGCTTTTTCAAATTCAGAGTAAGAATGACCGGAAATCTCTTTGTAAGAAACGACCCCTTCACTGATTCCTTTGCCAATGTTCAAAAGCTGTTTGTCCATCACGGTTTGCAATTCTTCCGCCTTGCGTTCGGTTTCCGCACAGAGAACGAAGATCCCGAGGCTCGCTTGCGGAAAATCGAATGCATCCGAAGGTTGAAACCGTTCCTTATACGCGCGCACCGCGTTCGGTCCTCCGAACGGATTGATGAAATGCGCGAACGAAAGAGCGAGACCGAAGTTTGCCGCAAGCAAACCGCTTTCCCCGCTGGAAGTAAGAACCCAAAGTTCGGGAACGGTTTCCGCTTTAGGAATCGCCTTCACCTTTGTTTGAATCGAATCCGCCTCTGCCGTATCGGTCAGAAAACATTGCAGATCCAAAAGCTGTTGTCCGAAATCGTTTCGAACGAATTGAGCGCCCGGATTTAAGATGGAAGCCGTAAGACGATCGCTGCCCGAGGCGCGACCAAGACCGAGATCGATTCTCCCCGGAAAAAGAGTTTCGAGCATTCTAAAATTCTCCGCAACCTTGAGAGAACTGTGATTCGGAAGCATCACTCCTCCGGCGCCGACGCGAATCCTCTGCGTTTCACCCGCGAGATGCGAAATCAAAACCTCCGGAGTGGAACCTGCAAGACCTTGAATATTATGATGTTCTGATACCCAATAACGAGTGTAGCCCAGACGATCCGCGAGTCGTGCGAGTTCCACGGTTTCCTGAATCGCTTGTCTTGCGGTTCCCCCTTTGCGGATGGGGGATTGATCGAGAACGCTGAGTTTCAACTTCATCTTAGAATGCCGACTTCACGACTCCGCCGTCCACTCGCAAGGCCGCGCCGTTCGTTCCGGATGAAAGAGGACTGGAAAGATAAGTAACGAGATTGGCGACTTCTTGCACGCTTGCAAATCGTTGCAGCAAAGAAGTGGGACGTGCGGTTTTAAAGAATTCCTTTTCGATCGCGTCCACGGAAACTTTTTTGTGAGCCGCAAGATTTTCCAGAAATCCGCCGACACCGTCCGAACGCGTTGGACCGGGAAGAACCGAGTTCACCGTAACGTTCGTTCCTTTCGTAAGTTCAGCAAGTCCCCGCGCCAAAGAAATCTGCGCGCTTTTCGTCACTCCGTAGTGAATCATCTCTTCCGGAATCTGAATGCCGGATTCGCTCGAAATAAAGAGAATTCTTCCCCAATTTTGGCGCAGCATCTGCGGCAGATAATATCTTGATAAGCGAACTCCGCTTAACAGATTCACTTCGAAAAAGCGGAACCAATCCTCGTCAGGTATCTCCGCAAATTCCTTCGGTTCAAAAATACCGACGTTGTTGATGAGAATATCTACCGTGGGAATTTTGGAACGGATCGCCTCCACTTCTTCCTTTTTCGCGAAATCCGCGACAACTCCGTGTATCTTCGCGTTAGGCACCGCTTTCCATAACAGTTTAATGGAATTCTCGACCCGCTCCTCGCTTCTTCCGTTGATCCAAACGGTGACTCCCTCTTGCAAAAGTTGTCTCGCGATTTCAAATCCGATTCCGACGGTCGAGCCAGTAACGAGCGCGGTTTTTCCCTTTAAATGTGTATCCATAAATTCAGAACGACTCCGATGCCTTTTACAAGTTAGACTAAAACGGTAACTCCTTACGATCAAAAACGAACGGTCCGATCGACTTAGAGCCGCCTCTAAGTCTAAAAAGACCTGCGTTAAAGAATCCTAAATTCCGTTTTAAGAATTCGAATTTACCGGCAAAAATTCAGACTCGAATTCGTCCTCTCCGGCCCAAATAAAAACGACCGTGATACAGCCGTGGATCAAGGTCCAGACGAAACACGTAAATCGAATCGAAATTACGTTCCAATCATGGAATTCCCGATCAGCTTCTCCCTTTAAACGGAAAAAATCAAAGGCCTCTCGAATCCAATCCGCGGTTCCGAAAAAAACGACTACACCCGAAAGACCGGCGATCAAAGCGATCAGAAATACATAACGAAATTTTAATCTTATATCCGTAGTATATTCAATAATTTTCATCTCCGCAAAGGAAGAAACGCTCAGAATCAGAAAGAATCGCAAAAAATTCAGAAAGACGATGTTTTGTTCGACGAAGTTCGGATCGAACATCCCGTAAAATCGATATTCGACGAGGCGGCTCGAAAGCGCAAAGAGGGAAGCGAAAAGTAAGAATAAAAGATTCGTAAGAATACAAAACAGAGCGAAGGAAAAATTTCGTTTCGGTAGCAGTTTCAGAATGAAATAAAAAGCAAAGGAAAAACCGATCCCGGGCAGTAAGAATGTCGCATAATAAAGAATCGGATGAAGGAGTTTATCGGAATCCGTATAGGTCCAAATTACCCCCGCAAAAAAACCGGAAGCGAAAAGATATTGAAGAGTTTTTATCCATTCGTGAATTCCAAATACCTTCTCGGATGTTTCCGATTTTTCCAACTACGTCCTCCGACCCGCTTCAAATCCGATTACGCTCTCGGCTCTCCGCAGAAAGAAGAATCGAAGTCGTTTAACAAAACAACACTCGATCCGGAAAAAATTCCGTCCTTTTTAGAACGTCGATCTCAATGTCCGGTGGAACCGAAACCTCCCGCACCTCGCGCGGTCTGATCCGCAAACTCGTTCACCAGTTCCCATTCCGCGTACCAGGTTCTTCGGATTAACAGCTGAGCGATTCTCATCCCGTGCTCGACGACAAAGGGAGAATCACCCAAGTTCAAAAGAGGAATCATCAATTCGCCGCGATAATCGCTGTCGATCGTTCCGGGAGAATTCGGAATTAGGATTCGATTTTTTGTGGAAAAGCCGGATCTCGGTCTGATCTCGAAATGATATTCCTCCGGAATCGCGAACGAAAGTCCGGTGGGCACGAGAAAAACCTTACCCGGTTCCAAAACAAGATTCACGTCCAGACAAGCATGAACGTCATATCCGGCTGCGTGTTTCGTTTGTAGAACGGGAAGTTCCGCGTTTGGTTTGAGTTTTTTAACCGAGATTTTCATACGATAAAGATTTCCTTTTGAAAGATCCGAATTTGAATCGAAGTTTCTATTTCCCTGCGAGGGAGAATTCCATGATTTGAGGCCGAAGTTCGATCACAATCTTTTTAAAGGCGAAGAACTGAATGAGAAAAAGGATTTTGTTGAAATTCTGTGTTTCTGCGAATTTCGCATAAATCCTTTGCGCGAAGGGATGGAGTTCGGTCTTTATACGAATGGTGCAGAAAAATCTACTTGGGGGAAGATGGAAACACATAGGTGCGTTTCTGCGAATGTCGCATAAATTCAGCAAAAACTTCCGATTCGAATCTTGAATTTCGAACGAGTTTTTTTCGTTGCGAAGCAGAATCGAAACGAGTACAAAGACAAACTACTATGATTAAATTCAACCAAGTCATGCTTTATGTAAACGATCAAAAAGGAATCGCCGATTTCTGGGTGAGCAATTTAGGCTTTCGGGTGGAAGGAAGAGAGGAATACGGAGAAACCTTCGCCATCATCCTTTCCGACGGAAGACCGAATTCTACCAAACTCGTTCTTCAAAACAAAAAAGCCGTAGCAGCAGCCAATCCGGATATGAATGTCGGAACGCCGTCCATACTCATGTCGACCGACGACGACATCGATGCACTGTACCAAAGACTGAAAGACAAAAAAGTGAACGTCGGGGAAATGGTGAATTTCCCAAACGGAAAAAAAGTATTCAACTTTCCCGATTTTGAAGGGAACTACTTCGCGATCATCGAGGAATAAACAAACGAAAAAGCGGAAATATTTTTCGGTTCTTTTTCAACGAGTGAAAGCCTTATCGATTTCATTTCCGCGGAACGTCGGAAAGTTTTAATACGTCATCACACAACGAAGGCCTATCGAACTTCTGAAAAACTTGTATATTTTGAGTCGATTCACGTAAAAAAGTCAGCGTCGTTGCTGACACATCATATATTTTGAATGTACATCGATTCGGCCGAGTATCTCTCCTCGATCTAATCGATTTATACGAATTTCGTATAAACATACGCACAAACATCGTTATAATCAAAACTATCCCGCGTAAATCTATGAACGTTGTCTAAATTCGGTCGAAGATTTTTGCCCAACGCCTATCTACGACTGTCGCATAAACCGCCCATGCAAACAACAGCTTAACGAAAGCAATGCCGCTGACTTATACGACTGTCGCATAAACGCCCACGCAAACAACGTCCTAACAAAAACAATTCCACCGACTTATACGACTGTCGCATAAACCGCCCACGCAGACAACGTCCTAACAAAAACAATTCCACTGACTTATACGAACGTCGCATAAACGCCCGCGTACGTTCGAATATCTTCGTTAAAACGAAAACAACCGTTGAACGGCCTTTTCTTCCTTAGATCCGAGATTGCCCAACGCAGAAAGATGTAGCTTTGGAATTCCGAATACGGACTTCGCGAACGAATTGAGATCATCCAAAGTGATCGAATAGATTTCCTTTACCCGTTCCTCGTACGAATAATTTCTACCGTAATAAAGCTCCATCAGAGCGATCGTGTTCATTCTCGATTCGGTTTGTTCGTAACTGATGGAAAGCGTCCCTTCGTGATTGGACTGCGCGTCCCGTAATTCTTGTTCCGTAATTCCGCGATCTAAGATGGACTTGATTTCGTCGGAAATCGTTTCCATACAAGTGATGAATTTATCCTTTGAAGTGGAACAAACGATGCTGTTGATTCCGATATCGGCGTAAGAGGAAGGATAAGCGGTAATCTGGTAACAAAGACCTTTTTCTTCCCGCACTTTTTGAAACAAACGGGAAGACGTACCACCGCCCAAGATATGAGTGAAAAGGCTAGCTTTGGAAGCATTGTGAAATTCCCGCGCAAACCCTTCTCCGCCGAGAATAAAATAAACCTGTTCGAGCTTTTTCTTTTTCGGGAAATAACCCCATTGTTTTTTCGGAAGTGAAAGCGAATTTCCTTCCTTCTTTTTCTTTCTGGGCTTATTGAAGTATTTTGCTACGATCGAAAAGATCTCGTCCGGTTCAAAGTTGCCCGAAATCGAAAGAAACATGTTCTCCGTATGATAATACGTATCATAAAAATCTAATAGCTTCTTATGATTGACTCCGCCAACGGATTCTCTCGTTCCGATGATGTCTCGGCCCAGAGAGTTTTTAGGAAAAAAATTCTGATAATAAAAATCGTGGATATAATCTTCGGGAGAATCCTCGTAACCCTGCAATTCTTCCAGAATGACTCCGGCTTCGTTTTCAATGTCCGATTGTTTGAGCAGAGGTTCGTAGATCATCTCGGCTAACAGTTCTAAGCCGAGGCCGATATGTTTACCGGCGACCGTTACGTGAAAATACGTGTATTCCCGGGAAGTCGCCGCGTTCGTAAAGCCGCCCACCCTTTCAATGTCTTCGGCTTGCTGTTTCGCGGTTCTCTTTTCCGTGTCCTTGAAGAGCATGTGCTCCAAGAAATGGCAATAACCCGCGTTCTTTGCGGATTCGTGCCTGGAACCTACGCGGACAAAAACGCCCGCGGAAACGCTGACTGTGTGAGGGGCTTGTTGAAAGAGAACGGTGATTCCCCCGGGCAGAACTTTTCTATGAACTAACTGTGAAGGTTCCTGCGCCAAGGGAATATTAGAAGAATCTTATACTTGTTCTTCTTCGAGAGCGTCTTTTCTGGAGAGATCGATCTTTCCGGTCTTATCGACGTTCAGAACTTTCACTCGAATGATATCGCCTTCTTTGACGATGTCTTTTACCGAGTTCACTCGTTTGAAATCGATCTTGGAGATATGGCAAAGACCTTCTTTTCCGGGAAGAATTTCGACGAACGCACCGAAGTCGGCGATTCGTTTTACTTTTCCTTCGTAGATCTTTCCTACTTCCACTTCGGTAAAGAATCCATCGACCATCTTCGCGGCTTTTTCCGCGGACTCTTGGTTCGAACCGGAAATGGTTACGCGCCCGTCGTCCTCGATGTAAAGTTCCGCTCCGGTCAACTCGCTGATACCGCGAACGTTCTTACCGCCCGGTCCGATCAACTCGCCGATTCTATCCTTAGGAATATTTCGAACGATGATTCTCGGAGCAGTTCCGGCTAACGTAGGCGATGCGGTGGAGATATGTTTCTCCATAATATCAAGAATATGGAATCTTCCCTTTTGCGCTTGAGCGAATACGCTTTCCAAAACGTCGAAGCTGACGCCAGTCACCTTCAAGTCCATTTGGAATGCGGTAATTCCTTTTCTGGTTCCAGCGATTTTGCAGTCCATGTCTCCGAAGTGATCTTCCAAACCGGCGATATCGGAAAGAACCGCATACTTACCGGAAGAATCGGAGAAAAGTCCCATCGCGATTCCGGAAACGCTTCCTTTGATCGGAACACCCGCAGCCATCAGCGCGAGAGAACCGGAACAAACGGAGGCCATGGAACTGGAACCGTTGGATTCTAAGATTTCGGATACGACACGAATCACATACGGAAATTCGTCCGGTTTCGGTAGAACAAGCTTTAACGCGCGTTCTGCAAGGTTTCCGTGTCCGATTTCTCTTCTTCCCGGACCGGAAGATCTGCGAACCTCGCCCACGGAAAACGCGGGGAAGTTATAGTGAAGCATAAAGGACTTTTCTTTTTGTCCTTCGAGTGTTTCGTATCTTTGGTTGTCGGCGCCCGTTCCGAGAGTTACCACTCCCAAGGACTGGGTTTGACCTCTTGTAAAAACGGAGGAACCGTGAGGACCGGGAAGAGGATTTACTTCCACGGAGATCTGACGAATTTCGTCCAACTTTCTTCCGTCGAAACGAGTTCCTTTCGACAAAACCTGTTCGCGAACGATTTCATATTCCAATTCGTGAAGGTAAGCTTTGATGTCCTTGATCTTGTCGGACTCTTCCACGGTTTGTTTGAAGAAGTCCACGACTTCCTTATTTACATTAGAAATTTCTTTACTTCTCGCGGTTTTGTCCGGAGTTTGATTGGCTGCAGTCAGCTTATCAAACGCGTATTCCTTCACCTTTGCGAGAAGTTCAGCGTCACGAACTCTGAGTTTGACTTCTCTTTTAACGACGCCGATTTTTTTCGCGTATTCTTCCTGAAGAGTTACGAATTCCGCGATGTGCTTTTGCGCGAAACGAAGGGCTGCGAGCATTTCCTCGTTGGAAAGTTCTTTCGCTTCTCCCTCGATCATTACGATATGAGTTTTAGTTCCGGCAACGACGAGATCCAAATCGGAATTTACGAGTTCTTTCGTAGTCGGATTGAGGATCAATTCTCCGTTGATTCTTCCGATTCTTGCGCCCGCAATCGGACCGTTGAATGGAATATCAGAAACCGCTAATGCGGCGCTCGCTGCATTCAATGCGTGTCCCGCAACGGAAACGTCTCCGTCCGCGGAAAGAACCTGCACTTGCAACTGAACTTCGCAGAAATATCCTTCTGGAAACAAAGGACGGATCGGTCTGTCTATGATTCTGGAAATGAGAATTTCGTGCTCGGGGGGTTTTGCTTCTCTTTTGAAGTAACCGCCCGGAAAGCGGCCGACGGAATAAAGTTTCTCGGTATATTCGCAAGTAAGAGGAAAGAAATCCTGTCCCTCTTTTGCTTCGTCGGCGGCGCAAACGGTAGCAAGTAAAACCAGATTCCCGGAACGATAGACTACAGCTCCGTGGGCCTGTTTTGCCCAGTTCCCTGTTTCTAAAACGATTGTATCGCGGCCGTATTGGCCGGAGATTGTATGTGCCATGTCTGACTCGCTTACTTACGGAGTCCGAGAGTTTCGATCAGTTTTTTGTAACGGTCTAATTCGGTTCTTTTGAGATAATCCAGAAGTTTCTTTCTTTTGCTCACGAGTCTTAAAAGACCGGTTTTAGAATGAAAATCCTTTTTGTGTGACTTGAAATGTTCGTTGAGTTCTTTGATTCTCGCATCAATCAGAGCGACTTGTACTTCGGTTGAACCGGTGTCTCCCGCTTTGCGGGCAAAATTACTGATAATTTGTTTTTTCTGTTCAGTAGCTATCATATCGTGAATATACCTTTTTACCATTTTTCAGGTGATAGGGACCGCTTTAAAGCTAATTTTTAGGAAAGACCCTTAAATATTTATAATCTAACTCATGAATTCCATGTTCTTCTTTTTTGCACCACGCGAGAATCTCTCCTTCGGGTGAAACGAGAAGAAATTCCGTTCCGGGAATCCATTCTAGTTTGGTCTTTCGTCCATTCAAAACGCCTCGGACTTCCGTGCCGGGGATTTCGACGGTCGGGAATTCTAAGATCGATTCCGGCGGATGAATCTTAACCTTCCCTTCCAACAGATTTTCGTAAGAATCCGCTTGGCTCAGATTTAATTTACCGATGCTCGTGCGGACCAATCGTTCGAGCCGCATCGGGAACCCTGCGCGTTCGGAAATGTCCATCACGATCTTGCGGATGTAGGTTCCCGCGGAAACCCGGATCTTAAAAAAGATCGATTCAGGGGAGAATGTTCCGAGTTCGTATTGATAGATCTTGATTTTTCGGATCGCGGGAACTAAGGCGACCCCTTCCCGAAACAGATCCGATCTTCTTCTCCCGTTGACCTTGAGCGCGGAAACGTCGGGAGCTTCCTGACTTTCCCAGGTCGGGACTTCGAGAAATAATTTTTTGAGTTTATCCTGGTGTTCGTGGAACCAAGTTTCCGTTTGTTCTTTCGGAAGGGATTCTAAGATTTCGCCTTCTTTGTCGCCCGAGTCGGTGGATTCTCCCGGTCTGACCCAAGCCTCGTAGGATTTTTCTTTTTCCAAGAATACGCTGGAAAAACTCGTGCAACTTCCCACGGGAAGAATCATAAGTCCGCTCGCGGCCCGATCCAAGGTTCCGGTATGACCGATCTTTTTGAATCTGAGTTTTTTACGGGCGGTGACCACAAGATCCGAAGAAGTCATTCCTTCCGGTTTGTGGATCAGTAAAAATCCGGATTCAGTCCGGATTTGTGGGTTTTCTGGTAAGTCTGAGTGATTCATCCAAACTCTGAATATATTCCTCATCCCAGAGGAATTGCATTCTTGGTGTGATTCTAAGTCCTAACTTTCCGGACAGCGTCGTCTGAAACAAACCGGCGGCGCTGTTGAGTCCGGATAATACTTTTAATTTCTTTTTGTCCGTGCAGATCGCGGTCACATAAACACGCATGTTCTTTCCGTCGTCGGAAATCTCCGCGCGGTGAACCGAAACCATATGAACTCTCGGATCCTTTACCTTGCCCGATAGGATCATCATCGCAACGGTTCGAACTGCTTCCGCTTCGATTTTTCTTCTTCGGATCGGATTCACGGTCCGGGTTTCCTATTCAAGTTTCCGCTTTATCACGGTGACGTTGTAAGCTTCGATGATATCTCCGACTTTAAAGTCGTTGAAACCGTCCACCTGGATCCCGCACTCGAAACCGGATACGACGTCGTTCACATCGTCTTTGACCCGTTTGAGGGATTTCAGTTTCCCGTCGAACTTCGTTACTCCGTCGCTGATCACGCGCACATTCGCGGACTTCTGGATTCTTCCGGAAGTGACCATACAACCTGCGATGTTTCCGACCTTGGAAACCTTGAAGATTTCTCTGATCTCCGCGGTTCCGATGACTTCTTCGATCTTCTCAGGTTCGAGAAGTCCTTCCATCGCGAGTTTGATCTCATCCACGACTTGATAGATGATATTGTAATACTTGATCTGAACCTGTTCTTTTTCCGCCAAAGCGATCGTCTTCGGATTCGCACGAACGTGGAAACCGATGATCAGCGCGTTCGAAGCGGAAGCGAGCATCACGTCCATATCCACGATGGCGCCTGCGCCGGACTGGATCACGTTCAACTTCACTTCCGGAGTGGAAAGTTTTTCCAAAGATTCTTTGATCGCTTCCGCAGAACCGCGAACGTCGGCCTTGATGATGACCTTGAGTTCCTTCAAAGCCCCTTGTTTGATGAACTCGTTCATGTTCTCGAGAGTTACTTTGGAAGAAGTTCCCGCAGCGGCTCCTGCATTTCCGATTCTTTCGAACTCGATTCTGTGTTGGGAAATATTTCTGGCTTCTTTTTCATCCGCCATCGCGTCGAACGGAGCGCCCGCATCGGGAACGCCGTCGATACCCGTAACCTGAGCCGGGAACGCAGGTCCCGCTTCTTCGATCAGTTGACCGAGGTCGTTGTACATCGCTCTTACGCGACCGGAGAACACTCCCGCAACGAACGGATCTCCCACTCGGAGCGTTCCGTTTTGGATAAGAACCGTTGCAACCGAACCGCGACCCGGATCGAGTTTCGCTTCGATGATGGTTCCTTTCGCTCTCCGTTTCGGATTGGATTTAAGATCCATTACTTCCGCTTGGAGAAGAATCATTTCTAAAAGTTTGTCGATTCCGATGTTTTCACGAGCGGAAATCTTCGCATACATCGTTTCCCCGCCCCACTCTTCGGATTGAAGACCGTGGTTCGCAAGTTCTTGCATGATCTTGTCGGGATTCGCAGTCGGAAGATCGATCTTGTTGATTGCAACGATGATCGGAACTTCCGCCGCTTTTGCGTGGCTGATCGCCTCGAGGGTTTGAGGCATGACTCCGTCATCCGCAGCGACGACAAGAATCACGATGTCGGTTACTTTCGCACCGCGCGCTCTCATCGAAGTAAACGCTTCGTGACCCGGGGTATCCAAGAATGTAATCAAACCGCGTGCGGTTCTTACCTGATACGCACCGATGTGCTGCGTGATTCCGCCGGATTCCGTATCGATCACGGAACTTCTGCGGATCGTATCGAGCAATTTCGTCTTACCGTGGTCGACGTGCCCCATGATCGTAACGACCGGAGGGCGATTGATATAATCTTCTTCGTTGTCTTTTTCTTCTTCGATGATGGTTTCTTCGTAAAGAGAAACTACTTTCACCTTACAACCGTATTCATCCGCGAGAAGTGCAGCCGTTTCCGCGTCGATGATGTTGTTGATCGTCACCATCATACCCATCTTCATGAGTTTTCCGATGACGTCCCCCGGCTTGAGGTTCATCTTCTTGGCGAGTTCGCCTACTTGCACATTTTCTAATACTGTAATTTCTTTCGGTACGGAAATCCCGGAAACTCCGGCGACCTTCGTCTTTTTGAATCTTTGTTTAAAGAATTTCGTGTTTTCCGCGCCGGAAAAATCCCTCTTATCGGAGGATGTTTTTTCTTTTCCGTGGTCTTTCTTTTTGTTCGCACCGGCCGCGCCTCGTGCTTGAGAAAGTTCGACTTCCGCGGAAGTGATCGGCATAGGACGTCCGCCTGGTCCTCCACCGGTACGACCTCCCGGACCGCCGCCGAAACGATTTCCACCACCGGGTCCGCCTTGTCCCGGTCCGCGATTTCCTTGATAACCGCCACCTTGACCTGGACCGCGATTGCCTTGGTAACCACCGCCTTGACCTGGAGCACGATTGCCTTGGTAACCACCACCTTGACCTGGAGCACGATTGCCTTGGTAACCACCGCCTTGACCCGGGCCGCGATTGCCTTGGTAGCCGCCGCCTTGACCTGGACCACGATTGCCTTGGTAACCGCCGCCTTGACCGGGGCCACGATCACGGTTTCCTTGATAGCCGCCGCCTTGACCGGAGCTGCTACGCCCTTGATAACCGCCGCTTTGGGTCGGTCTGGATACGATGATATTAGAATCTTCTTTTTGAAAGGGAGAACGTGAAGTCGGATAGGAAGAATCTCCACTCTGTCCCTGTGAATCCCTGTCTCTTGGAGGACGGGAACCGCTTTGGCCCGCGTCCGGCTTTTTCGGAGATTCTTCGCTTTTTGCGTCTCTCTGAGCGGAAGGAGCGGGACGGACGATCGGTGATTGACCGGAATCGCCTCTTGGAGGCAGCGGGGTGACCGGTTTTGCAGGAGCAGAATCGGCGGCCGCTTCTTTCTTAGGAGATGCAGAGGGGGAAGGAGACGGAGCTTCGTCGCCTTTCTTCTTAATGATCAGCTTCTTGCGTTTTCCCGCGTCCGCTGCGCCCTGGAGCGTTTCCTTGATCGTCTTATTTTTGTCTTCCATAATGATACCCTGGCTTTCCGAAGTCACTGAAGCTCCGGCTCTGAAAAAACCCGTTCGGGTTTTCTCAGTTATCCTCCACCCATTCCACGGATTCTCTCAATAACTTGAGAATCTGTCCGGCGGTCGTATGTCCGATTCCTTGCAGTTTTGCCAGATCGTCTTGGCTGTATTCGATCAGGGTTTCCAGATCTTTGATGCCTTCGCTCTTCAAGATCCCTACAATACGGGCAGAGAGTCCGGGCAGATCTTCCAGAGGAGTCAATCCTTCGTCCTCTTCTTCTTGTTCCGGTTGAACTTTTGCTTCTTCCGCAGGAGTATAAAAAAGTCTTTCGAGTCTTTCTCTCGCTTCCGGAGAAGCAAGTTCCGCGTTGTATTGAGCCACGGTTTTAATATCGATTTTGTAACCCGCAAGCTGAGACGCGAGTTTTACGTTGGAACCGTTGATTCCGATCGCCAGAGAAAGCTGATCGTCGGGAACGACTACCATCGCTTCTCTTCCGGAACCGTCCACTTTTACTTCGACCGGTTTCGCGGGAGAAATCGCGTTCGCGATAAATTCTGCGGCGTCGTCGGAAGATTCTACGATATCGATTCTTTCGTTACCGAGCTCCCGTACGATGGATTGGATACGAACCCCTTTCATCCCGACGCAAGCGCCGACCGGATCGATATCGCCTCGGGTCGCACGAACGACAACCTTCGTTCTGATAGACGGTTGTCTGGCTACGTTTACGATTTCCACAAGTCCGTCGTAGATTTCCGGAATTTCCATTTCGAACAATTTACGAACGAAATCCGCGGAAGCTCTGGAAAGAGTGATCACCGGGATTGGTTCTCTTGGACGAAGTTCCACTCTTTGAATGATTGCTTTGAGTCTGTCTCCGCTGTGATACTTTTCACCCGGATTCTGTTCACGGCGAGGCATGATGCCTTCCACTTTGCCGAGGTCGATGCTCATCGCGTCCTTTTTCCATCTTTGGAAATAACCGTGAGTGAGTTCGCCTTCTTTCGCCTTATACTCGTTATAGAGAAGTTCCTTCTCCATGTCTTTCAATCTCTGAAAGACCATCTGCTTTGCTTGGCTGGAGATGATCCGCGAGAGTTCCACTGGTTTTTCGCGGAACGAAACGACCGAACCGACTTCCGCAGAAGCGTCGATCGCTTTAGCATCTTCTAAACTGATTTCGAGAGCGGAGGAAGGCGCGCCCTCCACTACTTTCTTTGCGATTGCGATGACTACGCTGTCTTTACCGGACGCAAACTCTACGGTAACGGGCGAAGGTATTTCCGAATCTTCGGACTCTTCCAGACCTTCGAGGCCGGACTTTTTCTTATATGCGGTTATGAGAGAATCACGAATGACTCCCATAACGGCTTCCCGATCGAGGGACTTGTCCGCACAAAATTGTTGGATCGCCTCCAACAGATTTCCTTCCGATTGTGTCTTCTTAACTGCCATATCAAATACTTACGTAGAGATTCCCTTTCAGTATATCCTTGAGGTTCAGGGTCGTCTGCTTTTTTCCCGCAGATTTCTTACCCTTCTGGAATTTTTCCAGAATCACCTGATCCCCTTCGCGTCCCACTATCCGAAAAATTCCTTCCTGGGGATTCTCTGATTGTTCGGATAGAAAAATCAGACGAACCGGTATTCCCCGGAAACGATCCAGGTCTCCCGGAAGGTCGAGTTTCCGTTCCGCCCCGGCGGAGGAAACTTTAAGAGTGTAATCCAGATCCGGTGAGATCTGTTCTAACTCTTCTTGCAGTTTTCTGGAAACATGCTCACATTCCAGAAGGCTGACTGAACCATACGGATGTTCAAGATTGTCCAAGACGACCTCGATCAACGAGTGGTTAGGCCTTTGGTTGACCTTTAATGAGTACAGCTTGACAGGCAAATGCAGGACGCCATCCAGAATACTGCTGATTTCTTCCCTGCTTACTGTCAAACCCCGGCCTTAGAGAGAAAACTCAAAAATGAATGAATTTTTCCTGATATCCTAATCAAACTATTCAAATTTGGCTACAGTGTAAAGTAAAAAAACCCGGGTATTCCCAAGCGGAGGGAATTCCCCGGATTATTGCTTGTTTTCCAATCAATGTGTTGGAATGGTATCGTTACATTCCAAGATCCATCAGGCTTTCATGAGAAATCTCAAATCAATTTCCAAAAATCACACCGCAACACGCGGGATGTCGATTCTATTCTTTGGAATCGTTTTTTTAGGCGCGGCAATTCTAGGTTGCACGCGCTTTAAAGTGGACAATTACAACTCTTATCTTTACGGAAGAATCAAGTTAGGCAGCACACTTGCGGACGTTCAGGCCAAAGTTTTGAACGGAGTTCCCACCAATCTCCCCCAAACCTTGCCCGTCGTTTCGAGTAAGATCTATGTTCCGGACTTCGAACAATCCTTATTGAAAGTATTCTCCACCGATGGGGAACTCAAATTCATTTTAGGGACGATCAAGGAAAAAGTCGGAGACAAATACAAACTGATTCCCGCAAAAATCGGAAAGATCGGACTCGTCGCGGTGAACAGCGACGAAGAAATTTATCTTCAATCCAGAACAGGAAAAGAAGAACAACCCAAGGTGGATCCCGCCAACGAAGACATCTTCCTAAAAAAGAGCGGGTCGTTCGACACGGAATACAGAGAAGCGATTCCTTCCGCAATATTACATTTTTCGGATGCTGGAAAACTATTGAATACGATCTACGTGGAAGGAATTTCCGGAACCACTCCGTTCGGATATATCGAACGAATGGAAACCGGAGAAGACGATCTCCTTTTCGTCTTTCACAGATCCGGCGGAGAAATGAAACTTTCCGTGTATGACAACGGAACCCTCCTTCGATCGATCGGAGCTTCCAATTTTTCGGAAGTGATTTCGGATACGGAAACGGCGCAGGCAAGACTCGAAACCATTCTCCCTCATCTGGAAGGAAAATACGCCGTCGCATCGTTCAGCGTGTTCGACAAAAAGAATTCCAGATTCAAATCCCGCAAAATTTTCAAATACGATTTCGAAACCAAAACCGCGACTCCTCTGAAGGAAATCCAAGACCCTTCCGAGTCCCTATATTGGATATTAAAAGATAATAATTTCTTTATATGGGAAACCGAAACAGAAGAGGAAAGTTCGATCCGTCTTCAGGTTCACGACGACGAAGGAAATCACGTCAACAACATCCGCCTCAACTATCTTCCGCCGAGAGGACTTTGGAGAGAAACCTGGATGGATCTAAACGACGAAATCTATTCCGCAAGAATCAAGTCCGGTTATCTGGAAATCCATAAATGGAAATAAAGTTTTTCGAATATTCAGAATCTCTGTTTAACGATCAGGAAAGCGGAGATCTGGATCGAAAAACGATTCTCCAATCCAGAATTTCCGGTTCTCACTTTATGGGCTTTGCCGCCCTCTCCATTTACCAAAAATACAGAAAAAAAATCCTAAAACACGATCGGGTTTGGATCCTCTGCGGAAACGGAAACAACGGAGGGGACGGACTTGCCCTCGCCTTTTTTTTGATCCAGGAAGGAATCGTTCCCGCGGTGTATCTCAAAGATGGAAACTTGTCGGAAGAATCCATGACCTACAAAAACGCGTTCTTAAACGCGGGCGGACAAATTCTTCCTCTGGAGAATTTTTTAACCGAAGAATTTCGTCTCGGAAACGAAAGAATCTTTTTGATCGACGCGCTTCTCGGAACCGGTTTCCATTCTCCCTTAAAACATCCTTTGAACGAGGTCATCGCCCGGATCGAAAGCGTAAAACGTTCCAACCGAAAGCGGGTTTTTGTTCTGAGCATCGACGTCCTATCCGGTTTTACGGAAGACGGAATTCTCCCGTTCGAAGCGGACGCGTTAGCCGAAATCGGAATGAAAAAATGGAGAAACCGTTTTTTACCGAGCAAAATAAAAAGAACGTTTCATCGGATCGGCTTCCCGAGCGGAAATCTACGGAAGGATTCGGGAACGTCTGCTCCTTTCGAAGTCGAAACGAATCCGAATTCATCTTCCACCGGAAAAATTCTCTGGAAAAAAATCCCGAAATCCATTCTGCAAAAAACCTTAGAAAGAACCGAAGATTCGCACAAATACAAAAACGGCTCGGCCGTGATCGTGGGCGGTTCGCAGGGAATGGCAGGAGCGGCGCTTTCTTCCTTACTCGCCTTTCACGAGTTAGGCGGAGGGATTTCTCTTTTGCTGACGCCTTCCGAAAAAACGGTGCGAGCCGTTTTAAAAAAAGATCCTTCGTTGATGGTGAATACGATCCCGGAAACTTCCGAAATACTTTCTCATTCTTTCGTGAAAAAAGCCTCCGTTTTGCTTTTGGGTCCGGGTTTAAAAACGGAAGAATGTCCCAAACTTTTATTGCCCGAGGATAAATTCTGCGTATTGGACGCGGGAGCGATTCTTGCATATAAGAATATTCGAATACACGAAAACGTTTTACTGACCCCGCATACGGGAGAATTGGAACAACTCTTGGGAACCAAGATCGAATCGATTTCGCACGGACTTTCCCTTGCAAAGGAATACGCGCGGAAACACAGCGTGAATCTTTTGTGGAAACGGCATTCTTCCTTTTTGATCGAACCGAACGGAACGGTTTACCTTTGGGAAAAACCCGAGCCCAAGCTCGCCGTGATGGGAACCGGCGATCTTCTTGCGGGAATTCTTTCGTTTTACGGTTCGAGAGGTTTTTCGATTTCCGAAGCGGTTCAACTTTCGTTTTCTTTGCTGACAAGGGCCGCTAAGGAATCAAAAGGCTTTCCAACCGCGTCCGGAATCCGTAAACTACTCAAGGGAGGAATCTAACATGGGCGGTGGGTATCATTCTCGTTCTCCGGAAGAATTCAGAAAATTCTTGGAAGAAAGCAGAAAACAATCCGGCGGAGGAAGATTTTCCAGAGTTCGTTTAATCTTTATCTTGAATTTGGTTTTGGTCGTGTTGGTGATCGGAATGGTCGCACGAACCACTTTACCGGGCGCGTTCACGGTTCAGTCTTCCTCATCCAAAGTTAGAATGGAAGCTTCGACTTTGTACGTAAAATCAAGCCGCGACGGCAAGGACGGCTTCCCGACTTTTTTTCTCTTTATCAAGAACGAAACCGAAACCGCGATCCGCTTTCCCGACCCAACCTGGAAGTTTCAGATTTTCTTAAGCGGCAAAGAAGGTTTGAATTGCCTCGACACAAATTGGGATGTTCCGGAAAGAACGATTCAACCGGGTAAAATCGAGTTCGCGCGATTTCGAGTGAACGACGATACGATCGACTCTCTTCCTCCCGATTGCAAAATCAAATCCTCCGAAGGTTTTTTGGAAAGAATTTTCAGAAGAGCCGGAGGCAAAAGCGGATTGAAGCTGGAAGTTACGGTTTCCCATAAGGAAGAAAAACAGATTCTCACGATCGAAAATTTATAAAAACGGTATTTTCCGTTTTTTGAAAGTGAATTTTACCGATGCGTACGTTGTCCGTTATCGTGCGGCATTTATACGACAGGCGTGTATTTGTGATAAGTGAAATCCGCCTTCGTCGAAAGAAGACCCCTGCATTTAGGCGACTATCGTGTATTTCTGGTGCGAGAAAATCCGTCTTGGTCGAAAAAAGATCCTGCGTTTAGGCGACTGTCGCCTATTCGGAAGGCGCAAAGATCCGATTATCTCGGAAGACCGGCGAACAATCAACGATCGCACATAAAAAAAGGACGGATGCCATCACCCGCCCTCCAGTAAATTCTTGGTTTTCTAGATTGAATTCGACTTACATACAAACGTCTTCCGGCAGAGTGATCTCCAAAATCTTCTTATATCCGTTGTTTTTCACATCGGATTCCTGAATCCAATTTCCGCGGTTCACTCTCAGATCGTACGTATGCTTTCCTCCGTTGTAGGAAAGATCTTTCATATTGAAGTAAATCGGGAACGTTACCGTAACCGTTTCGCCGGGTTGAATCGAGTCGAGACCGATTCCATTCCCGCCTATGCCGTTTCCTGGACCCCAGATTTCTCCTTTCGTATCGAGCGCATTGATCAGACCGACGTCGAGTTTCTTAGGACTTGCGACGGTTCCGATATTTTTCACTTCCGCAGTGATATACATCATCGGAACTCCAGCTCTGCACTTTCTTCCGCTCGGATATATGGAAGCGCGGGGAATAATCAGGTCGGGTTTGTTCTTACTCGAAACGACAACAGGAATACAAACCGTGTTATTCTTTTCGTCGATCTCAGAAACGACCGATCCGACATCGACTCTCGCACAGAGAAAATAATTCCCCGCAGGAACGTCCTTAGGAACGAAGTTGGAACCTTCGCTCACGCGCACTTGTTGCCCGGGTTCTACGTTCGGAGTATTGCTGATTCTTCCTCCGGCCAAAAGAACGTCTTCCTTGTAATTAGGAGAATAAACCGCGTAACCTTCGGGCACGTTCGTATCGCTGGAAAGAATCAGATCAACCATATAACCCGCGTTCGATGGACTACTTCCGTTAGCGGAAGCGATTCCCTGATTGCTCACCCAAACCGGAAACTTCTGAGAAATATCTTCACCCGGAAGAATTTCTGTCGCCGTACGGCTGATGCTCACGATGAGATCCGCCTTCTTTTCCGGGGCGGGTTGTTGCGGTTGCGAAGAAGAATCCGAAGCCTTGCAATTGGAAGCGGATGCAACCGCTTGATCGCTGTTCGTTGGAGAACCGTCCGTAACTCCGATAAACTCCGCGCTGATTTTAAAATCTCCGTTCGGATCGTCGATATCTTCGATGGAATACTTTGCGATAAACGCTAAGTCTTGCGTTTCACCCGGACGAAGATTTCGAAACGCGTGCCCAACTTGAACTCCGTTCTTCACATTCGTTATGGATTGTACAGAGGCACTGATCGTGGAATACGGATTGAAAGTTCCATTCCCTTGATTCTTTACCGTCACCGTAAAATACGTGAAACACTGGCTGTGATCTTGGATATCGATCCAAGCGACGAGTTTCGGATTCAAAAGAATCAAATCGGAAACGCCTTGATTCTCGTTAACGCTTTCCGAACTCGTTTCCACAGGCGAAGAACCGTATGTCAATCCGTCCGCTTCGGAAACCCCCGTGTTTGCGACCGCTTTGTTAGGCGTTAAAAGCAGCAAGAGCGATGACATATCGCCTTGCTTTCCTCCTCCACAGTTACTTATAAAAAATAACGTGATGAGTGTGAGAGTTAATCCTATTCGCTTTTTTAAAAGAATTTCCATTCTGACTCTCCTAATGAATTTTCAATCTTCTTAACAGAAATAAACGATCAAAACTGCAAGATCAGGACTTGAAATTGAATTCAATTTATAATCTAATTCATCTACGCCGCAAAATCGGGTCATTTAAAGACTCAAACGATCGAAAAATCGTTTGGATCCGGTTGATCCGAACATCGAACAAACAAGATCAATCGTTGATTGGCATTTCCAATCTTTGGAACAGGGTTTTCAGAAGAATCCGAAAGTCGAAAATTTCATAAGGAGAATCGAATTTACGGATTGAAGCAGACTCTAATTTCTTCGAGTGTCGATTATTGCTGCGGAAAGGGATCCTCTCTTTTGTCGATCAGGGATTTTTGAAGATTGAGGTATGTTTAATCGAAATTCGACAAGGCGGATGTTGGCATCGCGATTAAAGATTCAGTGTGTGTTTTGACGACATTCGTATAAATTCGTTTGGCATAATGATTAAAAACGCAGTGTGCATTTTGGCGACATTCGTATAAATTCATTTGGCATAATGATTAAGAACGCAGTGTGCATTTTGACGACATTCGTATAAATACTGCAACGTTAATCAACAAATGCATTGTAGTCTGTTTACACCTCCACATAAATAGGGGCAGCTTTTTCGACGTAAAAAAATGAACTAAACGATTTGGATATTTAGGCGACATTCATGTAAATTCGCGAGGTCTCACTTTATGAATGTTATAGCGTTTTTTCATCGACTTTCATACAAATAGACAGATAGGCTCTTTTTTGATTTTGACAGAATTGGGCGTTTATACGAGCGCCGCATAAAATCTCAAAGTCGATCGCGTTCGGCCAATTGATTCGGAAATGAGACGAATCATTCGTCTTACTGATTGGATTGCCGTTTAAACGGCCATAGAAATACGTTTCGAAAGAATTACTCATTTAAAAGCGGAAGCTGACGGATTATTTTCAGTTTGATCCTTAACACCGTCCTTTTTCGAACTTTATATAAATGTTTCAATCTGCAAGTATGACTCAGTGTATTTAAGTCATACTTAGTCTGCATAGATCAAAAAAAATCAAATCGGATTGCAGCGCCGCTTAGTTTGTCATAGATTAACAACGTATTTTCGAATGAGTAGCACTGAAATCCAATGAAGTACGCTTTAATCGTAATCGATTTCCAAAAAGATTTCACCTCCGACAACGGCTTTTATGCAAAAAGACACCCGAACAGAAGGAAGATTATCGAAGCCAAGACGAACTTAAGAAGCCTACTGCGATCGGAGCGAAGCTTCGACCGATACGTCATCGCTTCGAATTATAAGGAGAATCAGTTCGAAGAAGATCTGTCAATGTGTATCCCGAATACCAAAGGACACGAACTGGATTTCGAACTTTCGGACACAACGAATCTTTTCTACAAAGAGGAGCATAGCATTTTTTCGAATCGAAAATTGACCGAGGAACTGCAACAAGAAAACTACGATTCTCTATTTTTAACCGGGTTCTTAGCCGAATATTGCGTCTATAAATCCGCTCTCGATTCTTTCAATCTCGGATTGAACACGTATATAATTCCGGAATGTATCGGAACCGCTGATGAAAAGTATGAAAGCTCTATCCAAAAGATTCAAGAACTCGGCGCAAAATCGATTTCTTTGACTGAATTTCAAATGTCTTTTATCGAATCAAATCCGTAGTTCAGGCTGGACAACTTTTCTCTTCGTTGAACGTCACAAATTTTAAGATTGGATTACGGGAACTGCCCTGCTCTTTAACGGACCGTTCAGAATTCTCCCTTACAAAATATATTAATTCGATTTCAATCAAACCGCAATCGGGCGAACGAAATAGAATTCAAGTGTTGCAAGGAATACGACAAAACAAGCCTCGAACGCAATATGAGCCATCCCGAAAGGATTGATACTAGACAAATTCCATACGATGATCACGATACACACGAAAGCCCAGAAAACATTCGCACGGATCAATAGATTGACAAAAAATTTTTTAAGCGGTTTTTTAAAGACGATCGTTGCGAGCAGAGAACCCGAATAAAGCCCGTAAATAAGATTGATTGCGCCGGTAAACGTAAATAATTCATTTGCAAGGGAATACCAACTCGCAAATGGAATTGGAATCAAAAGAAGAATCAAACCGGCACTCAAAGCGGCGCAACTATCGATCATTAAGATTAGCCTCGATCGCGAAATATCATTTTCAAGATTGATTGTTTCCATTGCTATTGTACGGAACACCTTCCAGATTGAATTCGGATTTCTTTACACGGTTCTCAAAAGGAAACGATCCGAGAATCTCCGCTTTCTATTTATCGGATAGAATTGCGATTCACACCGAAATACAAGTATTTTTACGAAGGTCGCATAAACTCAAATAACCGAAAATATCAATTTATGAGATTGTCGCAAAAATCGGAGGCTGCAATATAGTTTCATTTTGTTCTTTGCAAATTTCATTTTACGAATAACGAAAGCAAAGACGAATCGATTCTAGAGGTTATTTATGGAAGCAAGTTTCTGGCATCAGCGTTGGGGAAAAAATGAGATCGCCTTTCACGAAAAAGAAGCAAATCCATTCTTGGTGGAACATTTTAAAAAGTTGTCTACTCCTGAAAACGGGCGCGTCTTTGTGCCTTTATGCGGTAAAACCTTGGATATTTCCTGGCTTCTTTCCAAAGGATATCGCGTCGCCGGAGCCGAATTGAGTCAAATTGCAATCGATCAATTATTTTCAGAGCTCGGGGTTGAACCGAAAATAAAGCAACTCAACTCTCTGGATCACTATAGCGCGGAGAATATCGACATCTTTGTGGGCGACATTTTTCTCTTATCGAAAGAAATACTCGGCCCCATCGATGCGATTTACGACCGGGCTGCGTTGGTTGCTTTGCCGGAAGAGATGCGCAATCGTTATACGAATCATTTACTCAACCTGACCGACACTGCTCCTCAACTGCTGATTTGTTACGAGTATGATCAGAACTTGATGGAGGGGCCGCCGTTTTCTATAAGCAACGAGGAAGTCGATCGACACTATAAAAAGTCATACGATCCAAATCTGATCGTAAACAAAGAAGTGATCGGAGGTTTAAAGGGAAAATGTAAGGCGATCGAAAACGTTTGGCTTTTACGAAAAGTTTAAGCAAACATCTTCGGACGTTTGCGATGACTTGATCTATCAAACGCAAACTTTGCGAATTTCAAAATCGGAAACTTTCTTTTTGATCAATGAATCAATGGACTGTATCTACTCAATCGGAATTCTTCGGTCTTCCAGGGAGTTCAACGCTCTTCGCCAATTCCTTAAATTTTCCGTCCATCATTTCTATATATCGAATTTCGTTCGTAAGCTTCCATAACGTCACGTATCCTTGATAGATTGCGAGCATATCCAAAGCGATCGTTCTTGCATCGAGATTCTTACGGACGTTTCCCTTTTTTTGCAAGCCTACGATATAATCGGACAAGATTTCTATCCACTGACGGCTGATTTCTTCGACTTTGGGAGTAAATACCGTCGCGTCCTCTTTAGAAAGTTGATAGGAAAAACTCGCAAACGGACAACCGTGAAATTTTCCTTCTTTAATGCTTTTCTTAATATACCAAATCCATTTGTTCAGGTATTCTCCGAGAGATTTTCGTTTACTTACCCACAATCCGATCCGATTGAATAGGTCCTCTTTCATCCTTTCAAGATAAGCGATACCTAACCCCGATTTGGATCCGAAATGATGGTATAAACTCGTTTTTGCTAAATTACATTTACTTAATATTTCGGCCAGTCCTGTATTATTGTATCCGTTCGTATAAAACAGGTCGGCCGTTATCGCCAATATTTCCTCTTTTCCGGACATGATTCGTCCCTCCCCGCTTTCTAATCGGATCGTTTCCGACTGGCTTGACTATAAATCGAGGCGATTTTCAAAAACTCTTGATTATGTACGTACCAGTCGGTACATTATTCTTTCCAATCGTATTTCGGAAAAGGAATTTTTGGGAATGGATCAAAAGAAAAAGTTACGCGACATCGAAGAGTTCGACATTGAGATAAACGGCACAAATATACGAATCGCGAGATTCGAAGAAAACAAGGACCGCTCTTATTTGATCTTTCTTCATGATTCTTTAGGTTGTATACCGTTATGGAAAGATTTTCCCAAACGACTCGCGGAAGCAAACGGCTGCAATTGGATCGTTTACGATCGGATCGGTTACGGAAAATCCGGTCGTTTCCCGTCCGTAAAAAGGGATCGTTCCTACTTGGAAAAGGAAGCGGATACTCTGTTTCAAATAATTCGGGTTTTGAATCTTAAAAAATCGATTCTTTTTGGACATAGCGACGGCGGTTCCATCGCCCTCATAGCGGCCGCTAAATTTCCAGAAACAGTGATCGGAGTTATTACCGAAGGCGCGCACGTTTTTGTGGAAGAAATTACTTTGACCGGTATCCGCGAAGCGGTTGTCGCTTATCAAACTACGAAATTAAAACAGGTTTTGGAAAAATATCATTCCGACAAAACGGAAGAAGTTTTTAAAGCCTGGGCCGATACGTGGCTTTCCGAAGAATTCAGAAATTGGAATATAGAACGTTTTTTACCGAACATTCAATGTCCCGTGCTCGTGATCCAGGGAGAAAAAGACGAGTACGGAAGCGAGGATCAGGTGAATTCGATCGTAAACCAAGTATCCGGTCCTTCCGTAAAAAGGATGATCCAGGGAGTAAAACATACTCCGCACAAGGAAGTCCCAAACGAAATCTTAAAGGAAGCAGGCGAATTGATTCAAAAAATCGTCGGAAACTCCACAAAGTAGCTTACAAAATTTCCTTACACTTCCGTTTCCAGGTCCATTCTTGTTCTCGTAAATATTCGAATACAACGGAATCCGAATATTTTCCCGAAAGGTAATCCAACAAGAATCGATCCCCCACGAGCAGTTCAATCGCTGGCCGGTCGGATCGAAATTCGTAGGCTCCTTCTCTGTATGCGAAGTCGTTCGGATATTCTTCCCGAAGCATTCGTATCAACTTAAGAGAAAAGAAAAGGCTGTGAAATTTTTCGGGCTTCTTCAACAAAATCTGAAAGCCGCCGCAGATTTCATCCTTGTGTTTGTGAAACGTAGGAATGAACTTCAACGGACGCAAGGTGCAGCTTTCATTTTGTGATTCTTCCAAAGCTTTGCGGATTCGATCGTTTTGTTCGTTGATGTAAGGCGCACCGAACGTTTCGAACGGTCTCGTGGTCCCTCTTCCTTCGGAAAGATTGGTTCCTTCCAAAAGACATTGACCCGCATAAACGTAACAGGTCGAACGAAACGGAATATTCGGAGAGGGCGGAATCCAAAGAAATTCGGAATCTTCTTTTGCGTACCAGCCTTTCCTTGCGATCTTGAGTTTCACATTTAAGGAAAATTCTTTTTGATAATACGAAAGTAATTCTCCTGGCGTCAATCCGTGACGATGCAATACCGTTCTGACTCCTACGAAGGATTCGAATTCATTTTCCAAAGGAGAGCCTTCGACTCTTTCTCCCGCCGGGTTCGGCGAATCGAAAACGACGACTGAAATTTCCTGTTTTCCGGAAGAATTCCATTTCGCGATCTCTTCCAAAAAATAATACGCAGTGGTGAGAAAGGTATAATAACGCGCGCCCACGTCCCGAATATCGATGACGATCAAATCCAAACCTTCGAGTGAAACGGAATCGGGCACGAGACTCGATTCATGATCTCCGTAAAGATTGATAAATTCCACTCCGTCCAGGGCGTATTTCAAATTCGATCCGGAAACCTGATCCTGAAGTTCGGCAAACAATCCGTGCTCGGGAAGAAATATCTTTTTCAAGTCGTATCGCTTCCGTAAGGTTTGAAAGTGATATTCCCCGTTCGGCCCGAAGGCGCTTTGATTCGTAACCATGCCGATCCGGGAGACGCGGAGCAGTTTTTCGATTTTATGATTCATTCTTCCCGTATGGTTTTCAGGCGGCGTAAGGAGTCAAGTGCAACGAAAAACGATCCTATCCTGCGGGAGAATTCTCCCGTTTGCATTTATGCGAACTTCGTAGATTTTCAGAGGTCGGTTTTTTGATTCTCCCTCGAAAAAAGTGTTTTCTCCAAGGATAAGAAATAGTTTCTTTTTCATTTAACCCTCGATAATCTAATTATGGCATTTGATCCCTCAGTTCCACAACAACAAGCCCAAGCTCCCGCAGGAACTTTATTGTTTCCCGAAGGTTCTCCCGCAAATACTCTCAACGTGCTTCATAGTGGAACGGTTCGTTATCTGACCGAAGTTCCCGGAGGAAGAAAACTCGAACTTTTTAAACTGGGCGGAGCCAATTTAACTCCGGGATCGGTGGCTCTTTTTACGAGCGGTCGATATCCGTTTCATCTTCAAGCCGAAGACGCCTGCGTCGTTTCCACATACGCAATGAACCGCGACACGATCGGTAAGAGCGTGGGCTCGCGGGTCTCGTTGGGGCTCATGGTCGCGCGGACTCTTCTACGCGAAATCACGGAACTTTTCAAGAAGTCCAATCAGATCCGCAAGATCACTTCCGAAATCGAAAAGGTAAACGATAACCTCTCGATTCTTTACTATCAATTCAATCCGAACGTTTTTCCGGACATCAAACCGGGCGCTCCGATCCCCGAAGTTTCAGCGGATGTCGTGGATCCGGTGATGCGTCTTTGTCGGGAGAACTTGAAATTATTTTTTGACAACGGCGGTCTTTTACCGGATAGACCGAGTCCTCAGTTTTTGGAAGAAGAACACGAATCCCAACTCACGAGACTGTATCCCGAAGAGATCGATTTCCAGGACGGAGAATTCAGCTTCATCCGAAAGCTCGTCATGCAGGACCCGAAAATTTTGAACGCTCTTTTCACGGCGGATCCTACCATGCTCGCTTATGTTTGTTCGAAACTTGCGAACGTATTGGAGCAGATTTCCGGAATTCTCAAAGCCTGTCTTTCCGATTTGGACGAAGCGTTCCGTTTGTTTTTTGTGGGCGAACAAAGTCTCGTTGAAAAGTTTTATCTGATTCTCGACATTACTTCTTCCGGTTACGGAACCGCTCCGGCGGAATTCGTAGTACCCGTGTTAGGCGCCGTTGCCGGCAAGATCGAAAAATATAAGAACGGTCATCAGGCTTTGTTCGGAGTTCCGGTTGCCGGTCTTTCTCCGAACGCGCAAGCGTTTCAATCCAAAGCGGGAGCGCTCGCTAAAAAGATGGAGGAAACGGCCCCTAAAACCCAGGCTCCCGCAGCTTCCGCAATTACGGCGGGTGTGGACGTGAATGCGATCCGCAAGGAACTCGACAACTCCGCTTCGGTCATCATTCAATTCTCCGGTTTGGAAGCGGAGAAGGTAAAGGAATTCTCCGCCTTGATGGTCAAGGTCAAGAGTTTAAAGAATCCACTCGATCCGGAAGGGGACAACAGAAAGATCCGAAGAACGCTGGGAAGACATTACTGGGATATGTATCAGGAATGTTTTACGAAGTATATGAATTCGAACCGCAACGTTCCGAAACCGGTGGATCTCATGTTGAAATACGGATACTTCGACGAGACGATGGTGGACGATTCTCAGATCGCCTTTATGTACACTCAGAAGGATCCGTTGACTCCCGCTTCGGATGTTCCGGTTTGGCTCGGAACGGAGTGGCTGGAAAGAATTTATAAACGGGAGATTCCGACTTCTCTCGACGAGATGGGGCAGAACTTTTTTGAGAAAATAAAGATGGAAAACAGGACCATCAACATCAAAAAAGAATCCGACATTCCTCCCGAACTCGACAACCCGGACACAAGACTCAAGTTCGAATTCGCTTCTCTTTACGAGGCGAACGTTAGACTCACCTCGGGAAGTCCCGCGACACACTTCCCGATCCTGACCAAGTTTCACAGTCAGATGGCGATCGATAAGTCGTATGTCACGAAAAAGATCCTCGAAGACGTGATTCACGAACTTGTCGCGGTGGACTATTCCATCTTCCATCGGGAAGTGATTTACAATAACAACGAATTGGGAATCACGAAAGAATTTATTCAAAAATCGGTGGTTCCCGATTTCATCCTTGTACCATCGATCGGAACCAAGGTGATGATGTGGCAGGATCTTTCGATTCATAGAGGAGCGGGTTCCAAAGAAAGTCCGGGAAGAATCGTTCTTCCGATCTTCGCGCAAGGCGATCTGAAAACGATGGTCACAGACGCACTCGCCGCATTCCGTTGGGAACTAACCAAGTCGATTCTCGGAGCCGAATGGAACAACGTAGGGAACCCTTCGATCACCGCGGATTACACGGATTACATTCAGTTTTTTAAGAAGAACAAGGATCTTTCGATCGAGATTAAGGAAAAGTTGGCGGGCGATTTTAAACGTTTTAGAAACGACCGTGATATTTTCGCGAACGACTATCAGCTTTGGATGAAATACGAATCCGACGGGGTTCAGCGTCTAAACAAGGTCGTTCGGGGAATTTTTTACAGACATATCCCGTTCAGTAAAGCGATTCGCGACAAGGTCGCAAAAACTCCGGCATTCTCGGAGATTCACAACCGCTTCATCAATATTAGAAATCGTAAATATACGGAATTGGAAAATCGTTACAAGAAGTATATGAACGCGCTCGGAACCCTTCCCGATCCGTTACGGGACAACTTGGAATTCTTCAAGGTTTAAAAAAGAAGAAAGCTCGATTCCTTTTTGAACGGGCTTTCGATTTTTTTTCTTTCGATCGTTTGTCGTAAGAATTGTTCTCTAAAACGCAATTCCATCGTTTCTTGAAAACGTATGAGTTCCCACACTTCTCCGCTAAATCGGAAAAAACGCGAAACTTAGATTTCTTCCAAAAGATACGGACGCGTATATTCCCGGATAATCTCCACGACGAAACGTCCCCAGCTTTTCGGATCGTGTTGGGAAATTTCGACCTGTTTGATTTTCGGAAAATATGGATTCGGTTTGAAAAGACTGTGCGAAAGTTCGATTGCGCGCAAATAATTATCGACCCGTTTTACTCGGACGAAATTCAACAGCTCGGATTGAACCTGACTTTGCGGAATATAACCGATGATGATGAGTTTCGGAAATAAGGACTTTTTCAGTAGATTGATGAACTCCGCGAAACTGTCGACGCGGTCGATAAATCCTTCGTAAGCGCCTCCCCCGAGGTTCATGATCTGAGTCACGATATCCATCGTAAAGGAAACGCCTTCGGCGGAAGTCATATCGGAAATGATGACGATCCCCTCGTCGGGTTGAAACGTTTTGAACATCTGAGAACCTTTGAATTGTCTTCTCAAAAGTTTGGCCGCCGAGATGTCGATCTCGGCGGCTTTCGCGAGAATCGTTCTTCCACCGGAATCCAGAATCGGTTCTCTCGTGATGATGTATCTTTTTTTGGCCGCGTTCTGGTTCATAACGCGGAACGCTTTGACCTTTTCCTCGATTTCGTCCAGAGAACAATAACCGATTTTTAATACGTTTTCCCTCGACCTTTTCTCTAACTCTGTATCTTCCATTTGAAGTTTTAAGGACGGTGCGACTCGAATGACTCGAATTCGAACTGGATTCCCTTATCCTGTTTTATCATAACATTTAATTTATTTTGAACAACTCACTTCTCGATAAACGAGAAACAAGATTAAAACACTTGCGCCTTATTTCCAGTTTTTCTGAATGGAATCATGCATCCGGAAACGGAAAATTCTTCCCGATTTCGCTTCTTTTTACGGATTGCGAAGATTCTTTCGGTACTGATTCTACTTTCCACTCTTTTTTCTTGCGAGTCCGTAGAATTTATCCCGGAAACCGTTTTACGAGAAGAATTCGGTTTTTCTCATAAAAGCTCCTGGAACGAAATCGAAATCCGAAATTCTTCTCCTCCGAAGCCTTACCGCACGTACGGTAAAATTATCATTCGCTCCTTCGCGAACGGAAGGGTGCCGGAATACTTGGTCACAGAGCTGAAAAAAGAATTATATGCAAATCATATGGACGGAGTGATCTTCACCGGCCGAGGAATCGTGAACGTTCCGCCTACCCTCGTTCAATCGGGAAACGGAGACGGGAACACGGTCGCCATCGGTTACGTGAACAACGAGATGGGCGTGATCGAAGGCGTCGCGTATCGTTATAAGGATAATTTTAGGTGAAGAATTTTATGGAACCGCAAAGTCCTCATTCCCCTTCTCCTCGAAAATTCAACAGTGAGATTTTTGTCGATTCCGAGGATCGCTGGATTTTCCGCGGGAACCGCATCGATCAAAAAGAAGTGCTTACATATTTTCGTCAAAGTCTTCGCGAAGACGAGCTGGGAATCTTCATCGATAATCGTTTCGGAGAATTTGCGGAGAACGGCTATCTCGAATTGGAAGGATATCCGATCCATCTGGTGGCTTGCAGAGAATCCGAAGACACGTTAGTCTTCCTTTCCGAGTCCGAAACCACCTATTCTTTGAAAGAATTGTATTTCGCATTGGACAAAGACGGTTGTCTTTTTGCCAAAACACCGCATCATAAAAAGTTAAAATTCCGTCCGGATCGAAACTGCCTTTCGGATCTCAGTCCTTTTTTGGAAGAAACAAAAGACGGAACTATGATTTGCTTTCGCGGGGAAAAAATCGCAATTCCCGAAACGGGAGAATCTCCGAAAGTTCCGTTGCCTCCGGAATTCAGTTCGGTTCCTTCTCCAGGGGATTAGTTTGTCGGAGTTCCGACAAACTGTGAGTTCGAAATTGTTCTTGTCGTCAGGCGATTTTTTTGGTAAGGGAAATTTGGTCGAAAATCCCCACGAGTGAAACTCAGCGCCTCGCTCTCTACGGATCGCTCGTCATCGCCACCGCCACCCTGTGGAGCGCCCCTTAGGAAGCGACACATTGAGTTTTTCGGGTGGGGGCCGCTTTTTATTACGGAAGATTTGTCGGAACTTCTATAAAATTCCGGGCGACGATCAAATCGCAGAACCTAATTCTTCTTTGAGTTTTCTGGCTTCTTCAAAGTCGGGTTTGATTAAAATCGCGCGGTGCAGATACTGAAGCGATCTTTCCGGGCGATTCCAAATCTTATACAAAGTGGCAAGATTGTAGAGGGAAATATGCGGCGCGTCGTTGAGCTCACAGCGTAAGGATTTTTTCAGCCAGTACACGGCTTCGGTTTCCTTTCCGGCTCTTAAAAGAATGATTCCGATTTCGTTGCAGGGGTTTCCGTAGTTCGGATTCACTTCCACGGATTTGTAGAACTGCAACAGTCCTCTTTCCGGGTTTCCCTTCTGATTCTCCATAAGCCCTAAAAAGAAATAGGCCTCGTGGTTCTCTTCGTTTTCCAGTGAAAGTTTGAACAGATATTCGGCTCTGTCAGAGTCGCCCGTTTTGTAAAAGTATTTTGCCGCTTCTAGAAAATCCGAAGGAGTAAAGTTTTCCAATTCCATAACCCGTTTTTACTTTGATTTTCGGTTTGGAACCTTCAAGGCTTGATTAAGTTTTTTTTCAAAGCCTCTGCAACGTGTTCGGCGATCGAAGGCGCGTCCAATTTGTACGCATGGAAAATTTCCTTTCTTTCTCCGTGATGGATCGGCTCCGGCGGAAATCCGAACGTCTTGATGTATTTCGAAAGATTTTCCGGCGCGATCCGATTGAGAAGATAACCGGAAGCTCCCGCGTCGACATAACTTTCGTCGAGAATCGCGAAATGTCTGACGTTCGCCAATTCTTCGTTCAACGCGTCGGCGCCGAGAGGTCTCAGCCAAACGAGATCGATCAGAGTTACGCTGAATCCCACCCCTTCGAGAAGTTCGGCCGCCTTCTTTGATTCGTCGAGCATGGAACCGATCGATAAAAGAGCGATATCCCTTCCCTTTTTGAGAACACGAAACGCCCCGGGTCGAATCGGAGATTCTTTGTAAAAATCGAGAGTTTTGATGTCCACGCTCGCCTTCGGGAATCGAATCGCGATCGGAGCCTTATCATACGTCTCCATCCATCGCAAAGAATCGATCATATCCTGTCCGTTCGACGGAACGAACACGTCCATGTTCGGAAGTCCTAAAAGATAACTGAGATCGAAAAGTCCTTGGTGCGTTTCTCCGTCCGGCCCCACGCAACCGGCGCGGTCGATCACGAACCGAACGGGAAGATTCATCAGAGAAACGTCTTCCACGAGCTGATCCATTCCTCTCGTTAAAAACGTGGAATAAATGCACATATACGGAACGATGTTTCCGTTCGTCATCGCGCCCGCAAACGCAACCGAATGTTGTTCCGCGATTCCCACATCGAAAAGATGGTCCGGAAATTTTTCCGCGTATTCTTTGAGTCCGCTTCCCTCGATCATCGCGGGCGTCACGGCCGCGATCTTCGGATTTTTTTCGGTGAGAATGGACAACATCTTTCCTACGATCTTACTATAAGCGATCTTGGAAGAATCCCCGCTGTCCATGGCTCCGTCTTCTTTGCGAAACGGAGTGACTCCGTGATATTTGATCGGATCTCTTTCCGCGGGATCGTATCCCTTTCCCTTTTGCGTGATCAAATGAAGAAGGATCGGTCCTTTCATCTTCTTCACTTTTTCGAGCATCTTGACGAGACGGATCACGTCGTGTCCGTCCTCGGGCCCGATATATCCGAAGCCCAAGTCTTCGAAAAGCCCTCCGGGAGTCAGAACATCCTTAAACCCCTTCTCCACTCGTTTGAAAAAACGTTCGGTCGCAGGTCCGATGATCGGCAGCCACTTTAGAAACGTATAAAAGATCCGTTTCCAGTGATTGTAAAAATGAGAAGTGATGATGTTGTTGAGATAATTCGAAATCGATCCCACGTTCTTGGAGATGGACATGAAGTTATCGTTCAGAATCACGATCATATCCTTCTTCAAATGGCCCGCGTGGTTCATCGCTTCGAGAGCCATTCCGGTCGCGATGGACGCGTCCCCGATGATGGCGACTACGTTGTAGTCTTGTTTGGTAAGATCGCGCGCCGCCGCCTCTCCCAACGCCTGCGAGATCGAAGTTCCCGCGTGACCGGTGTTGTAGAGATCGTATTGGGATTCTTCCCGTTTCGGGAATCCGGAAAGTCCGTTGAATTTACGGACGGTTTTGAGTTTGTCCTTTCTTCCGGTGAGAATTTTATGCGGATACGTTTGATGACCGACGTCCCAAACCAGTCGATCCTTAGGGGTGTCGAAAACGTAGTGAAGTGCGACCGTGAGTTCTACGACTCCCAGATTGCTCGCAAAGTGGCCGCCCACTCCCGAAAGAGTGTCGATGATGTAATTTCGAACCTCTTTGCATACCTCGGGAAGTTTTTCCAAAGGTATGTTTCTGAGATCGGCCGGATAGTTGATTCTATCCAGCAGAGTTGGTTCCTGTTGCATGAAAACTTTCTAATCTAATTTTATAAAATTCTCAGTTCGCCTGCAAAGGTTTTCTTAATAGTTTTAGGTCTTCCTCGTTCACCAAATCCAATAATTCGTAGATGCGAACGGGTTGAGTTTTTCCCTTCACTTTAATCAAGTCCAGTTCTCTTGCGACGACCCTGTCCTTTACCTTTTCGTAGGTGTACTCAGAGATAATGATATGGGTCCCGTATTCCTTATTCGTTCCTTCCAGTCGGGAACCGAGGTTGATCGTATCTCCCATACAGGTGTAATCCATCCTGTGGGAACTCCCCATGTTTCCTACGACGGCAGGTCCGGAATTGAGTCCGATTCCTATATCCATTTGGGGGAGATCCAAGCTCTTCCATTCTTCCTTCAGAGTTGCAAGTCGTCTCATTTGAGCGAGTCCGGCCGCACATCCGTAGTAAGCGTGGTCTTCCAGAGGCACGGGCGCCCCCCAGAATGCCATGATCGCATCCCCCATGTATTTATCAATCGTTCCCTTAAATTCAATGATGATCTCGGTCATTTCGGAAAGGTATTGGTTCAAGAATTGAACCAGCTCTTCCGGTCCCATTTTTTCGGACATGGTCGTAAATCCGCGGATATCCGAGAAGAAGATGGTAATGTCCCGTTTCGATCCACCGAGGTTCAAGTTGTCCGGATTTTTCAAAAGTTCATCCACGACGTCTTTCGAAACGAATTTCGAGAACGTGCTTCGGATATATTTTACGTTCTCTTCTTCCGTTAAGATTCTAAAGCCGATCAAACCGATGAAGATGAATAGCTGTTCGAGAATCACGGTCGGATACAAATGCACCAAGTTGAGTTCCGAGAAGTTTACAAGCGTAATCACGGAATACAAAAACGCCGTCGCTAAGAAGAAGATAAACGCGAGCCAGGTTTTGAGTCGGGGTTGAATGATTCCCGCCAAAATACCCACGATGATCAGAATCAAGAATTCTCCCCAAAGCGGAAGTTCGAAGAGGAAGTCCTGGTTGAGAATGGTATTGATCGCCGCGGCGTGGTGTTCGATCCCGGACATATCGCCGAAAGGAGATAAGTGCGTATCCTTTGCGGCCCCGGCTCCGGTCGCATAATACATCGCTACGAGAAAGATCGTATTCTGAAACTGAGAAGCCGTTTCCTCGTTCCATTCCGTCGCCGCTTCGAAGATTTCGTGCGCACGGAAAGAATAGAGTCCGCCCGGAAAGTTGATCTGCATCTGTCCGTCGTCGTCGATCGGGATCGTGATCTCGCGCGTATCGTTCGGACGATTCATAATGTCCTTCGTTTCCATCTTCAGGGTCTTTCGGTTGAAGCTGGTCAAAGTCTTTTGCGGGATATTCTTGATCTTTACGTATTTTCCCATCACCACGTGAACGTCTCGTTTCACGTCCACGCCGAGATAATTACAGGCGATGATCAAGTCGATGGAAGGATAATATTCCGTTTCTCGGAGAGGTCCCGCGTTCAAAAGTTTTGCGACAAGAGGCATACGGCGGTTGAGACCGCTTTCGTCTTTTTTAATATTCGCAAATCCTAATCCGGATGCCTTTTCCGCAACCGGCTCGATCGGAGGCTGGGGAAATTTCAACCAGGATCTTCCCGTGTCGCCCGGATCTTCCACGTTTTCCAGTTTGAATTTCCGAAGAACGTCGATCCGTTTTTCCAAATTGAGAATCGAACTTTTCGATTCCAAACTCGTTTCCATCGGGTAGTCAAACATGACCTGCGGATTTTTCGCGAGGGCTTCGGCCATTTCTTCCGTTTGTCCCGGCTTGTAGTCGACGAAGAAAATATCGAACATCAGATGGTTGGAAGTGTTCTTAAAAATGTCTATTATGTTTGCGTAATATTTCCAAGGCAGAGGCCATCTTCCCTGAAGTTTTTCCAAAGAAGTGGTGGTGATCCCGATGATCTGAATGTCCTGTCTCGCTCCGGGAGGAGGATTGTAACGAGTGTATTCGATCGTTCCTTCTTCGGATTCTTTTTCGCTCTTGTTGACTCCCGCGCGAAGCAGAGTAAATCTCCAGGATACGGAGGATTCTTCCAACTCGGAAAGAGGAGTGAAGATCTGATAGAGGAAAAACAAGGTGAGAGATACGACGGTAGCGAGCCAGACGCTTCCCGACCTTTGTTTATCCGATGAGTTGGCTTCGATGAACTTGTAGATCGGATACGAACTGATCAAAAGAAGAGCGAATCCGCCCAGCAAGAATTCCGTATTGAGTGAGAAGTTCGGCAAGAAAGCCGTAAAAGAAATGAGAACGATCCCCAAGGATCCCAGAACAAGGGATACGATATGGATGGGAGTGATTTTAAATTTGGTTTCGCTCATGCGTTCCTCCGACAGAGATCGGGGATCAAGTATCCAATCCGTCGGAGTTTCGTCAATATTTTCCGGGTTCTTAGGAAAATTATCTCATCGAAGAACGGATTTCGGACGCGTAGGAAAATAATTTCTGAACGCAAGCGTCCCGATTCGATCCGTTCTCTTCGATGATTCTCTGCACCGCGGAACCGATGATGACTCCGTCCGCGTATTGGGAAATTTCTTTCGATTGAACGGCCGTGGAAATTCCGAACCCGGCGCACACCGGAAGCGAGATCAGTTTTTTTACGAGCCCGATTCTTTCCCGTAGACCGTTGGCGATCGAACTTCTTTCGCCCGTCACTCCGTACGAAGTCACGTAGTAGATAAAGCCGGACGCGAGAGACTTCATCGATTTGATTCGCTCCTCGGTCGTCGCAGGCGTTACGAGGTGGATGAAATCGATTTTTCTCTTTTCCAGTTGCGTGAAGAATTCTTCCGCTTCCGGGGTATCATAAGGCAGATCGGGAATGATCAATCCTTGAATGCCGGAGTTCTTTGCAATCTCCGCGAACCGTTCCAAACCCATCGCATACAACGGATTGAAATACGTTAGATACACGAGAGGAGTTTGCGGATGCAGTTTGTGAATCTCCGCGGTGATCTCGAGAATTTTTTTCATCGAGAAGGGATGTGCGAGCGCGCGTTTGAACGCCTTCTGAATCACGGGACCGTCCGCGGTCGGATCGGTAAACGGAATTCCTAATTCGAGAATCCCCGCGCCTCCGCGAATCAGCGCATCCGCCCAAGCGACACAGGATTCATAATCCGGATCACCGAGAGAAATGTAAGGAATAAAAACGCTTTTGTCTTTTGAAAATACGGAAGAGATCGCGCTCACTCGAATTCTCCTTTGCGAAGTCTTGCGACTTCCGCGACGTCCTTGTCCCCTCTTCCCGAAAGACAGATAAGAATGTCTTCTTTTTTTCCCATCGTCTTGGCGAGGTCTTTCGCAAATCGAAACGCATGAGCGGTTTCTAATGCGGGAATGATTCCCTCCACACGGCAGACTTCAAGAAAGGCGTCTAACGCGCCTTCGTCGTTTACGTTCGCGTAGGTCACTCTTCCGCTTTGATGAAAGTGAGCGTGTTCGGGCCCGACCCCCGGATAATCCAGGCCGGCCGAAACCGAATGCGCCGGAACGATTTGTCCGAACTCGTCTTGGATCACGAGGGTTTTGGTTCCGTGCAGGAAACCCGTTTTACCGAATTGAATCGTTGCGGAATGAGAGCCGGGTTCGGAAGAATAACCCCCCGCTTCCACTCCGTAGAGTTTTACTTTTTTGTCTTTTACGAATCCGTAAAACATTCCGATCGCGTTCGATCCTCCGCCCACACAAGCCACGACTGCGTTCGGAAGTTTTCCGTTTACTTTCTTGAATTGTTTTCTGGATTCGATTCCGATCACGGATTGAAAATCGCGAACGATCGTAGGAAACGGATGCGGTCCGATCGAAGAACCCACGATATAATGTGTATTAGAAACGTTTAATGCCCAGTCCCTCATGGCTTCGCTCGTGGCGTCTTTGAGAGTCGCGGTTCCGCTGGAAACGCCGACCACTTTCGCGCCCATCATTCTCATTCGAATCGCGTTGAGTTCCTGACGGCGAAGATCCTCATCTCCCATATACACGACGGTTTCCATTTTGAACATCGCGCCCACGGTCGCGGTCGCGACTCCGTGTTGTCCAGCGCCGGTTTCCGCGATGATTCTCGTTTTACCCATCGCTTTTGCGATCAACACCTGACCGATCGTATTGTTGATCTTATGCGCGCCTGTATGATTTAAGTCTTCGCGTTTGAGCCAGATTCTCGCGCCGCCCCAAGCCTTGCTCAGCCGTTCCGCGTGCGTAAGCGGAGAAGGTCTTCCGATATAATTTTTACGGTAATACTCGAGTTCTTTTTTGAAGTGTTTGTTCTTCTTGAGCTTCTTGTATGTGCTTTCGAGTTCCACGAGAGCGTCGTGAAGAATTTCGGGAGAATAACGTCCGCCGAATTCTCCGAAATAACCCTCTTTTGGGGAATGATGTTCTTTTCCCATAACTACTCCAGTTCCGCGAAGAGTTCCTGACGAAGCGCTTCCACTCTCGCTACAAGGTCTTCGAATCCGGTGAATGCAAAGGATTCTTCCTTGTCCGCTTTGCGGTTGTAGATCGACACTTCTCCGTTTTCAAAGAATTTTTTTCCGATCGTGACTCGGATCGGAAATCCGATCAGTTCGGAATCCTTGAGTTTGAAGCCCGGTCCCACGTCGCGATCGTCCCAGAAAACTTCCAGGTTTTCGTTCTTTAGAACATTATAAAATTCTTCCGCTTTCGAATATTGTTCCTCTCCTTTCGTGATGCTCACGAGAGAAACTTCGAAAGGAGCGATGCTGATCGGCCAAAAGATCCCTTTTTCGTCGTTGCACTGCTCGATTACCGTCGCCATGGTTCGGTTGACTCCGATTCCGTAACAACCCATCGTAAGGGTTCTGCTTTTTCCGTTCTGATCGAGAACTTGAATTCCGAACGCTTTTGTGTATTTTTCGCCGAGTTTGAAGATATGTCCGACCTCGATTCCCTTTTCGGCCTTGAGAGGAGAATTGCAATTCGGACAAAGATCCCCTTCTCTTGCTAATGCGACATCGGCGAACTCGGGGAGTCCGGAAATTTCTTTTTCGAGTATGAATCCTTGTGTGTGGAAGTCCTCTTTGTTGGAACCGACCACATACGGGAAATCCTTCTGTAAAGAACGATCGTATAAAACTTTTACCTTATCATTCGGCGCGATCGGCGCGATAAATCCGGGAACCAGTCCGAGCTCGCGGACTTCCGCGTCTGTCATCGGTTCCGAATCCACGATTCGAAGGAGCGAATGCAGCTTGTGAAGATTGAGCTCCAAGTCTCCGCGCAAAAACACGAGAATCTTTTTCTTGTCCGATTTGAGCGCGACTGCCTTGATCGTAGTCGACTCGGGGATTCCGAGAAGAGCGCTGACTTCCGCGATCGTTTTTTTACCCGGTGTGGAAATTTCTTTTCTTTCGATCGCGTTTGCGGGTAGATTCTCTTTTTTTAATACAAGAGGAGTCTTTTCGCTGTTGGAACTGTATCCGCACGAATTGCACAACAATAACGTTTCTTCTCCTATCGGAGATACGACCATAAACTCTTCCGACGCGGAACCGCCCATGCTTCCCGAATCCGCTTGCACGGGAATCGTCTTGAGTCCGCACCGATCGAAAATTTTTCGATATGCGACTCGCATCGCTTGATACGTTTCGTCGAGAGAAGGTTCGTCGATATGAAAGGAATACGCGTCCTTCATCACGAATTCTCTAGAGCGGATCACTCCGAAACGAGGACGAATCTCGTCTCTGAATTTCGTCTGGATCTGATAGACGTTGATCGGAAGATCCTTATAGGATTTCAATAAAGGCTTAACGAGAAAGCTGAAGGATTCTTCGTGTGTGGGTCCGAGCGAGTAGGAAAGATCGTGTCTGTCCTTGATACGAAACATTTCCTTTCCCATCGCGTTCCATCTTCCGCTTTGTTCCCAAAGTTCGGAAGGAGTTAAGATCGGAAGATCGAATTCCAACGCACCCGTGTTGTTCATCTCTTCGCGTACGATCTGTTTGATCTTTTGAAGAATCTTTAATCCGAGCGGAAGATAAAAATACAAACCGGCGGAGGACTTGCGTGCGAGCCCCGCGCGGATCATGAGTCGATGGGACGCGACTACCGCGTCCGCAGGATTTTCTTTTTCTGTGGGAAGAATATATTTCGATGCTTTCATGCGTTTAGAAAATTCGCATTACATCGTTGAAGGTGACGTAGAGTCCGAGCCCGAGCAGAAACAAGAATCCGATTCGAAAGATGGACTCGATCACTTTTCCCGGAAGTGGTCTTCCGGTGATCGCTTCATACGCATACAATACGATATGTCCACCGTCCGCCATCGGAATGGGAAGTAAATTCATTATCATCAGAGCGATCGAGATCCTCGCGACAAACTCGAGATACGTTTCCCATCCGATCTCCAAGCTGATTCCCGCGTAGGATACGATCCCGACCGGACCGGACAAACTGTCTTTTACGGAAAGAATTCCGGAAAACAACATCCCGATTCCCTTGAGAGTCGTTTCCACGTTCTCGTAAACGTCTTTCCCCGCGACTGCGAAGGATTCGAAAAAACCGAGTTCGCGTTCCATCGGCGCCGGATTGAATTTCATGTTCGGACGAAAGCCGAGCAAACCGATCGGACGGATCTTAGGTTCGGCTTCCAATCGTAGATTTCCCATATCCACGGAGACGGTTTCTCCGTTTTTGTTTTTGATGTAAGCGAGAAGTTCTTCGAAGTTCGGAAACGTTTTTCCGTCCACGGCTAAGTTTAGAAGTTTTTGACCGAGTTCGGGATCGTAACTCGCAAACTGATACGATTCGAGACCGAGTTCGGGAAATTTTTTATCCCGCAGGTTCTTCAATTCTAATATGTTTGCGCCTAATACCGGTACGTCCACGGCCACGGTTTCGGTGGACCAAGGATTTACCAGCGGATAGGTTTTCCGATCGACTACGATGTTCACCTTTTGATTCTGAAATTCTCCGAGAATCTTTTGCAGTTCTCCCACGGTGGAAATCGTCTTTCCGTTGACGGTTTGAATCACGTCTCCGTCGTTTAAGTAACTGAGTGCGCGGGACCGAAGAAGGTTTTCTTTTTCTTCCTTCTCCTTTTCCAAAAGAACTTCCGCGGGAATGTCTCTTCCTTCCACGGCTTTTTTGAGACGTTCCTGATAGTAGTTCTCCGCTTCGTGCGATTTATCCAGACGGGAAGAAAGCCAGTGTTGAAATTGTTCGGAATAGCTGAACGTAGCCACGACCCTTCTTTCTCCGAAGGGTTCGACGCCGATCGTGGGAATTCCGGAAGAACGTTTCGGGTTGTAGACGATGCGCGGAGTAACGCTCCACTCGATCGGTTTTCCTTCGCGTTCACCTTGGATTTTCAAAGCGCTTCCGGAAGACAATCCCACGTTCGTCACGATGTCCTCGAATTTTTCGGTTTGTTTTCCGTCGATGCTCAGGATTCGATCTCCGGTTCTAAGTCCCGATTGATACGCCGCGGAAAATTCCTGATCGGCCGGATCGATAAAGATGCGGTTGCCCGGAGGATTGTGTCCGAGAAAATTCAAAAGTAATAATATTCCAAAACCTAGAAATAGGTTGAACAGAGGTCCGCCCAATACGGGGATCATCCGTTTCAGAGGTGGCGTGGAAAGAAGTTCTCCGGGTTCACCCTTTACTTCTCCGCCGTAATCGTCCCCTTTGAATAAAACGTATCCTCCGACCGGAATCGCCGTGATTTGGTAGGTCGTTTCTCCGACTTTCTTTTTCCAAACCCCTCTTCCGTAACCGATCGAAAAGATTCTCGCCTTCACTCCTACGAGCATTCCGCAAAGAAGGTGGCCTAATTCGTGAATAAAAATCGAGATCGCCAACATAAATACGGCGCCTAATACCATGATCAACATGCGGATACTGCCTTCCTTGCTTTCAGATTTCTGACGGTTTCCCGCGCGATCCGATCTACTTCTTCGTATTCTTCCAAAGCTTCCGGAAAATCGATCGGTATTTCGTCTAACGCGGCTCGGATATAATCCGGAATTTCCACGAAACGGATTTCGTCTTTGAGGAACAATTCCACGGCCGCCTCATTGGCCGCGTTAAAGATACAAGGACCGGTTCCTCCCGCCTTGCCCGCCGCAAACGCAAGTCCCAAGCCCGGATATCGTTTGAGATCGGGTTCGCGGAATTCGAGCTTGCCCCAGTCCTTTGCAGGATGAGACCGAAGAACTTTCGGGACCGGTTCCGGATGAAAGAGAGAATGTGCGATCGGAAAGATCATATCCGGGTAAGAAGCGTATACGAAAGAAGCCCCGTCCCTGAGTTCGATGATTCCGTGCGCGATGCTCTGCGGATGAATCACGACTCCGATCTTTTCATACGGAACCCCGAAAAGAAAATGCGCTTCGATGACTTCGAGTCCCTTGTTGATCATTCCGTTGGAATCGACCGTGATCTTGGGTCCCATGCTCCAGGTCGGATGATGAAGCGCTTGTTCCTTCGTCACAGACGCAAGCTGTTCGATCGGCATATCCCGAAACGATCCGCCCGATGCGGTGAGAATGATCTTTTCCAGTGCGTTCTGATTGACCGATTCGAGAAGTTGAAAGAGTGCGTTGTGTTCCGAATCGACCGGAACCACTTTCGTTTTGTGTTTTGCGATCAGGGAATTGATGAGAGGTCCCGATGTGACTAACGTTTCTTTATTAGCGATTCCTAATCTTTTTCCGGAAACGATGGCGGCGATGGTCGGACGCAATCCCACCGAACCTACGATGGCGGTAATTACGATCTGCACGTCCGGCTCGCGCACGATTTCGGAAAGGGCGGATTCTCCGTAAAGGATCTGCGTTTTGCCGATTTTGTTTCCAAGGACGGATTTGTCCGCGGTCTCCGAACTGACGCAGATGAATTCGGGGGAGAATTCTTTCTGAATCGAGAGAGCCTTATCGAGATTAGAGTGAACGCTGAACGAATGAAGTCTGAATTCTTCCGGGTAAGCGCGCAGTACTTTTAGAGTCGATTCTCCGACGGAACCGGACGCGCCCAGAAGACAGACGGATGTTGCCATATGCAATTAGACTTGGAATCCAAGATTCCCCTTGATCTGAAGATAATAATAAAGCACTGGAATCGTAATTAAAAGCGCGTCCGCGAGATCGAGCATTCCTCCGTGACCCGGAATCAAAGAACCGGAATCCTTGATCTTTGCGTCGCGTTTCATCGCGGATTCCAATAAGTCGCCGATCACACTCACGAGAGAAATGATAACCGAAATCAAAAATACTTCCACTCCGGAAATCGCGGATGCGGTCCCGGTGGAATTTTCCCAGATCGCGTTGAAGATAAAAACAGAAACGATCGCCGTGATGATTCCCGTCGCATATCCTTCCCAGGTTTTTTTAGGAGAAATCGCGAGTCCCGCGGGATGTCTTCCGAACCATCTTCCGCCGAAGTAGGCTCCCGCGTCCGTGAGAAAGGTAATCACGGATACTAGGATGATGTAATAGATTCCCTGCCCCATCCCGAGCAAAAGAAGAAGATGTCCGAGAGGAACCGCGGTATAAAACACTCCTAAGAACGTGGAAGAAACCGAAAAGATCGCTCCGTCTAACGGGCGTCTGGTGATCTGCAGCGTGAACGTTACGATAAAGAGAAGCAGAAACGCGACCGGAACGGGATCGAACGGAGGAATAAAATATTTGATGTATTGCAGAAAGAAGATCGGAGCTTCGAACTTATTCTGAGCGCCGATAAAACGGAAATAATAAAACGAAAGAATGAGAAGCATAAAGAAGGTTCCCGTTCCGCGAAACGGCCTTCCGTCGTCTCCCCGATCGGAAAGGTTATAGAATTCCTTGATTCCTATATAACCGCCCACGAGAAGAATCAAATACGTCTGCAGGTAGTAAAAACCCGCATAGAATATCATAAAAAGATAAAGTACTACGAGTACAGCCGCCGAAGCGAGTCTTTTGGACGTTTCACCCATTCTCCAATCCTCCGAATTTTCGGGTTCTGGTTTCGTACCACTTGAGGGAATCCACCAGAGATTTTTTGTCGAAGTCGGGCCAGAGAGTATCGGTAAAATAGAGTTCCGCGTATGCGGACTGCCATAATAAAAAGTTCGAGAGTCTTTGTTCTCCGGCCGTTCTGATCAGTAAATCTACGGGAGGAAGGGTGGACGTATATAAAAATTTTTCGAGTTCTTTTTCTTTCAGAGGCTTTTCAAACGAAACTTTGGCCCGCTTTCTCTCTAAAAAAAGCTCCTGTGCCGCCCGCAAAAGTTCGTCCCTTGAACCGTAGTTCAAACAAAAATTGACGGTGAGTTTTTTGTTCTTTTTGGTTTTATCGACGGCAAAGTCGATCTTGTCCAAAACGCCCCGGCTCAATCTTTTTCTGCTTCCGGAATGATGAATTCGAATTCCTCTCGCGTGGATCGTGTCCAAACGGGTTTCGATAAACTCGATCAATAACCCGAAGATCGAACGGATTTCTGTGATCGGACGTTTCCAATTCTCCGTCGAGAATGCGTAGAGGGAAATATTCTGAAGACCGAGTTCCAGACTTGCGTCCATCAATCGGTCGATGGCCCCCGCGCCTTCCCGATGTCCTTCCGATCTGGATTTTCCTCGGGATGTCGCCCAACGGCCGTTGCCGTCCATGATGACGGCGATATGTTTGGGGAGATTGGACTCGAACAAGCCCACGTTAGATCGTAGTGATTTCCTTTTCCTTCTCTGCGGTTAGAGCGGAAATTTTATCGATGTAGGAATCGGTTATCTTTTGGATCTGATCTTGAACGGTTTGGATCTCGTCTTTAGACATACCCTCGGTATGTTTTTTGAGATCTTCCATCGCGTCTCTGCGGATGTTACGGATCGCAACCTTCTTTTCTTCGGACTTGGACTTTACGACTTTTGCAAGTTCCTTGCGTCGTTCGCCCGTAAGTTCGGGAATGACGATTCGGATCACAACACCGTCGTTCGACGGTTGAAGTCCTAAACCGGAAGCTTGGATCGCCTTTTCGATGTCCTTCATGATTCCCTTATCATACGGAGAAATCACGAGCATCCTCGGTTCGGGAACGGAAATGTTTCCGAGCTGATTGATCGGAGTCAACGTTCCATAATAATCGACACGGATGTCTTCCACCAGAGAAGGATTCGCTCTTCCCGTACGAATGGTTCCGAAATCCTTTTTTACCAAGTCGATGGTTTTATCCATCTTGGTCTTCATTCCTGAGATGATTTCTTCACTTGCCATCGATTTGAATGTCCTCCGAGTTAGAGATCAGGGTTCCGATGTTTTGTCCGGTGATAAGGTCTTTGAGGTTGCCTCGTTTGAAAATATCGAAAACGATAATCGACATGTTGTTTTCCATACACAAACTGAGCGCGGTGGAATCCATCACCTTGAGTCTTCGGTTGATCGATTCCATAAAGGAAATTTGAGAATAACGTTTTGCCGTGTTGTCTTTTTTCGGATCGGCCGTATAAACTCCGTCCACTTTCGTCGCCTTGAGAATCACGTCGCATCCTACTTCCACGGCGCGAAGACTTGCGGTCGTATCGGTAGTGAAGTACGGATTTCCGGTTCCTCCGGCAAAGATCACGATTCTTCTTTTTTCAAGATGTCGAACGGCGCGTCTGCGGATATAACTTTCCGCGATGGAGTTGATTTCGATCGCCGATTGAACTCTTGTATAGAGTCCTTTTTTTTCGCAGGCGTCTTGAAGCGCGAGAGCGTTCTGGATCGTGGCGAGCATTCCCATGTAGTCCGCGGTCGCACGGTCGATTCCGGCTTTTGCGAGGTTGGTTCCGCGGATGATGTTTCCGCCTCCGACCACGAGAGCGATTTCCACTCCGAGGTCGTGGACTTCTTTGATTTCTTCCGCGAGAGAATGGGCCTTGTTGGTATCGATCCCGAATTCTCCCTCTCCGGCGAGAGCCTCTCCGGAGAGTTTAATTAGAATTCTCTTATACTTCGCTTCCGTTCCCAAAACTTAGAGTCCGCCTACCTGAAAGCGAACAAAACGAGCGATAAGAATATTCTCGCCGAATTTCGAGATCGCTTCCTTTACTAAGTCGTCGATAGTTTTGGAATCGTCTTTGAAGAACGCCTGGTTTACGAGACAAGCTTCTGAAACGTATTTCTTGATCTTTCCGGGAAGAATCTTTTCGATTTGCTCCGGCTTTTTGCCTTCGGCTTCGAGCTGAGCTTTCATAATTCCCTTTTCTCTTTCGAGGTCTTCCGCAGGAATCGATTCTTCGTTGAGATACAAAGGATTCATCGCCGCGATCTGCATGCAGATTTCTTTTCCAAGAGCTTCGAAGTCCTCGTTTTTAGAAACGAAGTCGGTTTCGGAGTTCAGTTCGACGAGAACTCCGATCTTTCCGTTTCCGTGGATGTAGGAAACGACTCTACCTTCTTTGGTTTCTCTTCCCGCTTTTTTAGCGGCCTTTGCGATCCCTTTTTCACGGAGCCAAGTGATCGCTTTTTCGATATCTGCGTTGTTTTCTTCGAGAGCCTTTTTGCAGTCCATCATCCCTGCGCTGGTTCTCTCTCTGAGTTCTCTGATTAAGTCTGTAGTTACTGCCATTGCTAAGAATCCCTTACTCGTTTTTATCCACTTCGATCGTAGTGGATGGTGCAGCCGCTTCTTCAGCCGCTTTGGCTTTTTTAGCGTCCGCGTCTTCGTCCATAATGAACTTTCCACTTTCATCATATTCACCTTGGTATTCCAGAGCCAGAGCTTCGGAATCCAGGTCTTCGCTGAATCTTGGTTGTTCCACGACTCCGCCGGTTCCTTCGATCACGGCGTTGGACATGGTTTCGAGGAAAAGGGAGATCGCACGGATCGCGTCGTCGTTACCCGGAATCGGATAGTCGATCAGTTCAGGATCACAGTTGGTATCGACCACTGCGAAGATGGTAAGACCGAGTTTTCTCGCTTCTTTTACCGCGATCTCCTCTTTCTTAGGATCGATCACGAACATGATTTCAGGAATGGTAGCCATATCCTTGATTCCACCGAGAGTCTTGCGGAGTTTTTCCAACTCTCTTCTCAGCGTAAGGACTTCTTTTTTTGTTTTAACTTCTTTCTCGAAGCTGTTGTCCGCTTCCATTCCTTCGAGTTTTTTCAGACGCGCGATACTTCTTTTTACCGTGTTCCAGTTCGTAAGAAGTCCGCCCGGCCAGCGGTTATTGATAAAGAACATATTGGAGCGGATGGCTTCTCTTTCGATCGCGCCTCTCGCTTGCTTCTTTGTTCCGACAAAGAGAACTTTCTTCCCGTCGGCGGTTAGCTTCTTCAGAGCGTCGTAAGCTTCTTTCGCTTTTTGAACGGTCTTTTGAAGATCGATGATGTGAATCCCGTTTCTTGCCGTAAAAACGTACGGCGCCATCTTCGGGTTCCATTTGCGGGTCTGGTGTCCGAAGTGTACTCCGGTTTCCAGAAGGTTTTTCATTGAAATCACTGACATGTTTTACCCCTTTTTTAGTACGAAATACAACGTCGCTACGAGTCCCATAAGACTAGCAGGGGTAAATTGTATCTCGACCTTGATTACGTAGAGTTCAAATTTGATTGCTTCTCGGAGCAGGTAGGAAGAGAAAAAAGAAACGCCAGTTAGGCGATCGAGAATGACTCCCGTCACGGCTCCTGCGAAAAATCCAAGGAGCAGAATGAGGGCGATTTTGCCTATCTCAGCCCTGTCCGTAGGCTTTTTCGGGTTAGCAGATACCACTTTTTACTGGTTTAAGCGTGGGTCAATCTTTATTGGGCTGGATCATTTCACAGTTCCCGTCAAAGATCACTCCGTCTGCAATTTGTAATTTGGAAGTTTTGATGTTTCCGTTCACCTTTCCGGTGGATAACATTTCCAGCTTTTGAGTCGCGACTACGTTTCCGGTAATCTCCCCTCCCACGATCACAGTCCCCGCTTTGATGTTCGCGCGGACCTTTGCGCCTTCGCTTACGAGAAGAAATCCTTCGGATTCGATCTCACCTTGAAATTCTCCCGAAATTTCGAGAGGTTTTTGGAAGTTGAGAATTCCGGAAAAGGAAGTTTCCTTTCCGAGGACTGTGGAAATCGCTCCGTATTCGGTGATTGGACGAGCGGTTCTAGTTGCTGGTTTTTTGGACATGGACTCTCTTATTTCGTTTTCATTTCAAAAACCCCGTCCCAGTCTTCGGGAGGAGGAGTCGCAATGAAAGCCTGGCATCGGCCGATGTATTTTTTGGAAGGACCGTCGTCCGGAGTCAACTCGGTCGCCTTTTTGAATTTCTCTAAGGCTTCCGCAAACTTTCTGGTTTTGTACAAACTCAAACCCTCGTTGTAAAACTGAATGGTCTGTTTCATCGTTTCCGAGATCATCGTTCACTCCTTATAAAGCACCACGACAGCGGTCGAATAGTTCTCAGCGTGACTGATCGAAACCGAACAACCGCTGTAACCTTTGGTAAGAAACAATTCTTTGGATTTTCCATGGAGTACCAATTCTTTTTTTCCGAATTCCTTTCCGAAAAGTTCGATTTCCCGCATATCGAGAATCACCTTGTCTCCGGGTTCGATCGCTTTGATGAAGGCTTCCTTGACGCAGAACCTTCCGCTGAGATGAGGAATCGGATCTTTTCGATTGGAACAATATTCCCGTTCGGATTCGGAAAATACCCGTTTTAAAAAACGGTCCCCGTGTTTTTCCAAAAGATCCCGGATGCGGGAATTTTCCACGATATCGTTGCCTACGGAGATTTTCATTCTTCCTCGATCAATTCCGGATTGGAATCCGGTTCGATCGTATTCTCCTCTTCGGTGCCGTCCGGATCTTCTCCGCCCGTTTTGCTTTGATCCGGTTTGACCTTATACAAAATCGAAATTCGATCCGGGAAAACTCCCAGAATGTCCACGGCTTTCAAAGAAGGAGCCTTGTTGAGACGGATCTTTGCGAATACGGGTTTATTGTCCGGAAGAATCTTCTTCGTCTTTGGATCGTATTTATGAGAACAGACCACGCTCGCCGAAAGTCCTTTGATGACTTGGATACTTTTGAGAGGCGTTTTGGATTGCAGTTTCACCGAAACTTCGGGCTCGGAGAATTCCGCTTCGAGATTCTTATCCAAGCTCTGGCACTTGATCGGAATTCCGAGAAGAAGAGTTTCTCCCGCGTTAGACGCGCTTGCAAAGATATTCACGCGGACCGTGACTTCCTTTACGTTGTCCCGCACTTTCACAGCCGCCGGAAAATCGGGAAGCCTGTGTTTGATCGTAAAGGATTCTGTTTTGTCCTTGAGGGAGATCGGAGGAATGTTGATTTTTCCGAGATCTTCCAAAACTCCGGGCGGACCGCTGACATGAACCACGGAAGGGGAAACGAAATGACTCGTCTTCACGTAGTTCGGCGGAAGATCTCCGGTAAACTTCACTTCGATCGGAAGAGTTCTCCCGGAAGTAGATTCTACGATGACCTTGACCTTGTCCTTGAGTCTTGTGATTCGAAGTCCCGCAGGCGCGCCGGAAATCCGAAAAACGGAAACGAGATTCTCCCCCGCCTTGAGTTCGCTCGCGTTGATATGCGCCTTCATAAACTGAGAATAATAATTCACGTATTCGCGCACGCCTTCCACTTTTACGGGGACGGTTTTGTCGGAAAGACGGGAGACGCTCAAAGAACCGCTTAACTTGGGATATTCGATCGGAATATGGATTTCTTTTACGAGTATTTTAGAATTTTGTAAATTCACGTAAAACACGATCGCAAGAAGAAGCGATCCGAGTTTGGCCTGCCAGTTGTTGAAGATCCGTTTCAACATCAGCGGTGTTCCCCCGTTTTTTCTTCGGAAGAAGAAGCGGTTGCGTTGTGTTTTTCCGAACCGGTTTCCCGCTTTTGCAGAATCGTGTTCACGAAATTTTTCAGCTCGATCGGTTTGACCGGGTGCGTCATTTCTCCGTCGTAACAAACGGAAATTTCTCCGGTTTCTTCGGAAGTGACGATGACGATGGAATCCGATTCTTCCGAAATCCCGATGGCCGCTCTGTGTCTCGCGCCCATTCTCGCGTCGTCGAGATTTTGCGTCATCGGTAAGAATGCGCCCGCGCATGCGATCCGGTTTTGTTCGATGATCACCGCTCCGTCGTGAAGCGCGGAATTCTTTTTAAAGATCGTGATGAGCAGACTCGTGGAGATGATCGCGTCGAGCTGCACCGATTGATCGATGATGTCTTTCAAACTGTTTTCACGGACGATGGCGATGAGAGATCCGGTTTTATTCTTCGCCATAATCTTTACGGCTTCGGAGATCGCTTCCAAGTCCGTCGTCTGTTTGAGAAGAAAGGGCTGAAAGATTTTCATCCGGGAAAGATCGGCGGTGATCTTTCTGAGTTCGGGTTGAAGTAATACGATGATCGCGAACACGAGTGCCGGACGGATATTCTCGATGATCCAATCGAGCAACTCGAGTTCGAAGTAACTCGCAAAAATTCCCAAGAGCCAGATCAGCGCCACTCCGAGAAGAAGCTGAATCCCTCTGGTTCTTCGAATCGTGGTATAAAACTGATAGATGAGAACGCTTACGATGAGAACGTCGATGACGATGACGAGAGGATTTTTACCGAGAGGAAAAAGAGATATGTTCTTAAAGAAAAACAAATCCATTCTCCCCTTGGTTAGAGTCCTAAAACGGAAAACATATCATACAAACCGGGTTTGCGTCCGACTAAAAATTCCGCCGCATGAACGCTTCCCACCGCAAAGGTTTTGCGATCCTGCGCCTTGTGCGTGATCTCGATTCTTTCTTCAGGAGTGAAAAAATAAACGGTGTGATCTCCGATCACTTCTCCCGCGCGCAACGTATGAATTCCGATTTCCTTGGGATCTCTTTCCTTTAAGATTCCGTGTCTTCCGTGGACCACGTTCTTTTCCGTTCTTCCCAAGGTCTCGAGAAGAATGTTCTTTAATTTTTCGGCGGTTCCGGACGGTGCGTCCTTTTTATGACGATGATGAATGTCCTGGATTTCGATATCGGAGATTTCTCCCATCACCTTCGCCGCAATTTCGGTTAACTTAAAAAGCAGATTCACGCCGATCGACATGTTCGGCGAATATACGATCGCGATTTCCTTGGACGCAACTTGGACGGAATCTTTTTGCAGCTCCGTAAGTCCTGTCGTTCCGATGACTACCGGTTTTTTGTGCGTTAGACACGCTTTAAGAGTCAAATCCAAATTCTGATGCGTGCTGAAATCGATCACGCAGTCCGCGCTTTTCACGGCCGCGTCGATATCCGAAGTGAAATTGACTCCGTTTTGTTTGATCCCGGAATGCAGACCGGAATCCATTCCGTGAAATACGGAACCGCCGCTGACAACGGCGGAAGAAAGGGAAGACTTGGAAGAAGCGGAAAGCACCGTGATGATGGCGCGCCCCATTCTTCCCGATCCTCCGATCAGAGCGATCTGAAATTTTTGTTCCGACATTTCTTACTCGTATCCTTTTTCTTTCAGACCTTCGAGGGCCTTTTTAAATTTCGCGCTCGTTTCGTTTTGAGAAAGAGGAGTCATCGGTAGACGGATTTCGGGAGAACAATGTCCGAACCAGCTCATAGCTGCCTTAATCGGAATCGGATTGGTTTCCATAAATGCGAGAGAGAATACGTCCAGAAAATCGTAGTGAATCTTTCTCGCTTCCGCGATATTTCCCTCGTGAAACGCGTTGACGAGCTGCACGAGAGCCCTTGGAAATAAATTCGAAACCACGGAAACGACCCCCACTCCGCCGATGGACAAAAGAGGAAGAGTAAGATTGTCGTCTCCCGAAAGAACGGTCATCTTATGACCTACGAGTGAAATCAACTTGGACATCTGCCCCAGATCTCCCGTTGCTTCTTTCATGGAACGAATCTGTTTTACTTCTGTTAAACGAAGTACCGTTTCGGGAAGAAGATTCACTCCGGTTCTACCGGGAATATTATAGAGCATCACCGGCACGGAAGAATGTTCGGCGATTTCTTTGAAGTGCTGAAACAATCCTTCCTGAGTCGGCTTGTTGTAATACGGATTTACGGAAAGAATTCCGTCGACTCCGTCCTTGCACGCCGCCTCCGTGAGCTCGATCGCCTCTCGGGTGGAATTGGAACCCGTTCCCGCGACGACTTGAATACGATTTTTGACGACCTTGACGGTTTCGCGGATCAACTCCGCGTGTTCGGAATGAGAAAGAGTCGGAGATTCTCCCGTTGTCCCACAAGGAACAACCCCGCTGACTTCGGCTTTGATTTGTTTTTCCAGAAGCTTGAAATAGCTGTCGTAGTCGATTTTTCCGTTTTTAAATGGTGTGATGATTGCTGTGTAAACGCCCTGGAACATAAGGTTAGGTTCCCCAGTTTGGCCGGATTTGGCAATCAAAATCGTTTTCGATTTCTGATTGCAGGGAGATTCCTTCCGTCTAGCCTGGAATGCCAGTGGAACCGATCTCACATTTCTGGAATCCGGGAATTCTTTCCGTACTTTTATTCTTTATCACGGCGATTCTTTCCTGGATGTATTTGCGCTCCGATACGTTCGGAATTTCGGACGTCTCCAACGAAAGAAGCATGCACGTCGGAACGACCAAAAAGTCCGGAGGAATCTGGATTTTTCTGAGCGTCTTTTCGATCGCTCTTGTTTGGTTTGGAGGATTCGAGAATGCGGAAGACAGGATTCTCTTTTTCTTTGCGGGACTTTTGTTCTTTTTCGTCATCGGACTCGCGGACGATCTTTTATCTCTCGGTGCGGGAATCCGATTGGTTTTGGAGATCGCGTTCTTGATTTTCTTTTTCGGATTCGTTCCGGTTCGTTTCGTATTCTTAGGAATCGATTTGAGCGGAATCCCGGGCGCGTCGACGGCGGTCTTGATCGTCTACGTGTTGTTCGTCGTAAACGTTTGCAACTTTATGGACGGACTCGACACGTATCTCGTATCTCACTTTCTACTCGCGGTCTTATCGTTTTCATTTTTGTTTCAATCGTTTCTACCCACGTTTTATCTTTGGATCTGCGCGGGATTGTTCGGATTTTTGATCTTCAATCTTCCCAAAGCGCATCTGTTTATGGGGGACGCGGGTTCGTTGCCTCTCGGTTATGCGATCGCCGTTTTGCCGTTGCTTTTTATCAATGAGAAGAATTGGGTTCAGTTCGAATTAACGTCGACCTTCTTTTTATTGCCCGTGTTCTTTGTGGACGGAATCCTAACGATTCTTTTGCGGTTGAAGGATGGGGAGAATATTCTCAAAGCGCACAGAAGACATCTCTATCAGCTCGTAGCCGTGAGAACGGAACACAAAGGACTTGTGTCGATCGCGTTTACCTTGGCGAATCTTCCCGCGATGATCTTGTTCGGGATTCATAGAGAAATCGGGATTCCGGGAAGCGTCGTGTTCTGGATGAGTCTCGGTGTTTACGTTGTTGCGTATTTCGTCATTTGGAAACGGGTTAAAACTCATCCGTAAGAACGCTCGTCGGTCGATTAGAATCAATTCGTATGACCTCATTCGAATGCAAAGAATGGATTCTTCTATTTACGGTGCATCGATACGATCCTTGAATTTACGCTGAATTTCCAAAGTCCCTTCAAAATCAGATACGTTAGTCGCCACCTTGTCCACAATTACAATTCGCCTCTCGTTTTATGAACTTGCCATTCATCGTATAACATTTCAAGTCATCGCGATCATCCAAAATATAAGTTTCAAAGTTTTTAAAGTGATTCTTGTCTCGAAATTCTCCCCGAACCGAAAGTTGGAAGTCAAAAATATCCCATTTTGGTATATTCCATTTCGGAATGTAAAATGAGTTCGTTTTGTTTAAGTCCCTTCATTCACCTGAGGCGAAAATCTTTTGTAAGAATTTAATCGCCGCCCGAAAAGAAGCCGATCTCACGCAACTCGAGATCGCGAAACTTTTGGGAGAACCGCAATCGTATATTTCCAAAATTGAATCCGGCGAGCGCAGACTCGATGTGATTGAGTTCTGGAGAATTTTTAAAATCCTCAAAAAACCCTACGACTATTACTTTCAGTTCGAGGAAAAACAGGATCTTTCCGAGAAAAAATCCAAAACCTTAAAGGCCGCGAGCAGCAAACGCAAGAAGAAGTGAGGGAATGTGGGAGATCCTACATTCTCGTGGGTCGTGAAAGCTGTGGGAACTCTTACATGGTTCTGTGGTAAACGACTTTGTATGAGTTCCCACAATCGTTTGCAGGTTCAACCGTTTCGACGACCTGTCAAATTGTGTGAGTTCCTACATTGGTTAGAAAGGCAAACTACTTCGATGACCTGTCAATTGGTGTGAGTTCCCACATTTTCGCGAAACGTTTCCTGAAATCATCGTGGAAGAGTGAGAGGTCCTACTTTGATTCACAAAACAAACCGCAAGATTCAATTTCGAAATCGGTATGAGTTCCTACAATCGTTCGCAGGTTCAACCGTTTCGACGGGCCGCAAATTGTATGAGTTCCCACACATTGTTAGAAAACGTTGTTATAAAAGTAAAGTTCAAGAGCCCGGGTAACGTGTTTACGCTTTTCTCGGTGAGATCATTGCGGTTCCGTTTTTTCAGATCGGGCTCCGAATAACGCGAGCAACACGCCTACCCCCGCAAACAGAAGGAGCAGAAACCACCCGATCCAAAACAAAGGCTCCGGATCGACTGCGGCATGAAATTCCGTGGAACCCGATCGGAGAGCACCCTTCAGCTCGATTGCAATCCGATCGATGTCCGATTTCCCGATTGGGGCCCGCAACACTTCGCGTTCGCCGTCGGGCGTAACAAGAACCAATTGATAGGTGACGCTCTTGCCGCGACGGACTTGTAAAACCGTTTTCGAAGAACGTACATCCATCGTTGGATACGATGTGCTCCGAGACGAAAATGCGAATTGCTCGGAAATTTTGCATTCCATCGGAACGACAAAATTCGATGCATTCGATCGGCTTCGGAAACAATCGACATAAATCCATCCTTCCAATGTGGATAAGAACCAAGCGGGCAAAGCCGCAAAGAAGAGAGTGGTGAATAAAATGGCTGTCAATCGTTGAAACATAGGAATCATTCGCCAAAGAAGCGGGAAAATACTTTCTCGCCAGGAAACATTCGCTTAACAAACGACTTTCTCATTTTTGAAGAGGAATGTAAATATCCGTAATCGTCACTTCAAATTTTTTACGGAACGGATCTAAATACACTTCGAAAGGCGGGGAATTCTTCAGCGCCAACTTTTTCTCAGTCGCAAAACGATTTAGAAGAAATGAATATACTTCCGGTAACTTCGAATAGTCGCCCCGATGTCGAACGACCAAGTATTTCCCTCCCGCTACGGTTTGTTTTCCGAGTGCGCCTTCATTCGAAACTTCTCCAGCGGCCACGGAAACGCCGAGGTCGAAACGTATTTTTTCGGACGGAGTGATTTCCGGATCGTCCTGCGAAATCCCGATCCACTGATGATTCTCCGGTAAAGAGTTATTGGATTTTAAAAACGAAAGAAGCGATCGCACTTCCTCGGAATTCGGATCGAATCCGGGAAATTCTTCGTAAGGACCGTGATGACGAACGTAAACGATGGGAAAGGAAGAAATTTCTTTTTTATAGATTTCATCGGGATCGATCCCGTTCGGAACCGCGGATTCTTTCCAAACGGTTCGCTTTTCTTTATGAAATCGATTGCGAAATTCTTTCGGAGTAATTTGGAATGCCCGCTTGAACGCTTTGGTGAAGGCTTCGTTCGATTCGTATCCGGCTTCCAACGCGATTTCCAAAATCGGATACGAGGAAATTTTCAGTTCGTAGGCGGCCTTTTCCAATCGCAACCTGCGAATGTATTCCTGTACGGATTCTCCCTGAAGTTTGGAAAAGATCCGATGAAAATGCCAAGGCGAAAGGTTACTGAGAAACGCGAGTTGATTCAGTCCGATCGGCTCTCCGATCTTTTGCTGAATATGATCCCAAGCCGGATATAATTTTTTGGGTTCCCTTCGCTTCACCGATTCGTTTCACGTTTTGCCTCGGCTTCGCTTTTTTGTCTTCTACGATTTTATGCGGAAATTTCTTCCATGCCTTGGCCGGCCTCGGCTTCGCTTTTTTGTCTTCTACGATTTTATGCGGAAATTTCTTCCATGCCTTGGCCGGCCTCGGCTTCCCTCGCTTGAACGATATCGATTCCGATTCCGTTCGGATCGACCAATGTAAAGTGAACGTCTCCCCATTCTTCTTCGGTCAAATGCAGATCGATGGGAGCGCCGTTGTCCTTCATTCGTTCGTAGTCTTGCGCTACATTCTCGGATTCTAATATGATCCAAACTCCGGCACCGGCATACTTTTGTTGAAAGTAATCCTTGCGAACCTGCTCCAAACCGGGCAACATAAATCCGATCTCGTATTCGGGGCGTTCGGGCAAACAGAGAAGCGCGAACCAATCCGATTCGTATTTTACGCGGAGGCCGAGAACCTTCGTGTAGAATTCTTTTGATTCCTTTATCCGCTCCGTGATGATTCCTTTTTGTAAACTTTTGAAACGCATGTTTTCCTCCCGTTCTCCGTTATTCATATCCTAGTTTTGAACGGGAAACTGGATCGTTTTTGCTATTTTTAAAGTTTTGATAAAGGGAATTCGAATGAGCGGGAACCGATTGAAATCGACGCTTTTTTGATTTGAAAACGCGGTCTACTCGCGGTCGTTCGGGAATCGGAAGCGAAGATCGTAGTAATTAAAGATGTAGGATCTCCTGCAGAGTTAGAACGGGAGAAAGGTCCGCCGTTTTTCGCTGAATGTTCCGACAAGAATCGGGATTTTTTGTTGTGGATCGGAGACTTTTCTGTTAAAGGAAAATTCGTAAGGTTTTCCCGCCACCTCTCCTCCTCCACCCAACGCGGGTGGGGCGCCAGCACGTTTCACGAAAAAATCGTCGGAACAACGGCCGAATCTTTTAATCCTACATCTTCAATTGTATCGAATATAAATCCGTTTCAGAGCCAGATTTGCGGGAGGATAATTCGGCTGAATGGCGATCGCCTTTTCGTATTCCAGACGCGCCAATTCGATATGACCTAAAATTTCCAGACAAGAACCGGCGTTGAAGTACGGATACACCGGCACCTCGTATCGCGGAGCCGATTTCGCCCGTTCAAACCAAGGAAGCGCTTCCTGATAGCGTTTTTGCTGAAGCAGATAAACGCCGATATCATTATAAGGATTTCCTAATGTAGGATCGGTTTCGATCGCCGTCTTGCAGAACTCAATCGCACGATCCAATCTTCCCGCCAAGGAATAGGACCAACCCAAAAACGTCCAAGCCTCGGCCGTCGGTTTGGCCGCGATGGACAAACGATAGTGTTTGGAAGCGAGCTTGAGATTTCCCTTGGTTTGATATTCGTAGGCGGTCAAAAAATGTTTCTTCGCCTCTTCCGATTCGCCGAAGGATTGTAAGTAGAGTGGATTCATTCTACACTTTAGACCGAACTTACTTCGTGGAAAACTTCAAGAATTTCAAAAACGTGCCGTTTAAAAAACCGTCCACTTCGGGCGAAAAGTTGTTGTAGAGAATAAAACCGCTCCAGTAGATCAGGGTCGCACTCACCAGCGCTTTCGCGAGGGATTTGCTAACCTGCGGAGAAGCGGAATAAAAGATCCGAAACAAAGCCACGGGCCAAAGAAAGAACAAAAAGAAATAAAAACCTTTTCCGATTCCGTAGATCCAAGAAAGAATTTCCACGGGATAACTCGCGGTCAACCGTTCGTAACTCGCCTTTAATTCCGGAAAGTATTGGAAGAAGTAAAAGATAAAAACGAAAACGAAGATGATCTTCCAGACGAACTCGAAGTCGGAACGGAACAATACCAAAGTAAGACCGCAAAACCAAAACAGGAAAATCGGAAATACGATTTGTTCTAAAAGTCCAGGCATAAACCCTCGTTTTTGTTTTTACCGGCGGCGTATGATTACGAAAATCACGAACGATTCCCGACGACTCGATGCAGACATTCTACAAAGCTGGCTGAATCTGCAAGCCCTTTCCCGGCAATATCGAACGCGGTTCCGTGATCGGGAGAAACGCGGATGAACGGAAGACCCAAGGTAAGATTCACGCCCTTCTTCCCTTCCCACATTTTAAACGGAATCAAACCTTGATCGTGATAACAAGCCAGATGCAGACCGAACTTCTTTCTCGCGGATTCGCCGAACATGGAATCGGCGGACAAAGGCCCTTCCACCTTCAAACCCTTCTTTTTCAAAAACGCAATCATAGGTTCTAAAATTTCCGCTTCTTCCTTTCCGACCTTGCCGCCTTCTCCCGCGTGCGGGTTCAAACCCAAAAACGCGACGGGTTTATTGCGGTCGATCCGATCGCAGGAAAGAATCGAGTCCGCCAACGAAGGAAGATCGATCCCTTTCAAAAACTCGGGCACCCGCACCAACGGAACGTGAGTCGTCAAAGGAAGAACCTGCAGATCCTTACCGGACATGAGCATATACGTTTTCGTATTATATTCTTCGGCTAAAAATTCTGTATGACCGCGGAACGCGGACGCTCCCGAAGCGATCACCCATTCCTTGCTCAAAGGAAGAGTGATGAGATCCCCTCCTCCTATTTTTTGAAATTCGACCGCGAGAGAAAGAGAACCTAACGCCGATTTGCCGGACAACGAAGAAGGTTTTCCGAACTTCAAGGAAGCGATTTCCTTTTTGGAAAGAACGTTGTGCGAAACCGCAAACAAACCCTTCGTTCCGATTTCAGCCGATGCGGATCGGAGCGCGGACGTGTTCGTCGCCGCATCGGAAACGGAAGAATTCTTTACCGCGGGAACGATTTCCTCTGCGACAACGTTCGCAAAATCTTTCGGAAGCGGAAACTTACCCGAATGAAAATAAACGATCGGTCTGGATTTGGAGATTTTTTTTAAAAGAGAAAGGGAATGAAGGAAGATCTCCGGACCGATTCCACAAGGGTCGCCTTCTGTAATCAGGATCCGGTTCACTTTGATTTGAAACGGCTTTCGGATCGGAAGAACTCCGAACGAAAGCCCTTGGATTATTCTTTTGCCGCTCCGGATTGTTTTCCGAAGATTTTTTCCACGCTGAGAGAATCTTTCGAATACTCGAGATCGATCAGATCTTTTGCGGAATGTTTGAGGTCGTTGGAGATCATACAACGTCCTTCGAGGATCACTCCGTTCTGGATGATCAACTCGGGAGTACGGATATCTCCGAGAATTTTGGAAGTAGGAAGAAGCATCACTCTGTTTCTTGCGGTGATGTTTCCGATAACGATTCCTTCGATGATAACGCTGGCTGCGGTGATATTGGTTTTTACCTTACCGGTAACGCCGATATAAAGCTGTTCCGCTTGTAAGGACTTACCTTCGAATTTTCCGTCGATCTTGAGAGATCCGTTGATAAAGAATTTTCCGCTGAAGTAGGAATTTTCTCCGATGGTGGAGTTCGTAACTTCGGATGAATTTTTAACGAGTGCCATGCGCCTGTCTTTCCTGTATGTCCTTTTCGGAGGGAGTTAAAATCACTAAATATGCAGATCCCGTCAGACGGAAAAGGATTTTTCAGACCTTGTCTTGAAAATTGGATGTCCGGGAACATCAACGGATATTGGGAACGTTGATGCGATCGAGAGCCTCGGCGGTGAACTCCTGAAATTCCTTGAGGGCGTCCAGGATCGCCTTTCCTTCCAGCTCGGTGGCCCGTTCGAATCTCGGATTGAAACGGATCGGTTCTTCCAAGTTCATGATGACCCCGCCCACTTCCTTGGTCTCTTTCAGAACCTTGTTGAGAAATTCGTTGAACTTCTGAAACATCTCGAATGCCTCCGCGATGAAGATCCGAGTCTGTTTGTTTTTCATACGGCTGAGCTGTTCGCGGAATTCCTGTTTTTCCGCAGCGTGAAATTCTTCTATGGTCTCGGTGAGAACCTTGATGTTTCTGCGGATGTTCTCCATGTATTTAACGACCCCGTCCTTTTCGTTGGTATGGGAGAAGTCGAAACGGACGTGGGTTTCGTTGAGGATCGGAAGATATTCCCGGTCCATGACGTTGATCCAAGTCCCGATCTGATTGACCTCGGGATCGTTGGAGTTCGGGGAAATTTTCATGACCGGATATTTCGCGAGAATTCTTCCGGCCTCGTTCGGATTGTCTTTGTATCGTTTGATCTGTTCGGCGGCCACGTCCAAGTTATCCGGAATTCCTTCGGGAGAAATGTCCTTCATCTTGTTTCTGTATTTTTCCAAATCCCTCGAAACGCGGTATCGTTGTTCGTCGTTCTTCGACTCCCTCGAGATCTTTTCCAGCTGATGAATCATCTTCTGGTATTTCTGCAGTTCGAGAATTTGTTCGTGACTGATTGCCATTGGATTGTTCTTACGATCCTAAATTTTTTAGGGAACTCCGATCGACTTCAATTCTCCGTTTTCGGCGGAGATCTGTCAAGGGAAGTTCGCCGAAATCAATTCTTCTTGTAACGTTCCAAAACCAAACGCAGATAATCCGAATCCGGAAATTTCAAAAGAAGGCTGTCCAAAATTCCGATTCCCTCGTCGGACCGGCCGATCTCGATCAAAGCCAAACCCTGCAGATACAGCATTTCGGGAGAAAAACGGAAACGTCCGCATTGCTCCAAAGAGTTTAGAAAGTTCTCATATTCCTTTTTGAAAAAGAGAAGCGCGGCTTTCGCCCTGCGCGTAAGATAAGAATCCGGAAGTCGTTCCGAAAAACCTCCGATTTCTTTCTGCACGTTCGAAGATTCCGTGGAGTTCAAGAGAATCAGAAGTTCGAAAGGACTGAGAGTGTAAACGAGATGATTTTCCTTCAAGAGCGCATAACGTTTTTCGAGGGATTCGTCCTGGCCCGCGAGGATATTTTCCTGAAGCGAACCGAGCAGAACCGATCTTCCGTTTTTCTGTTTTTCCCCTTCGAGCCAGGCCTTTCTGTATTCGCGGGGACGGATTCTTTTTAAAACGAAATAGTTCTCCAGATAACCGTGACGGGAAGAATACGCCTTAAAAAAGGATTCCTTTTCTTCGGAGCTGAGATGTTCGATCACCGAAAGAACCCTTCGTTCGATGGGGAACACGGTTCTAAAACCGGTGGTCTCGTGTTTGAAAAGAAGCCATGCAAGTCCGAGCAGCCCCGGCTCCTCCCCCGTGACGACGAGATCGTAGATCGTTTCCCGATCTTCCACCTGAAGGCCGCCGAATTTCCAGAGGGCGCCGAACTTTTGAAAACGGGACGAACCTTTATTCATTAAAGATTCGGAATATTCAATTTTTCCCATGAGCGCGAGAAGCTGTTTCGCCTCCACGACAAAGGGAAGATCCTGATCGTAAACCTGAGTCAGTGCGAGATATTCGTCGAGTTCCTGTTCGTGCAGAAGAAAGGATTCCAAAACCTGAAAGACTTCCGGATCGGCTTGGTGTTCCTCCAGTGCCTTGTCCAAAAGTTCCTCGAAGAAAATCTTCAGAAGATTTTTTTCGCGTTCGGAAAGACCTTCTTCCTCGAAAGGAGAAGTCGCGTCGGATTGAAAACGGAATTCTCCGAGCAAGTCGATTCTTAAACTGGAAAAAGGAGAATGAACCTTGTTGAGAGCGCCGGAAAAATATTCCAAAATTTTGGATTTGAGTCTTAGGATTTCAGGATTGCGCGGAACCGGACCTTCGTTTTTTTTGCGTCTGGGTAAAACGATCTCGGCGATCGGAGGTTCCTCCGGCGTAAAATTTTTTTCCGCGAACGAAGAGAGAGTGATCTCGGGCCACAAATCGTTTGTTTTTTCTTTTTCCAGGATTTGCATGGGAATTTCCTTTTTGCGATTGAATCCTTAGGCCGAAAAGGTAAGTAAAGAAAGAATACGAATGAAAAAATTCGCCCTGACCAGCCTACTCCTCTTCATTTTCGGCAACCTTTACGCAAACGATGATCTCAAATATCTGATCAAATCCTACAGCCTTCAAAAAATACACCGCATTTTTCGGGAGCGTCATCCGGGAACCGAGTCCGAGGTCTACGCCTTGGTCCGCTATCACGAGGAACATCCGGATGGAAGCCGGGACAAAAAGTTTTCTTATCTCGTTTCCCTTCTCAAAGGGAGAATGGTGTCCTCTCCGGGAAGACAGGATCTTTTGGAAATCCTGAATTCTCCGCTTCCGTCGATTTCGATCATCACGCGTCTTTCGCTTTGGAAACTCTATGAAGAAGCAGCGCATCGAAAGATTCTCGGAAAGGAAGAACTGATCGGACTTTTAAAGAAGTTTCCGAGAGAAAACGATCCCCTCTCGCAGAACGCGATCTCCGAAATTTTTAAGATTTATTACGAAGCCGGAATGATCCAGGAATGTCTGGATTTCGCGAAAGGATTCAGCGACCGCGAACAGGCCGAAATTTTTTCTCCGATGATCCAATACCGTTATGCGAAATCGCTCTACAAATCGGGGAACACCGAAAAAGCGGAATCGATCTTCTATTCGATCTTGGAAGATCCCGCGGTTTTATCTTCGGTGAAAAAATTCATCTTAGAAGATCTGCAAGTCTGGAAAGGAAATTCCTTTTATCATTCCCTCACTCCCGAACGAGCGGCCTTATTTCTTCCCCATCTGGACGCGTCCGAAAAAAAACACCTTCTCTCCGCAAAGGATTTGGAAAAGGTTTCCTTTTCCAAGGGAGAAGCCTTCCGCAATACCGCCCGCGTTCTCGCCGCTTACGAACCGGAATCGCTTCCGAACTTCTTTCGTCGCAACTCGGGACTCGCGAGATCCAATCCGGACTTTACCGCCGCGATGTCGAGAGAACTGACCAACCAAAGTTTTTCCGGCAAGGCCTTGGATTTGTTGAACGACTCTGGAGCCGAAAAGAACGACGAGGTTTTATACAGCTACGCGAGAGCGTATAAAAAACAGGGGAACAAGGATCTATATTTCAGAAATCTAATAGACTCCCTCGAAAAAAATCCCACCAATTTAATCCGACAAGACGAACTCATCGAACTTCTCACGGGAAATCACGAAAACTTTTTGGGAGACGCGTATTGGAAGGACGCGCTTCGAAAAATTCCCGATCTTCCCGTCAAAGGAAGACTCGTCTATTGGTATCTTCGTTTTTTGAAAAAGAACGGTCGGACCGAGGAACTGAATTCCTGGCTCAAGTCGTATTACAAACACATTCCGGGTTCGTATTATACGCGCGTGATCCGGGAGGAATTCCAGGAAGAGATCTCGGCCTTCCCTCTTCCTTCCAATCCGACCTGGAACCGCGACAACCTTTTCGAATATCTTTCTTTGACCGCGGGGATTCCCGAACTTTCAGGAAAGATCTTAGGAAAGGATTTGGAATTCGCGACGCAGGCAGCCGCGTTTCAATTGAACGTGCGCATCGACAACGCACATTCCAAGATTCGAGGAAACCGTTATCTTCAAACCGCAAAGGAATATCTCGAAGTCGGAGAGATGGCCTACGCCCTCTCCTTGGTGCAAAGATATAAAGTCCAACAGGGAATCGGGGAAAACGAAAAAGAGGAAATCCTCGCGGCGTTAGGCGAACAAACCGCAACTCCATATCTCACCGTCTTTCACACAAGATCGCTCATGAAGAAAGAAAAACTCAGCGACGACGTGATTCTTCTTCCTTCCAAACTCGCGGCGAGAATTTATCCGAGACCGCATCGCGGTTTGGTCTCTTCGATTTCCGGGAACGTCGGAATCGACGAGGACATCGTCTACGCGATCATGCGTCAGGAATCTTTTTTTAAAGAGAACGCGGTTTCGGTTTCCAACGCGAGAGGTCTGATGCAGATCATGGGACCCACCGGAAGGGAACTCGCCAAGAGGATGAATCTGGATTCTTACTCTTTGTTCGATCCGGAGGTTTCGATCGAGATGGGCGCGCGGTTTTTGCGTTATCTCGTCGCGTCGAACGGAAATCTTCAGTGGGCTTCGATCGCCTACAACGGCGGGCCGGGAAATCTCCGCAAATGGAAACGGAATCATTACCACGGGGACTTCAATCATTTCTTGGAAGAACTTCCCGTCAAGGAACCCCGAGACTACTGCAGGATCGTAAGTTCGAACTATTACAACTATCAGAATTTGAGGAAGTATAAGAACCTCTAACGGGAAAACCGTTTCGTTTGATCGCCGGTTCCCAACAACAGACCGGCGACGCTGATGTCTTCGTCGATTTCCTCCCAGTGCAATCCGATTCCGCCTCCGCTGATAACGACTTCCGCTCTTTGTTTCGAAGTCGCACGCAGAAGACGAGGAAAGTATGTTAGAGGTACTGAAAGTTTTCTGCCGTCGTAAAGAGCGACCCAAAGACTATCTGCGTCGAACCAGACCTTCTGTGCGCGTGCTTCATGCGTTGAAGAAATCATTCCATTTTCCTTGTATCAGTCGCCGATTCTTTTCGATCTCTTCTTGAATCCAGGTCAGCTCTTGAGAACGAAATCCGTAATTTTCATCCAACAATATTTCAGGCTCGATCCAAAATTTTGCAACTCTTTCCCCTTTGCGAACGTGGATATGTAAAGGTTCTCTCGGATTTCCTTCGTTAGAGAAAAAGAAAAATTTGTATCCATTGCTCTCGAACACTTTCGGCACAAACTCATTCTTCACTATATCAAATTTCAAACAAGCAAAAAACATAACGTATGTTTAGTGTTCAAGATTTCTAAGATATAAATCGATTCCGACAAACAACTTCCTATTCTTTCGGATTTTTTAGATTGTCTATCTGACGGAAAGAATAGGATAGGAATCTGAAACGATTTTAAGCGCAATTTTTCAAGCCGCCGATTGGATCTTAAATTCGGCGAAAACAACGAACAACTACTCTAGGAGAGGAACATGGCCGAGGTAGCAATTCTGAAGATCGACGGGAAAGAATACGAACTCCCGATCATCGTAGGCACCGAAAACGAGAAGGCAGTAGACATTTCAAAACTCCGTCAGCAGACGGGATACGTAACACTGGACAACGGATATTTAAACACCGGAGCCTGCACGAGCGCGGTGACCTTTCTCGACGGAGAACTCGGAATCTTACGTTACAGAGGAATTCCGATCGAACAACTCGCGGAAAATTCCACATTCACCGAAGTCGCTTATCTTTTGATCTACGGAAAACTTCCTTCCGACGCGGAACTCAAACGCTGGAACGAAGAACTCACGATGCACACCTTGATCCACGAGGATCTCAAACGTCTTTACAACGGATTTCCGAAAGACGGTCACCCGATGGCGATCATGTCTTCGATGATCGGTTCCCTTTCCACATACTATCAGGATTCGTACGATCCGGAAAACGCGGAACACAGACATATCTCCATGATCCGTCTTCTCGCGAAGTTCCCTACGATCGCGGCGTTCGCATATAAAAAATCCATCGGACAACCTACGATTCATCCTTTGAACAGCCTCGACTACTGCGCGAACTTCATGAACATGATGTTCTCCGTTCCGAGCGAAGAATACAAAGTCGATCCTGAAATCGTAAAAGCCTTGAACCTTCTTTTGATCCTGCACGCGGACCACGAACAAAACTGTTCGACGTCTACGGTGCGTTTGGTGGGTTCCTCTCTTGCAAACCTCTACGGAGCGATCTCCGCGGGAATCTGCGCCCTCTGGGGACCGAGACACGGCGGTGCCAACCAAGAAGTTCTCGAGATGCTGCAGGAGATTCAAGCGAGCGGACTGCCCGTGAAAAAGATCGTGGAAAAAGCGAAGGACAAAAACGATTCCTTCCGTCTTTCCGGATTCGGTCACAGGGTTTATAAAAATTTCGATCCTCGCGCGAAGATCATCAAAAAGGCCTGCGACTCCGTGTTAAAACGGCTCGGGGTTCAAGATCCTTTATTAGATATCGCTAAAGAACTCGAGGAAGCGGCTCTTCACGATCCTTACTTCGTGGAAAGAAAGTTGTATCCGAACGTGGACTTCTACTCCGGAATCATCTACCGCGCCCTCGGAATTCCTGTGAACATGTTCACCGTGATGTTTGCGATGGGACGTCTTCCCGGCTGGATCGCTCAGTGGAAAGAAATGATCGAATCGACCGATATGAAAATCGGCCGTCCAAGACAGATCTACGTCGGAGCGACCGAAACTTCTTACAAAGACGCCAAGAAAAAAGCCTGAACGCACACAAGACAAACTTCCGGTTCCGCAGATATCAGCTGAACCGGAAGAGTGAACTCTCCCTCCAACGAAAACATCCCTGGATCTTCAGCGGAAATCTTTCCACAGCGGCTTCTCCGTTTAAAAACGGACAATGGCTGAATCTCGTCTCCACAAACAACGAACCCGTTGCGACTGGAATCTATTCCGCGACGGGACTCGTACGGATTCGCATCCTTCAATTTTTACCCGAGTTTTCCAAAGAAAAAATACGGGAGAATCTGGTTTCCGCGATTCGACGCCGCGCATCCGTTCGTAAAGAAACGAACGCGTATCGCATCCTGCACGGAGAGAACGATTTTTTTCCGGGAGTAACCGTGGATCGTTTGGCTCAAACCTGGGTGGTAAGAATTTATTCTTCCTCTCTGATGGGTTATGGCCGTTGGCTCGTCTGGAATCTGTATGATCTATGCAAAAATTCTAAATTAGAAGAACCGCAACCGAAACGGATCGTGTTCGATCCGCCCGAAAAAACGGGAGAAGATAAGATCGGCTCTTCCCAATCCGATGTCGCATTCGAAAATCCGCCAAATGTTATAAAACGCCGCGAGGCTCGGATTTGGCGGGGGAACGCGGAAGCCGAAAAGGGGAAAGCGGACGCCCGACCTGCCGACGACAAAAACGAAATTCAGAAAACAAGTCTCGAACCCGTCGATTCAAAACGAAACGCGCAACTCCGTATCCGCGAAACGATCCGATTGAGGGACGTTTCTTTTCCGGTTGAACTTCCCGGACAAAAAGGAGGAATCTTTTTAGATCTCAGAAATCTGCGGCGCTATCTGCTCGAAAAAAAGGAATTGAGCCGCGATCAAAATTGTCTTCATCTTTTTTCACACACGGGTTTAACGTCGATCTGCATGGACGTTGCGGGAGCCGCTTCGGTTTTATCCGTGGACGGATCGAAGGAAGCCTTGGACTCGTTTCAAAGAGTGTTGAGCAAACGCCGAAACGAAACTTCGTGCAGACACAGGTTCGCTCAAAAAAATATCTTTCAGGAACTGGAAGAAATTCTCCGCGGCCAAACCTTCGGATTGATCGTGATCGATCCGCCGAATCTGACGCCGGACGCAAAGTCGAAACCGAACGCGCTGAAATCCTACTCGTATCTTTTCGCAAACTGTCTTGCGTCCTTGGAAGAATCGGGAACGATCATTCTTTGTTCCTGTTCGGGAAGAATTCAATCGAAGGAACTGGAATCGCTCGCTAAGAACATTCTCAAAACGAAAGGCTGGAGTTTTGAAACGTTCACCAGCTTACGACCGGAAGAGGATCATCCGGTGCGAAAGAACTTTCCGGAAGGAAATTATTTTAAGGTACATATCTATGAAAACTGCAAAAAAAACTGAAAGCCTCGAAGGAACATACGCTCTGATCGATTCCGGAGACTTTCGAAAACTCGAACAAATCGGACCTTATACGATCATACGCCCTTCTCCCGTTTCCGCCTGGCCCGCGACTAAACCGCAGCTCTGGAAAAACGTACACGGAGAATACGTCCGTTCCGACAAAGGCGGAGGCGCCTGGACCTGGAACAAAAAGGTGGAAGAAGAATTCTATGTGCAAATATTAGAATATTCCATTAAGATAAAATTCACTCCGTTCGGGCATCTCGGAATCTTCGCGGAACAGCTCGAAAACTGGAAAAAAATCCAGAAACTATGTTCCCAACTCAAAAAAGAGGAGGAAGTCCTGAATCTTTTCGCCTATTCGGGAATTTCCACCTTGGCCGTGTTAGACGGAGGAGCGTCCGCGTGTCACCTCGATTCCTCCAAAGGAATGGTGGATTGGGCCCGCGACAACGCGAACGCATCCGGTCTCGCGGACAAAAAGGTGCGTTGGATGGTCGAGGACGTATTGAAATTCTTGAAGCGCGAAATCAAACGCGGAAAGGATTACCGCGGTTTCATCCTCGACCCGCCCACCTTCGGAAGGGGAGCGAGCGGAGAAGTTTTCAAGATCGAAAAGGATCTTCCCGAGTTGATGGATCTTTTGATGCAGCTTTGCGGAGGCAAACCGGACTTCATCGTTCTCACCTGTCATTCCACCGGATTCAGCCCTCTCGCCTTACAAAGGATTTTGGAGGGAAGAATCCGCAACCGGGGCAAGTTCCATCTCGGAGAACTTTCCATTCCGGAAGAAAGCGGAAGACTTTACCCCGCAGGATCGAATTGTATCTATGTATCGGAGAGACTTTCGCTTTGAACGAAGAAAAGGACATTTCGTTTTTGGAAATCACAAGCTTTTCGAACGAGAAGCTGAAAAATATTTCCAACCTGAAGGAAAAAAAACATCGGGAATCTTCCGGTCTTTTTTTTATCGAAGGATATCGCGAAATTCTCCGCGCCTCCAAATCCGGTAAGTTGAAATTCCAAAACGTACTTTATTCTCCCGAATGTTTTTTAGGAGAAAACGAATATTCTCTTATCCGTTCGATCGGAGCCAAAAACATACGCGTCCCTAAAAAGGTTTTCGAAAAGATTTCGTATCGGGACCGGCCGGACGGACTCGTTGCGACGGCTCAATTTTTCGACACCGGACTCGACGCGTTTCAAAACGAAACGAACGCATTCAAAAATTCGAAACCGATTCTGGTGATCGAAGGAGTGGAAAAACCGGGAAATCTCGGAACGATTCTTAGAACCGCGGAAGGAGCGGGGTTTCACACCGTACTGGTAGCCGATCCTCGGCTTGACTTGTTCAATCCGAACGTGATCCGCGCTTCCACCGGAGCCTTGTTCACCCTCGACGTATATCTGGGTGAAACAGAAGCGATTTATAAAATTCTAAAGAAGAATCAATACAGAACGTTAGCCGTAACACCGGAGGCGAAAAAACTCTACACGGACGCGAACCTCAAAGGAAAAATCGCGCTCGTATTCGGTTCGGAACAATACGGACTTTCTCCGTATGCGAGAGGGAATTCCGACGAATACCTGTCCCTTCCGATGTTCGGAGAAGCGGATTCCCTCAATCTCGCCATGTCCGCGGGAATCGTAATGTACGAAGTGATCCGTCAGGTCGGCGCGAAATGAAACTCACCTATTACGTCAGCGGACACGGATTCGGTCATATCAGCCGATCCATGGAAATCATTTTGTATCTGCTCCGCAGTTTTTCGGATTTGGAAATCGATCTCGTTACGGTCCGCGAACAATTCTTAACGACCCTTTCCTTAAGCGGCGAAGATTCGAAAAACGTAGAGCGTCTGCACGTCCGCAGAAAGCAGGTCGACGTGGGAATGATGCAGAAGGATTCCCTTTCGATCGACATACGCGGAACCGAGGCGAGTCTCGAAGAATTCGAATCAAAAAAATCGTATATTCAAATTTCTGAAATCGAATCCTGTCTGGATTTCGAAACCGAATTGATCCTTTCCGATTCGGCTTCCTTGCCGTTCGTCGTCGCCGATAAGATCAAAGTTCCTTCCCTATTCGTGGGGAACTTCACTTGGGATTTTATCTACGGAGGCTACGCGAAAGAATCCGTCGTTTTCGAGCAGACGGCACGCACTCTCTACGAAGAATATTATTATGCGACATTCGGACTTCTTCTACCCTTTGCCTGCCCCGCGGAATCCTTAGCGGAACAAAAACAGATCGGGTTAGTGGGTCGCAGGCCGCATTTGAGTAAAAAAGCCGCGAAAGAACGTTTCGAACTTTCCGAAGACCGCACCTACCTTTTGTTTTCCTTCGGAGCATACGGAGTGGAAACGACCCATTTCGATTGGGAAAAACTCGACTCGGAAAAATATAAGATCGTGATTTCGGGTGCGACCGATTTCGATTTAATGCAGATTCCCAAAAAACAAAGAAACGGAATCCTCAAACTTTCGGATCTGCATTATCCGGATCTTTTGACCGCCTGCGATTATGTGATCACGAAACCGGGTTATGGAATCTTAAGCGAAGCTGTGTATGCAAACACGCCCGTTCTTTATACGGATCGGGGAAATTTTCCGGAGGTTCCGTATCTGCATCGATCCCTTCGCGAGGAAATCCCGTCGGCCTTTCTTTCAAACGAGGATCTGTTTTCCTTCCGGTTTGAAAAAGCGATCGCGGAAGCGAAACGCTGGAACGGAAACCCTTCTCCTTTGTTTGCGCGGGACGGAAGAGAGGACGTGAAACACGCCGTTTCAGTTTTTCTAAAACTGATCTAAGAAGCGACTTCGCTTAACAAAATCTCTTTTTGATATTCCGAAAAGGACTTCTTCCACCAGGAAGAAACGCGGTTCAAATCCGTGGTCCAAAACCAAGCGTGGAGTTCCGCCACGGAATCGTGGTCCCAAAGAATTCTCTGCAGTTCCTGATTCTTAAACGTTTCCGGTCCTTCCGTTTTCAGTTTGTCGCAAAGAGAGCGCAGATAATTTTTTCGGACGGGCGTTTCTTTTGCGCGTTTGCGTAATCGGGAAAGATGAAATCCGTTCAGTCGGGGATCTACGATCGAAAGAAAAATCCCGCGCCTATCGTCCCCGCCTCCCACAACCTTCCCGTACTCGTTTCTGTTTTGCTCCAGGGTTTCGAGGAGTTTATGCTCTCTTTGCTCCGGCGGGTTGTTCAAAAATCCGAAGGACAGATTTTTTTTCTTCGGAGTGGAGGAAGTCAAGAGGGCCAACGGATACGCGAAGATCCAACCGAGCAACAAAGGTAAAAACCAAAAGAACAAAATCGGATACGTCATAAACATCCAGATTCCGATTCCCAATCCGTAAAACGAAGCGGGGAGAACGGTATATGCCAAGGCCCTGTTATCGGGTCCGGACGCCGCGTCCCTGTTTTGCGGTCCCCATTCTATTTTACGATTTAAGAATGTAAGAAGAATGAATCTCGTATACTGAACCATATAAACGGGCGCCATCAAAACCGAATGGAGAAACTCCGTCAAAAAAGAGAACGTCCAAGAGAAGAACGGGGCGCCCCATTCTTTTCTTCTAAAAAAAGAAACTTCCAAAAACGAAACGATGCGCGGAAGAAACAGGACGAACAAGGTATAACCTTGCAGCGTATAGGCGACCGGAAGATAAAGGTCGTCGCGAAACGCGATCCAATCCTCGGGCAACAACGCGAGTCTAAAAAAATCCACGTCCTCGATCGTCGTCAAAGAAGAAGACAACAACATCAAGGCCCACAACGGAGAACTGAAATACGAAAAAATCCCGAGTAAAATCTGCAGTCGGCTGGAAAAGCGGAGTTTACCTCCGAACAAAAACCAAAAATGCTGCAGGTTCCCCTGACACCAACGATTGTCCCGTTTGAGCGCCTCCAGCACGTTAGGCGGTGCTTCTTCATACGAACCTTTGAGATCGGAGGCGAACCAAACCCCGTAACCGGCTTTCCGAAACAAGGCCGCTTCGATCGTATCGTGGCTCAAAATTTTTCCGCCGATCGCGCTTTCACCGGGAAGTCCGGGAAGCCCGCAGTATTTCATAAACGGCTGCAATCGAATGATCGCGTTGTGTCCCCAAAACGGCCCCGAACGAAGCTGCCAGAAAAAAGAACCCGCTCCGAAAACCGGATTTCCTACCCAAGCCGCAAACGCGGACAGCTTTTGAAAGATGGATTTGGCTCCTATCACCTCGGGAACGGTTTGTATGATTCCCGCGTTCGGAATTTTTTCCATGAGGTATATTAGATTTTTCATACATTCTCCCGTGACGATACTGTCTGCGTCCAGGATGATCATGTATTTATATCGTTTGCCCCATCTTCTGCAGAAATCGGCGATGTTGCCCGACTTCTTGTTCAGGTTGACCCTTCTTTTTCGGTAGTAGATTCTCCCTTGGTTGGCCGGTTTTTGACTTATGTGATAAAAGGCCTTTTCTTCCAGCGCCCAAAGATTCGGATCGGAAGTGTCGGAAAGAATGAAAAAATCCGTTTTCCGCGCGAGTCCGTTCGATGCGATCTCGTCCATCATCAGCTCGACTCCGGCGAAAATGCGCGTAACATCCTCGCAGTGGATCGGCATTACGACTGCCACGGGAGGAATCTCATCCTCTAAAATAGTATAATTTTCTAATATTCGGGAGATCCGCAACGGGTCCCCTCCCCGGATTTTCTGCACGAAACCGATCAACGCGGTCGCCGCCCCGAAGGATATAACGGGAAACAAAAGGCAGAAAAGAATCAGCGTCGCCCATTCGAACGGACTGATCGATTGAAAGGATAAGAACTGAATCTCTAAAAAGACTCCGATGATTACGAAAAAGAACAACAGTCCTCCGAAACTCAAACGGCGATAACTCATCGTTTTGGAATCGATGAGGGTTCCCAGTTTTTCTTTTTCGGTGGAATTCAACTCAAAAGTCCGTAGAGTAAGGATGCGTATACGACTCCCCAGAAGAGAACGGAAAAAATCACCGCGACCGGTTCCAATTTTTCTTTCGGCTCCGCCAAATCACCTAACGGACCGAAGTCGACAGGCTTAGGAATCATGCTCGAAGGTTCTATGGCGGGTAAACCGGCTTCGTTCTTTTTTTCGGAACGAATCGATCCGGATTTCAGAAAGAGTTTCATGGTTTCTTCCTCCCAACCGGACTCGGCCGTTACCGAACTTGAAAGGGGTTTCGTTTCGACCGAACGTAAAAATCGGGTAAGAGTTTCGTGCAATTCGATCGGGTCCGTGATTCCGGAAGCGATACAGTACAGTTTTACTTTGGAATACACCCGAGCCAGTTCTTCCTTTCGGATTCCGGAACGACGGTCGTGATCAGATCGAGGATTCAAGAGTGAACGTCCAGATCTCGCTCAGGTCTTCCTGATTTTTTTTCAATACGGCGCGCAGTTCCGCCGGTTTGTTTCTGTTCTTTTGGACCACGCGGAAGGTGAGTCTCCATACGCCGGTCTCTTCAATTTTTTGAATATTATAATCCGTTAATTCCGCGTTGTCCCCCGTATCGATGGAAGCCTGCAAATACGTGAACGCATCCAAGGCTTTGAGCTTTTCGCCGGCAAAGTCCACATAAAACACGCGCATATCGGATTCTCCCGGGACCGGAGCGATCCTTGTGGAAACGGTTTTCGCAAGTTCCTCCGGAAGAGGATCTTCGTTTAACCAGCGTATGGTGTAACTGAATTCGTAAGGCTGCAAGGGCGCGGGGAAATTCGCCGGCACCCAAAAGGCGCCGATGTTATCGTCCGAATCCTTTACCGTGGGGATCTGCAGAAGTTGTATGCTTCCCTTTCCCCAATTTCCTTCCGGTTCCACCCAAGCGGATGGCCGCAGATGATACTTCATCGAATTGTCTTGATAACTCGCAAAGTTTCGATCCCTCTGCATTAAACCGAAGGCTCTCGGATTCTCGTCCTGAAACGCGTTGATCGTGACTCGTTTCGGATTATCAAGAGGTCTCCAAACCCAATCCCCTTTTCCGCTTTCGATCATCAAGCCGTCCGAATCGTGAGACTCGGGATAGGCTTGTCCTTCCGGAATCCCCCGGGTTTCCGAATACCAATACATCGACGTTAAAGGCGCGATTCCGAATCGATCCACTTTGGTTCTAAGAGTAACCTCCGCGTTCACATGCACGGAAGAAACCTTTCCCGGAGAAATTTGAAATTCATAAGCACCGGTCGCGGTCTTTCCGTCTAACAATGCATAAACGAAAATCGTGGAATCGGTTTTGTCGGGATGAACGATCCAAAAATGCGTGAATCCGGGGAAGTCTTCCGGATAAGGCATTCCCGTATTGATCGCGATTCCCCGCGCGGACAAACCGTAGACCTGTTTTTTGGAAACCATTCTGTAATAACTCGCGCCTTGAAACACGGTGAACTCGTCCGTATGTTCGGGTGTGTTCAAAGGATAATGAATCTTAAATCCGGAATAACCAAGATTCTCCGGAATTTCTCCCTGCACCTTCAAGTTGGAAAGATCGAAATATGCGTCGTCGTACGGAATCTGTCTCGCGTAATCGGAACGGACTTCGTGAAGAGTCACGTTCGTATTGTATAAATGTCCGGGATGAAAGAATTGAATCTGAAACGGATTTCCTTCCTTTTTCCAAAGGGAGGATTCGGGCCGGAAGCGGATATTCTTGTATTGATCCCAACTCAGTCCTTTTAAAAATTGCGTGGAAACGAATTGCGGTTTCACATAACGTCCGTGCGCCATGCTTCTCGCTTTCTTTTTCAGATCCTCGAAAGAAAATCTGGTTACGGGGATTTTGATGCCTGATACCGGATCTAGGATGACGGTTTCTTCGGTTTCGGGAAATTTAAAATCGATCTCCGATTCTTTCTTTTGCTGCCTATTGGCGACCGCAAAGAGAAGGATCGTGGCGAAAAACGCGAGGGCTATGTGTATTCTTAACATTGTATTCTTTCCAGATCAAAACCGCCCTCTTTCGAGAGCGCTTCTTAGAAAATTCTTCAATGAGAAGATTCTTTCTTTTGAATCCAAGGGAAACGATTCGAAATTCTTCCCTGAATCGCCTAACGGTAATTAGGACCCTTTCAGGGAAGTTTTCGTTCTTCGTTTTCGAAGGGATTATTTCGGAACTACCTTCACGAAATAATTTTTGTTTCCTTCAAAGTCCTTTAAGATTCCTTCCGAGAGATCGGAACCGGTCAACTTGGAGTGTTCGGAAATCAAGTTCTTGATGACCTCGTAATCTCCGTTTTCCAGATCCACGGTCTTTACGTATTCCTTATTGAGAAGAGGTTGAATGTCCCATCCCTTTTGGAAGAAATACGCGGTTCCTCCGGTCATACCGGCTCCCATGTTCTTGCCTACGCTTCCGAGACAAACGATGGTTCCGCTGGTCATGTATTCGAGGAAGTGATCTCCGGCTCCGCCGACCACCGCTTCCGCACCCGAGTTACGAACTCCGAAACGTTCTCCCGCTCTACCGGAGCAGAAAAGTTTTCCGGAGGTCGCTCCGTAAAGACAAGTGTTGCCGATGATCGTATTCTCATACGCCTTGAGTTTCGACTTGCGGTGTTTTTTGATTACGATCACACCGCCGCAAAGTCCCTTTCCGACGTAGTCGTTCGCATCTCCGTGTAAGGTGACCTGAACTCCTTTGACAAGCCATGCTCCCAAAGATTGTCCCGCGGTTCCTTCCAGAATGATTTCGAGTTTACCCGGCAATCCTTTCGATCCGTATTTTCTCGCGATAAGACCGGAGATCTTCGCTCCCACGGTTCTATTCGTGTTGCGGACAAGATAAGAAAGAGCCATGGAAGATTTTCCTTCGAGAGCTTTTTCCGCGTCCTTGATGATACGATCGTCCAATACTTCTCCGATCGGTTCCTTGCGGACCGATCTGTCTTTTTTCTGCTTCGTAGGATCGTAGAACAGAGGCAGTCGCACCAAGATCGGGTTGAGATCGAGTGAATCCAAACGATCCCTTTCGTAACGCGTGATCTGCTTGAGAAGATCGGTTCTTCCGATGATTTCGTCGATCGATCTGAATCCGAGTTCCGCAAGATATTCTCTGACTTCCAACGCCAAACAAGCGAAGAGGTTCACGAGTTGATCCGGAGATCCTTTGTATTTCGCGCGGAACTTGATGTCCTGCGTCGCGATTCCGGTCGGACAATTGTTCAAGTGGCATTTTCTCGCCATGATACAACCTAAAGCAACGAGGGAAGCGGTTCCTACTCCGTATTCTTCCGCACCCAAACAAGCCGCGATGATCACGTCTCTTCCGGATACGATCCCTCCGTCCGTTCTTAACACGACTCGGTCGCGGAGTCCGTTCATTACTAAAACTTGATGTGTTTCCGAAAGTCCGAGTTCCCAAGGAGAACCAGCATACTTGATCGAAGTGATCGGAGCCGCACCGGTTCCACCCACGTGACCGGAAATCAAAATCACATCGGCGTTCGCTTTTGCGACACCGGCTGCGATCGTTCCCACGCCCGCTTCGGACACGAGCTTCACGGAAACCTGCGCCTTGTGGTTCGCCATCTTCAAGTCGTAGATGAGCTGTGATAAATCCTCGATCGAATAAATATCGTGGTGAGGAGGAGGAGAAATCAAATCGATTCCCATCGGAGTGTGACGGTTGGTCGCGATCTCCTCGTTGTTCTTTTTACCGGGAAGCTGACCGCCTTCTCCCGGTTTCGCACCTTGCGCGATTTTGATTTCGATTTCGGTTGCGGAGTTCAGATACTCGGAGGTCACACCGAATCTTCCGGAAGCGATCTGCTTGATGGAAGAATTCGCGAGATCCCCTTTTTCGTTCACCACGTAACGGGAAGGATTCTCCCCGCCTTCTCCGGAGGAAGACTTAGCGCCTAACCGGTTCATGGCGATCGCGAGATCTGTATGCGCTTCGATGGACAACGCACCGTGAGACATACCCGGAGTGAGGAAACGTTTTTGAATTTCCGTAACGGTTTCCACTTCCTCGATCGGGATCGGCTTTCTGGCGACGAAGTCGAACAAGTCGCGGATGTTGATCGGATCGCTCTCTTTCAGAATCTTAGTCGCTTCTTTAAACGCTTCGTAGTCGTTGTCGACCGCTGCCTTTCTTAAGAATTTAACGACTCTCGGAGACCAACGGTGAGGTTGATCGTCCTTCTCGGAGATAAAGTCTTCCGGATTGAGTTCTTTGTAGAATGCCTGTTCGTGATTTCGGAGAATGTTTTGTTCGATCCCGCCGATTCCGATTCCGGAAATACGCGAATACGTTCCGGGGAAATACTTGGACACGAGCGTTCTGGAAAGACCGATCGCTTCGAACACCTGACCTCCCACGTAAGAGGAAAGAATCGAGATTCCCATTTTGGACATGATCTTCAAAAGACCGTCGTCCACGCCGTAGCGGTAGTTTCCGCAGATCGTGTGGAATGCCGGGCGAGTTCCGTCTTCTCCGTCGAATTCTCCCTTTTCCCAAAGATCGAATAACGTGTCCCAGATCAGGTAACTGTTTACGCCGGAAGCTCCGTATCCGAGTAGCACGGCCACATTATGAATTTCGAATGCGGAACCGGTTTCCACGAGAATCGAAACCGCCGAACGCGTTTTGTTGCGGATCAAGTGGTTGTGAACCGCGGCGACCGCAAGTTCCATCGGGATCGGCGCTCTTTCTTTCGAAAGCTTTTTATCGGAAAGAACGAGAATGTTCGTTCCGGACTTAGCCGCCTGCAGCGCTTGTTCCAGAAGAGCGTCGAGAGCTTTTTCGAGATAGTTCCGATTCGGGTTCGCTTCCGCTTCGATATGAGCTTCGAAGGTTGCGTCTAATGTGAGAATTTTATACGGTTTTCCGTCCATCTCGCGAATCCGTTTCAGATCCAGATTGGTGAGATACGGATGGGAAAGAACCAGACAGTTCTGAGGTTTGTCGTCTCCGAACAGGTTCATCTTTTTGACAAGACGAGTGTACAGAGAGGTCACGCCTTTTTCACGGATGTAGTCGATCGGAGGATTGGTTACCTGCGCGAATCTCTGACGGAAATAGGTGTAAAGACCGATGCGGGAAAGCATCAGGATCGAAAGAGGAGTATCGTCCCCCATGGAGCTGATCGCTTCTTTTCCCTGATGCGCCTGCGGTTTGATCACAGACTTTTGTTTAAACGGAGAATAAGCGAAAAGAACCTGTCTTCTTCTCAGATCGTCCCCTTTGTAGGTGATCGTCTCCTGCATGGACGCGTCGAGATCCTGGTTGAGATACGAAACGTTCTCTTTGGACCATTCTCTGTAGTCGTATTTTTTCTCGAAGAGAGAATTGATGTCCTCGTTGTAATAGAGCTTTTTCTCTTTGAGATTGATCCCGATCATCTCTCCCGGACCGAGACGTCCTTTTTTGGTTACGATCTCTTCGTCCACTTGAACGAGACCCGCTTCGGAACCCATGATCAAAAGTCCGTCCTCGGTTACCGCGTAACGCGCCGGACGAAGACCGTTTCTATCAAGAGCGCCTCCGATCCAGTCTCCTTCCGCAAACGCGAGCGCGGCGGGACCGTCCCAAGGCTCTATTAAAGTATTATTATATTCGTAAAAGCTTTTCAACTCTTCCGACATCGTGAGGTTTTTGGACCACGCGTTCGGAACGAGCATCGCCTTCGCTTGAAGAACGTCCTTTCCGGAACGAACGATGGCTTCCATCGCGTTGTCCAAACTCGCGGAGTCGCTCATGTGAGGACGGATGATCGGATGGATTTCCTTTTGATATTCTCCCCATTTTTTGCACTCGAGTTCTTCCTCGCGCGCGAGCATCCAGATTCTGTTTCCGGCGATCGTATTGATCTCTCCGTTGTGCGCGAGAATCCGGAACGGCTGAGCAAGCGCCCAAGAGGGGAACGTGTTGGTGGAATATCTTTGGTGAAAGATACAATACGGAGAAACCATCTCTTCCGAGTTCAAGTCTTCGTAGAACTGGGACACTTGGTTTCCGTTGAAGAGACCTTTGAACACGATTCTTTCCGAGGAAAGGGAACAGATGTAAAGATCTCCCGCGAGTGAAAGACGATCCGCGTCTCTCATCAGTTTTTTCTGGATTAAGAATAACTTCGTTTCGAAGTCGTCGTTCGACATTCCTTCCGGTTTGCCGATCAGAACTTGTTCGATCTGAGGTCTGGATTGGTTCGCCTTCGGTCCGAGAACTTCCGGATTTACGGGAACGTATCTCCATGCATAAAGTTTAAAGTTGAATTCCATGAGCGCGGACTCGACGAGGCTGCGGCACATGTCCTGTTTATCGATGTCTTCTCTCGGAAGGAAGATCATACCGACACCGATGGAATCTTCGTCCGGTCTGCGGTGACCCATGTCTTCGATGTAGGTTGCGAACAGCTTCTTAGGAATTTGAATCATGATACCGGCTCCGTCTCCGGTAACCATATCTGCGTCGACCGCTCCCCTATGCGTCAGGCATGCGACTGCCTTGAGTCCCATAGAGACGATTCTGTGACTGTTTTCTCCCTGAAAGGAAGCAACAAATCCCACTCCGCAGTTATCATGTTCAAACGATCTTTCATACAGACCGTTCTCCTCAAGATACTTTTGAAGTTGCAACTGTTCTCTTACATCATTCATCATTTGCCGAGATCCCTCATGATACAAATTCCCTGGTTAACAACGACGTCGGGCGCGCCTATGGCTGAAATTTCAGCAAAATTCCCCAGCTACAGCCAGTAAATTGAGAGTTGCGTAAATTGAAAACATTCTTTTAAAAGGCAGGATTGAAATAAGAAACGCAGATTTCACTGATCAAATTCTCGCTCTTCCCTTCCTCTCTTTCCCTCAGTATAACACAGTTTCCAACTTCGATCCATTCGGATTCAAGAACGCGTTCTTTGCAAAACGACATCCTCATCTAAAAAAATAGATCTCCTCGAGTTAGACTGTTTCAACGGTACGTGAGTCGTTTATCTTGGTCGCCTTTTGCTTGAAGTTTAAGCAGAGAAACGTTCGTAAACGAGGTTAGAGTTTCTGTGCGACGGGAAGAAAAAGATCTCCGAGTTTTTTTCTCTGATTCGCGTCGGGGATTCTCAGAAAAAGCTGATCCAATTTTTGACGCAGAGAAGTCGTGTCCGGATATTCTTCGAAAATTTTCAGGATATGAGGCCAGGCTTTTTTCACGAGTTCTTCCATTCCCGGTCCCGCGGTTTTGGAAGCGACAAAGGCTCTTTCCAATCCGGCGCGCAAGTCCGCGAACGTTCGAGTCAGGTCGAGAATCTTTCGAACCCTCGTATCCTTCAATCCCATACGGGAAGAAATCTGTGCGATCACGGAATTCCAATCCACGGGTTCGTTTTTCATTTCCTTTAACACGAAAGAATGAAGTTGGATGAGAGCGCCGAGTTCCGGAGGAAGAGTCATCACCCAGCGTTTGTAAGCGTCCGGTTGTCCTTCTTTTTGAAACTGACGCACACGGTTTACGCTTTCCATATATTTGGAAAATGGAATGATCACGGGCGGTTCTACAGGAACGATCGGTTCCTCTTCGACAAACGACGGTTCGTCGAATCCGCCGAACTGAAGATCCTCGACTTCGGTTAACAAATCTTCGTTCCCGCTAACCGAGACGGGACTTGGGACGTCGTCTTCTTCCAATTCTTCGCGTTTTAGCACGAGTGCGTTGCCGGAAAAATCGGCGCCGAACCGTTCGACGAGTTCCGTGAGAATCAGCTTCTCCGGAGGTTTTTTCAAAGGCGTAGGCGGAGGAGCGGGTTTACGAACGGCGCTGCTTCCTTCTTCTCCCGGCTTCGGCGGCTCGCCGAAAGAAGAAATCGAAGGCTCCAAATCCTTGCCGGTCGCGTCGTCTCGAAGCACAACGTATCCTTCCATACCGATAAAGCGTTTTCCGGGAGGAACCAGAGTGCCGAACGTTTCCACGATCTCTTCGGAGATGCGCGCGTATTTTTTCTTTCTCGGTTTCCCCGCGTTGGACTTTTCCTGCTCGATGAGCCTGTTCTTGATCCCCGCGTGCGTGTTCATGAAGTTTTTGGTCATGAACGCGGAAAGATCGTTCTGCGACATTCCGAGATATTCGGCGAACTTGGGAAGATGATCGAAGAACTGTTCCGTTTTTTGAATATTGGTTACGATATAGGAACGCATCTTTTGTTTGAGCGCTTCCTGATCGGTGGGGGAAATTTTTTTACCGGAGATCAATCCGTTGAAGAGCTGGATGTGAGTATGGAAATAACTTAAAAATTCCCCGTAGGCGGTAAGTTCAAATTCGCCGTGAGAATTCTGCTCTATGATCTTTTTATCATTTCCGGACATACGATTTTAATTTCCGTAACCTTCGACGTTTCCCATTTCTACTTCCGATCGATTTTCAAACCGTCTGAAAGGTCGGTCTTTGGTAAACCTTCGCCAGTTTTCCCTCCGTTTTCAGGAATTCAAGACATTTCGAAAGATCGGGACGACCGAATTCATTCGGAAACGAGGCGATGAAACCAAAGGAAAGAATCCGCACGTTCGATCCAAGAAACCGCTGAGCCCGTTCGTATTCTTAGAAACGCATTCGTTCTTTCGTTCCGCGTCTACGGATTATAATTCTCGTTTGAATCGATTCAAAAATTCGGCATAGTCCCGGATCGGAAACCGGTATTCTTCCGGATCGGAGAACCAACGCACCTTACTTCCGATATTCGAAAGGTTTGAAACGGTAAACTCAGAGTCGTCCCGGCCGAATCGTTTCCAAAGAACAAACTCCTGCGTTCTTTCGATTTCCACAACGATCAACGTGCAAAAAAAATCGCAATCGTCCGGGCACATCAATAGGGGCGCAACGGAGGACTTTCCGACGTTAGGAAGAATTCTTTCCCAGACGATTTTTCTTTCTTCTTCATCGGAAAGCCAATTCAGCAAAGTCGGGACCAACCCCGCCAGATCTCGATCGGAAAATTTTCGATCTACATACGAAGTCAGAATCTCTCCGTCGATCCGAATGTCGAGGTGTTCCTCCGCGGAATACAAGGAACGATTGTAAACCGCTTCGATTCGATTCATCTCAAGTACTCGCGGACATGATTCGAATCGCCGAAAAAAAATCTCTTTGGCCCGGAGAAAATCATGATCCATATCCCGCCTTCAATGCACGGCAATTATAACGGATCGGGTCGTCTTCGGAATTTTCGCGAAGAAGTCCTATCGACGCGAGTTCCGGTTTTTTGGAATTGGTTTGTATTTCCAAAACGAAACGAAGAGGAAATTCGGAAGTTTCGACGCGGATCAGATGTTTTTCTCCCTTTCTTTCGTATGTCGCGGGAAGCGCGATCTTCGTATCGAAGGTATATTCAGGATCTTTTATGTTTTTCTCCTCGCCCTGATACAAAGTGACGAATGGATTCAGATACGAATCTTTCTTCGGATACGCATAGAATTCGATCGCACAAACGACGCGGGAGGAGCAACGGGGCTTCTCCATTCTGCACTTGAACAACAATTCTCCGTATTTGAGTTCCGTCGACCAGAGTCCCGTAGAATACGATAAAAGACCTACAAGGATCAAAACGCTTCTTGAAACCGCTTTCGGATTTTGAAATCCGATTTTTTTAATAAAGAGAAATACGAATTCGAAAGAGTTTGTTAAAGTTCTACAGGATGCCATTGTATTCTCCGCGTTTTTGCAACAACGGATTACTTTATCTTTTGCTCGCAAAAGAATTCCCGATCCGTTACTCAATCGATACGATAAAGCGTATTATTCCTACTCCGAAAAACCGAACTTCGCTTAACAATGGATTTATCTCCGAAACTCTATCTTCAATCTCGCTCGGCCCTTCTTTTCTTTCGGAGATTCGCGTTGCTTCAAGTAACGGCGTATACGTTTTTAAAAAATTTACCGAACTCTTGTTTCGACATCAAAACAAAAAATACGGAACATTGATGGCGGAAAAATTCGAATGGAGCAATCTGATTTCGCCTAACGTTTCAAGATAAGAAACCCGAAGCCTTCAATAGAGAAGAACGAATAACGTCGTCGATCACGGGCTGGCGTCCATACTGCCCGCGCCGGCTCCGCGCTCTTAAGATAAAAAACGCGTGCGTCGCTTTCCAAGGAATCGCGGATTGCAGAGGCGCTTTCATTAAAACCCGCATTGAAAAACAACAAACAGACATTTTGCAGCCCCTTTGTTTTAACGGCCTCACTGGTTTGAAGGGTCGGTATTCGTGCCGTTTTCGGAAATTCAAGGAATGAGCGCTGAGACGTCCGCGTCGATCGGCTTACTGAATTCTTTCCTTAATCAAACCCTCTCCCGATTTTAAGGAAAGAATTCGATAACGTAAGAACGTATTGCAGGTCGCCTCTTCGGTATAACGGACCAAATCGTAATCCGGTCTCGGAGAACGGAAGAAATTCGAATGCAGAAGGCGTTCCGTAACTTCTTTCTGAATGTGCGCCCTCGCCTCGGTTCTTCGGAAATACTCCGAAGGTATGATGACGTCGTTCTTATAAGACAGAATATTCCCCCGATAGATCGCGACCGTAACACGGATCCGATACGTTTCGGCGGGTTTCAAAGAAGGAAAATCCATAATCAATTTATTTCCAGAGATGTGTATGTACTATCGGAGACGGCCGCCCCGGAATCAAATCCCCGGGATGAAAAACAACGCGGGAATCCCGCAAAAAAGGAGAATGACGGGGCGACCATTCCGTCCAAAATTGTCTTAAGATAAGAGGGAATTCCCGGTGGATCGTGGATTCTTATGAACGGAATGAATTTTAGATACAACCACACGCCTTTCGGCTATCAGAGAAGAAGAACGAGAGAAGTAAAAGTAGGAGACGTGAAAGTCGGGGGCGGAAATCCGATCGTCATCCAGTCGATGATCAACAGCGACACGACCGATACGCAAGGTTCGGTAAAACAAATTCTCGAGTTGGAGCGAGCGGGTTGCGAAATCGTACGACTGACCGTTCCTTCTCAAGCGGACGCGGACAATCTACCGGCCATTCGACAAGAGTTGAAAAAAGCGGGAAGCAAGGTTCCTCTCGTCGCGGACATTCACTTCACTCCGAGCGTCGCGATGAAGGCGGTGGAATACGTTGAAAAAATAAGAATCAATCCGGGCAACTTTGCGGATAAGAAAAAATTCGCGGTTCGGGATTATACGGATGGCGAATACGACGACGAGCTGGGAAGAATCAGCGAAATCTTTTCTCCGCTTGTTCTGAGATGCAAGGAACTCGGAGTCGCGATGAGAATCGGAACGAATCACGGTTCCCTTTCGGATCGGATCATGAACCGATACGGCGACACTCCGCAGGGAATGGTCGAGTCAGCGCTCGAATTCATCCGCATCGCGGAAAGTTTAAATTATTATGATATTATTGTTAGCATGAAAGCTTCGAACCCGCAGGTGATGGTTCAGGCCTATCGGATGCTCGCTTCTAGGTTCGACGAACTTAGAATGGACTACCCTCTTCACTTGGGCGTGACCGAAGCGGGAGACGGAAAGGACGGAAGAATCAAGTCCGCAATCGGAATCGGCTCCTTGCTGGAAGACGGACTCGGAGATACGATCCGCGTTTCTCTTACGGAAGATCCGGTTCTCGAAGTCCCCGTCGCAAAACTTCTCGCGGACAAGTTCAACGCAAGAAGCGCGAGCCCGGAACGTTCGAAAGGATATTCCGAATTTCGAAACCCGTTTTCGTACGAAAGATTTTACAGCAGTGAAATCCGGATCGGAAAATTCGAAGCGGGCGAATCGCATCCGGTGCGCGTCGAATCGGTCCTTCCTTTTGAGAACTCCAATTCCTTTCTTGCGAACGTCGCCAAACTCTATCAATACGGAAAACCTCTTTCGATCGAACCGGAAAGCATCCTGGTCGATTCCCCTTCTCCCGATCTATTAAGCGAAATCGCGGAGTCCGCAAAGGCTTTGGAAATTCCGGTGGGAATTCTTCTCGCAAAGAACGTTTCTCTGAACGAAAAACTCCAAAAGGAACTCAAACGCTTTCCCAAGATCGTATTCGATCCGTTTCTCCAGTTTCAAGACGGGGAAAAGATGCTGGCCTTTCTGCAGGAAAGACAAAGCGCCGGATTGTATACGGAGATTCATACGAGCGGAGAAAGAATCGAGTCCCTCAAGGGACTCCCCGAAACGTTATCCGAAATCGGAATCAAAAACGTGATTTTTTCCCTCGAAACCGGTGAAATCCTCTACGATTACCGCAAACTCGGAAATATTCTGAGCCGTCACGAATTTCCGATCCTGCTGCACGGATCGTTCGGCAACGCGGAAGAAGCGTTATACGGCTCCGCCATCGGAATCGGCGGACTTCTCATCGACGGAATCGGAGATATGATCCGGATTCAAACGCCGAAACTCGAGGAACTCGAAGAAACATTCCAACTTTCTTATGATCTTTTGCAGGGCACAAGACTCCGTCTGACAAAAACCGAATATATTTCCTGCCCCTCCTGCGGAAGAACGTTATTCGACCTTCAAGAGACCACCGCGAGAATCAAGGCGAGAACGGGACATCTCAAAGGCGTAAAAATCGCAATAATGGGTTGTATCGTAAACGGTCCGGGAGAAATGGCGGATGCCGATTTCGGATACGTAGGCGCCGGTCCCGGGAAAGTACACCTCTACAGAGGGAAGGAAATCGTAATGAAGAACGTTCCAAGCGAAGTTGCGGATGAAAAACTCGTAGAACTGATCAAAGACAACGGTCTTTGGCAAGAGCAGGCGATCAGTTAATTTTTTTCCAAGATTCGTTTTGATTTTCCATTTACAGCGCGTCCCTCAAAACCCGCTTTGCTTTGCCAAAAAGATCAAGCCGCAAAAACCTGTCGCGGTTTCGGGACAGCATCTTATAGAATGGAAATCGAACGAGTTTCGTTTATTTGCTCGATTCTGAATCACCGAAATCCGATCATTTTATAAGAACCCGCAAAATAGTGTTGTTTTATAGAATGTTCCGGGTGACATAGACTCTTTTATCGGATAGCAAGACGCGAACGGAAACGTTATGAATTCATTTCTCAATTTATACAACTGGAATATCCGCCAAAAGTTGATGGTGATCATTTCCTTCATCATCCTGGTTTCTTTGGGAGTCATCATCGCTCTCGCGACGTATTTTTTCAAATCGGACAACGAGGTTCGGATCAAGGAGAACAACCTGAAACTGACCGACGTGATCAGTCAAAAGGTTCGTTCCGATATGGCATCGTTGACAAAACGTTCCCTTCTTCTTGCAAGGGCCGTCGCAAATTCCGAAGGGTCGAACGATATTCTTCAGAACGACGAAGACATCTTCTATCTGAAAATTTTCAGAAAGGAAAACGGAGATTACGTCGGAGTCAAACGGATCGTCAACGAAAGCTCCCTCAAAGAACTGAAGATTTCTCCGGAAGAATCGGATAAGATCGTCCGCAAATATTTGAACGGACAACGAAAAGCCCAACCCGGAAAACCCGTAGTGTTGAACGTATCCCCCGATTTCCAAAAACCGGTCCTATATCTGATGATCACCATCGGAGACGGCGTGAATACCGCCATCGTGATTTCCCTCGTAAAGATGGATTCTATATTAGATTCTTTTAAAACGTCCGGAATCACCCAATTCTTTCTCGTGGGTCAGGACGGAAAGTTGATCGCGCATTCCGATCCGAAACTGATTCTACAACCGATCAATCTTTCGGACGATCCGATCGTGAAGAATCTTTTGGACAGCACGATGAGTAACGGACAAACCCGTTACAAAGGAAAGGACAATCAGTTCTATCTCGGTTCTTTCCGAAGAATCGGTTACGCCGGATTAGGCGTGATTTCCAGCACTTCAGAAAAGAAAGCTTTTGAAGAAGTTTATAACATTCAAAAACGAAACATCTATCTGATGATCGTCGTGGTGAACGTATCGATCCTCTTCGTATTCTTTTATTCCAGAAGATTGACGCGTCCGATTCTCAAACTCGTGGACGCTTCCAAAGAAATCGAAAAAGGAAATTTTCATCTTACGTTGGAACCGGAATCCGGAGATGAAATCGGAAAACTCACTTCTTCCTTTGTCGAGATGGGAAAGGGACTTTCGGATCGGGATAAGATGAAGGACGCGTTCGGCAAGTTCGTCAACAAGGACATCGCTGAAATGGTTCTCAAAGGAGAAGTCAAACTCGGAGGAGATAAACGGGAATGCGTGATTCTTTTCTCCGATATCCGAAGTTTTACTTCGATCTCCGAAAGAATCGAACCGGAACTCGTCGTCGAATTCTTAAACCAATACTTTACGGCAATGGTTAAGTGCATCAACGCAAACGGCGGAAGCGTCAACAAATACATCGGGGACGCGATCATGGCGGTTTGGGGAGAATTGGGACATACCGATTCCGATACGGAAAACGCGATCAACGCGGCGCTCGATATGCGTAAGAGTCTTTTGCAGTTCAATAAAGGACGAGGCACGGATAAAAAACCGAGAATCTCGATCGGAATCGGAATCAATACGGGAGAAGTCATCGCCGGTCAAATCGGTTCCGAAGATCGTTTGGAATACACGGTCATCGGAGATACGGTCAACCTCGCTTCCCGAGTAGAATCCCTCACGAAAGAATTCGGAGCGGACATTCTGATCACCGGAAATTCTTACGAAAAGGTGAAAGGCATCTATAACGTGGAAAAACTCAAACCGATCAAGGTAAAGGGCAAACAATCTCTGCAAACAATCTACGCGGTTTTGGGGCCTTCCAAAGATAAGAATTGTCCTAAGAATTTGAAAGAACTCAGAAAACAAATCGGACTGGAGTTCAAGTCGGGCGGGTCTAAATAACGGTATGAGAGATCGCTTTCTTTCAGGCGACAGACCGTTGTTGTTGATTTTGATCTTCAACATAGTCCTGTTTACGGCCGTATTTTTGTACGATTATACGCGATACGGCTATCAGGGTTCTCAAAAAGTCATCGGGACCATTCTTTATAAGTCCAATACCATTCAGAGAAAATATGATTCCGAAGTCGTTTGGAGAGAGATCCAAACCGGAAATTCGGTTCAAAACCGGGATACGATCTTAACTTCGGAAGGTTCTCAAGTCAAGGTTCGCCTTTTGGACGGAAGCGAAATCATGATCGCGGAAAACTCCATGGTCTTTATCGATTATCTGGACAACCGTGCGAGTTTGGAAATTTCTTCCGGCGGCCTTCAGGTAACGAGAAGACCGGATAACAAAGAAAACCCATCTTCTCTCGGAATCCGTTCCGGAGACGGAGTTCTCAAACTCGTCGAAGGGATCATCAACGTCGAAAAACGGAAGGATCGAAACTCGCTGGAATACTCCATTCTTTCCGGATCGATCAAAGCGGATCCGAGCAATCCGTATCCGATGATTCCGAAAAAGTCTTTGGATGGATTTGAGAAATTATTTCCGGTTCCCGATAGCATTCAAACGGCGGCGTCGATCACTGCGGCCGCCAATTCTTCCGCAAACGGAAACAATTCCGCAACTTCCTCTTCGTCCGGTAATTCGTCTACTTCGGCAAACTCTTCTTCGTCTAACGCGGGTTCTGCGACCGGCGGATCATCTACCACAAGTTCGGGCAATTCCGCAAATTCAGAGTCTAACTCCAATTACGGAACCTATGACAACGGAAATCCGAATTACAGATCCACCACGGGTTCCAATGCGAACGGCAGCGGAACGAATTCTTCCAATACGAATTCCGGAACGACCGGCGGTGGAAACGGAAACTCCGGAGCGCATACCAAGTCCGGCTTAAAACTCGATCGTCCCGGAGATGCGAACAAAAACAGCGCTTCGAAACAAAACGAAACCGGCTCTTCCAAATCCGGTTCGACGTATGATCCGGGCGACTATATCAATAAACAGAAATACGAACAGACGAAGATTCAGGAAAAATCCGATTCCACTCCGAATCAAAACCGCGGAGAATTCAAGAATACCGAATCCTCTCAAAAAGACAACAAGGGCGGCGGTTCCACTTCCTCGCAGGAAATGAAAAAGACGAAGCCCGCCCGCGAGTGGACCCCCGAAGAACTTCTTAAACAAGAGAAAGAAAAACGCAGAAGAGAACGGGAAGACAAGGAACAAAGAGAATTCTTGAGGATGTAATTCGCTAAAACTCAGCAGAACACATTCCTATGGAGCGTGTTATAGAGCGAATTAGCCAACGAACAGCATTATCGAGCGATCCGTAGAGAGCATTCCATTGAGTTCGTGCAAAGCCCCATTGTAGCTCCGCAAGCACATTCCAATCTTCAAATATTCTAAAATTAGAATAAACCGTTCTACGTTTCGAACTTGGCTGTCGAATTTGCTTAAGCCGGAACTACGTCGGCCGGAGTCAAAGACTCGATATTGTGGGTAAAACCTTCTTTATCGTGAAAAAGAACGACGAGTTTGTCGTTTTCAAAAGAAATCACTTCAACGATCGTGTTTGTGTGAACGAAAATTCCGTTGTGAAGAAACGTACGTTTGGTGATCTTCAGTTTGTCGCCCGGTTTCATTCGGCCTCTTTGTTAAGATAAAGGTCTTTTCCTTCTTTTTTCATCACGCTGAAGAGATGGATCTGTTTTTGATCCAAACGCGTTCCGATATCGTAGATCGCATCCGTAAAATCGGCGCCTTCCACGTTCGCTCCCGCGAGTTTCGCCCAACGCAGATCGGCTCCCCGGAAATTCGCGTTTCGGAGATCGGCGTTGTTTAAAAAGGAACCTCTGAGTTTCGCGGCAAAAAAGTTCGCGCCCACAAAGGAAGAATTCTGAAGGAACGCGTGTCCGAGATTGGCCCCGCTGAAATCGACTCCGTCAAAATTCTGTTTTTCTAATATGATGCTGGAAAGGTCTTCGCCTTTGAGAGAACCCTTTTCTTTCAGAATCTCGAGCGCCTTACCGGCGGTGATTCGTTTTTCCTTGGGAACCCCTTCTCCGCTTTCATAGTCTTTCACCGCTTGTAAAAGTGCGGCGACCGCGGACTCGGGATAATTTTTTCTTCGTTCGGGAAACTCGAACATCTTTTCGAGATCGGACGGAGTTACGTCCTTCAGTTCTTGAATGGACTTGCCTTTGGCGAACTCGGTTGCCATCGCAAGAGCGACAATTCCGAAACCGCAACCGGTGGTGGTATAACTCGCGTCCGTTACGTGATCGGTAGAATCGATTTTAAGATAAATGCGGTAACCGTCTCCGCAACCGACGTTGCGGTAGTTGGAGACTACGGTCGCATCTTCCATCTCACGATAGTTGACGCGATCGTCGTTGATTTGTTTGTACCGTGCGAAGTCCATTACACTCATGAAAGTTCACCTGCCCGGTTTTTAGACGGCATAAAGGAGGATGGGAGCGAGAAAACTCTCACTGCATCTTGTATTTTTTCTTGAACTTGTCAACCCGACCGGTCGTATCCACGAGTTTGGATTTTCCGGTAAAGAAGGGGTGGCAAGCAGAACAAATTTCCACGTTGATATCGCCGATGGAAGTTCTCGTTTCGTAAACGGTTCCACAGGATGCGCAGCTGATTTTCGCCGCTCTATAGTTTGGATGAATTCCGGTTTTCATAAATTCCCTTTTTAAGCGCTTATTGGGTATTCATACTGGCCAAAAAGGCGTCGTTTGTCTTGGAAAGACGCATTTTTTCCAGCAATAATTCCATGCTTTCCGTGATGCTCATAGGAGAAAGTACTTTTCGGAGAACAAACACTTTCTGCAGAACGTCCTTGGTAATCAGAAGTTCTTCCTTACGAGTTCCGGACTTATTGATGTCGATTGCGGGGAAAATCCGTTTGTCGGAAAGTTTCCGATCGAGATGGATTTCCATGTTACCCGTTCCCTTGAATTCCTCGAAGATGACCTCGTCCATTTTCGAACCGGTGTCGATCAGAGCGGTCGCGATGATGGTCAAAGAACCGCCTTCTTCGATATTTCTCGCGGCCCCGAAGAAACGTTTCGGTTTATGAAGCGCGTTGGAATCCACCCCGCCGGAAAGAATTTTCCCGGAAGTCGGAATGACCTGGTTGTAGGCTCTCGCCAAACGAGTGATCGAATCCAGAAGAATGACGACGTCCTTTCCGTGTTCCACGAGACGTTTCGCTTTTTCGATGACCATCTCCGCCACTTGAACGTGCCTTTGTGCAGGTTCGTCGAACGTGGAAGAAACGACTTCTCCACGAACGTGACGAGCCATATCGGTCACCTCTTCCGGACGCTCGTCGATCAAAAGAACGATCAGAGTGCATTCGGGGTGATTGGAAGTGATCGCGTTCGCGATGTTCTGCATGAGAATCGTTTTACCGGTTCTCGGAGGAGCCACGATCAAGGCTCTCTGTCCTTTTCCGATCGGACACATGAGATCCAAAATTCTCGTGTCCAACATGGAAGGATCGTATTCCATCTTGAGTCTTTCGTTCGGATAAAGAGGAGTTAAATTGTCGAAAAGAGCGCGTTTGCCTGCGACATCGGGAGTATAACCGTTTACGGTTTCGACGCGAAGCATCGCAAAGAATCGTTCGGATTCTTTCGGAGGACGGATTTGCCCTTCCACCGTATCTCCCGTTCGGAGACCAAAAAGTTTAATCTGAGAAGGAGAAACATAAATATCGTCCGGACCCGGAACGTAGTTATAATCGGGGGATCTTAAAAATCCGTAACCGTCCGGTAACTTCTCCATAACGCCTGCGGCGTGAACTTGACCGTCTCTTTCCGCCTGTGCTTGAAGAATGGCGAAAATTAAATTTTGTTTTTTAAGACCGCCGGTATTTTCAACTCCGAGACCTTTCGCGACTTCGATTAAATCCGCGATTGCCTTTTTCTTAAGTTCGACGAGATCGATGGGAGCGGGAGTCGGACCTTCGTATCCTCCCCGTTTGCGTTTGCTGCGGGATCTTTGATCCGCGTTATCGGAAGATTCAAAATCTTGAGATTCTTGACCGACGCCTTCTTCTTCGATTGAATCGGTCGTTTCGGACTCGTTTTGGTTGTGGTTATTATTCTGGTGGTGGTGTCTGTTTTTATTGTCTCGTCTTGCTGTTGCCATATTAAGGAGCTACTTGAGTTTTAAAAAAGGGAAGGATTCGCCTTTTTGAGATTTTATTTTTGAGAATACAGGGTGGAGAAGAGATCTGTTTAGATCGGCTCTAACCATGAAATAACCGACTTTATGGAAGGCTGTCAACGAAATTATTCAGCGGGCTTTTCTTTTTTTTGCGGAAGGTTTAGAAGCGTTCGATTTCGAAGAATTCTTTTTGGGAGAAGAACCGGCTTTCACGGCATTCTTCCCCTGTTTTTTGAAAGAAGAAGCTTGTTTGGAAACGTTTGTTCCTTCTGCGGTTTTCGGATGCGTTCCTTTGTCTTCGGATGGCGAGGACGTTATACCCGCCTTTTTACGAGGAATCGGATTCTCCCTGGAAAGCGAATAACGGCTTTGCAGATCCAAAAACTTGATTCTATTTTGAAGGGTCGTTCGAGGAACGCCGAGTTCCAAAGCGGTATGAGAGATATTGTCCTGATTTCGCTTTAACGAATGAAAGATAAACGAGCTTTCGACTTCTTTCAGCATGGTTTCGAGCGGAAGCTTTTGAAAGAACGCATCGCTTACGGACGGGAATTCCAAACCGCTTTCATCCTGACGACCGACCGACGAACGCGGAGAAACGAAATGATACAGATAACCCGCGATCTTAGAATTCTGTTTGAGAACGATGATGCGAACGTTGCACTCGAGTTCGGTGACGTAGGTTTGCAGAGAAAAGGGAGAATTTCCGTCGAGTCTGAGTTCGTTGGATTTCAAATAGTCCGCCAATAAATTCTTGCTCATTTCCTTGAGAATTCGTTCCGCTTGCAGGATCGAATCGCGGAAGTATTTTTTCGGAAGAATGTTCTGCTCAAAGGTTTCATTGTAAAAGATCGAACTTCCTTCCAGATCCGTCGCGAGAAGTCCGTCCGGAAAATTCTGCAGAATGAGTTCCATAAACCAAAAACGGGAATTCTGTTCTTGTTCCTGTTTTTTCTCTTCGGTGATCGGAGCCGGTCCGGGGCGATTTCCGGAAACGAGTTTTCCCAAACCCGCCATGACTTGGACCTTATCCCATTCTTCCTTTTTTTCACCGGCTTTCGTAAGAACCGGAATCGAGTTTTGTCTTTGGAAGTATTGAAAGAAGGACTCGGGGATTTCCGTTTCTAAAAAAGATTCGGGAAGTTGGGAATATTCTCGGTCGGAAGAACTGAGATCCGCCATTTCCATCTGAATCAATTTGCGCGATAAAAGCCCGACGAGATCCCCCGATTCGTCCACGACCGGAAGATGCGTAGCCGGGGTGATGAGAAAGTATCTGTATAAGGCTTCTATTTTCATGAAAAACGGATCTTTTTCCAAGTGCCGATTTGGCGTCAGAATACTCTTATTTTCCGGTCGGTCAGAAAATTCCTCTCTTTTTTGAGCCTTCCCGGCCGTTTCCCAAAAGATCCACAAGGGAAGATCCGACACTTGTTATCCGACCGCAACGGGCTCGATCTCAAAATCCGGACGTTTCAGCGGCGTTTTCGAAGGAGTCCGTCCCAACGGATTCTCTGTGTCGGGAGAATCAGAGCAGATCACCCGCCCCATTCCCCTGAGAGTTCGGAAAAAATCAGAAACGCAAGCCCAAACGAAGACTAACTTACAATAAGATTACTATATTATAATTTTCAAATCACCTAACACCAAACGCAGGCCACTGATTTACAAAGGAATTCTTTTATTTTAAAATAAAATTTGACAAAAATACTTTGAAACTCGTTGTTATGTTCGTAAAAGATCTAACGCGTGCGTGAGAGTATTCAAACCAACTCACACCCAAAGCACAAAGTATACAATCAAAACATAAATTAAAAAAATAGAATGGGTGCATCTATGAAATTTGAGCCGGAGTTCCGTCCACCACTACATTATAAAAAAAGAAAATCTAATTTTAAAATGAAACAAGTGGCAACCTTGATTCTTCTAGTAGCAGCTTCCTTCTGTAAACCGCCTGGTGGATCGGAAGACTTAAGCGCGCTTTTGATTTCCTTAGCCGGTGGTAGTTCCAACAAAATCGGAACGGGAGTAAGTGGAAATGATGCTGGAAATCCAAGTCAGCCCGAATCTCCGTTTCGGCCGATCTTAAACGACTTAGCTGTTCAAACCGCGTACGTTACCGGAGCGGGCGGCGACGATCGACAAAGAGTCACCGTTACGTTTTCGTTTCAAAATGTTCCAGCAGGACCTTTGACCCTGAAAGCCTACTTAGGAAGACCGAACATTATCGCGCTCAGTGCGGACGGAACTACGGTACAAAACTATATCCAAGAACGCTTTAATCCCGACCCGATGTTCCCGAATGAATTTACGTTTTTATCTCCGGAAACGACACAGCCGTATCGGATCTTTGTGTTGGCTTCGAATTCGTTCGGAAAATCGGCCAAGTCGATTCTCTCCACGGCGCCTACTCCTCCGGCCGGTCCTTGCGCCAACGCGGTCTCCGCACCGACTACGATCGGAAATTGTGCGGAACATTGTATTCAAGTTACAACCAACGGCAATCTAATCGAATTTCGAGGAAGTGTAACTACCGTCAATGCGGAGGAATATCTGTATATGGACCTGAGCTCTTCCACTCCTTCCGGAGGAACAGGACCGTTTCCGTTTTCTTATATCGAGTTATTCAGCGCAGGCGAACCGCCCGTTTCGATCGCTCCTGGAACCTATACAACCGAACTTCACAGTGTAAATTCGGATACATATAATGAGAATGCTTGTATCGGAATTAGTTCGTATCAGGTTCTGGATGGCGCGGGCGGATTCAAAGATAGCTACTTATTTAAAAAAGTCATCATTCCTTGATCAGTTTCGGCGTCGAAAGACGCCGAGTTGTAAACTGAAAGATCAATCCGCATTTTAATATCAAATCGCTCTTCTCGATTTTTAATTTCGTACACGACGCAGTCAAAAAGTGCTGCGAAAGAAGGCATGATAACCGTTATTGTATTCAACATATTCTCCCGACACGGTAACTCATGATCTTCCAACCGAAAGACTTTCAAAAAGAAACGAGCCGCAAATATGACTCCGAATTCTACGGACGACTTCATACTTTCAATTTCGACGGGGCGATGCAATTGCTCGAAACGATCTTCCAAGATAAGGCGAACCAAGGCAGAAAAGGAGAACCGACGGATTTTCTTCACGATGACAACGAGGAAAAAAAAGGGACCTTGTCGGGACATTTCAAGGAAATGGTCGAACAGTTTCATTTCGACGAACCCTTGCAACACAGAGTCGATCGGATTCTCGAGATCTTGGAAGAGAGTGTTACGGAAGAAACCCTTCAATCCCATCGATTCAAACCGTTCAACGGAATCTTATTCAAGATGAGCGATTACGAATTCTGCAACGCCGTCGCGGATTCGATTCACTTCGACGCAAAAACCCATGAAATCTCGTCTATCTTCGGACTCAATCACGAACTGATCTGGGACTCCGATTCCTATCCTCCGGAAGAATCCTCCGAATCCTACGATTTCATCTATGATCTTCAATCGGGAAAATACAAGGTTTCCTACCTGGGAGAAAAACTCAAAGGAAAGAATCTTCACGTTCACATTAAACTATTATTATTTTCTAAAATGATTCGTGAAATCGTAGAAACTCTGTTGTTAAACGAACGCTTCGCGAAATTTCCGAAGGCATTTCCGTTCTACGTTCTCATCAATGCGGACGATTGTTACAACATCGACAAAAAGGATCGTTTTTTGTTGGAGGTGCGTTCTCCGATCGAGCTGAAAGATCTGGCGAACAATCCACATCGATCCTTGTATGAAAAATCCTCCGAGGCAAAAGCCCCTCCTTCGCCCTTGGAAGAATTTTTGTTTTCCTTGGATTTTTTGAACAAATCCGATTCCAACGAATTCCAAACTCTGCTCCGCTTGACCCACGGCGTACCTCAATGGAAAAAGTTCTTGGAACGAGCCTCCCAGAATTCCTTTCTTACGTATGAGGAAAAGAAAAAAGAAATCGAATCACTGGAAGCGGATGCGAAGAATCGCGAGTTCGTTTCAGTTTTGAAAAAAACGCTGAAGTTCGGACCGAGCGAGTTTTCTTCCTTCTTTTGGAAACTCGCGCAAAAAGATCCGCAATCGCACCAGGAATCCGCAAAACGATTTCAAAAACGGGTTTTTCTCAATCCTCCGGCTCCTCTGGAAGACGACTACAAACAAGCCCTCCCCTATATTCAGGATTTTACATATATCATCACCAGTTCTTATGCGGAGATTCCCGAAGACTTCAAAAAAGAATCGGAAGTATATTTGCAGGAAGCGATCGACCGAATGAAACATTCTCCTCATCCGGGATTTCGCATCCGAGCTTTCGAAATCGAATACAGACTGAAGGAAAACGACTGGGAGCCTTCTGAACGGCATCCAATCGAAAAAAATCCGCCTGAAGAGTATTTGGATTTAATGACCGAACTCGTTCGCTGTTTGCCCGAAAAATTCCCTTGGTTCGGGGAAGCCTGGGATTTCGTATTCGAAGACCGCCTCCTTTCCCTCGGACAAAAGGCAAAACGTTCCGCTCCCGCGGTTATCGAAGTTCTGGAACGATACAATCAAGAGCATTTCAATGAAGACGTTACGCGAAACATCGCTCCGGTTTTGTATAAAATCGGTTGCGAAGACATTCATCCCTTGATTCATCAACTCCACCAAAGAAACAAATTCTATTTGGAGGACTTTTATCACAAATGGTCCAAACAAGCTCCGGCCAATCGTTGGAAACAATTTGTCGAAACGATTCGAACCGACATCGATTCTTTTACAAAGGCTTCCGTATGGGAGAATCTACTTTACGACAGCGAACCCGGCTTTTCCTTATATTACGAAAACATCGAAAAAGAATCCGATCGAAATCGAATCTTCGATTTCCTTTTAACGGCTCTTCAAAAGGACGCGGGTCCGATCCTGCGACGGTTCGCATTCTTTTATTGCGAACAAACCAAAAAGAAGGCCGGAAAGAACAAGGAACGGTTTTTCGAAATCGTTTCGGAAATGACGGAATTTCTGCAAAGATTGAACGCGATCGAACCGCTCGAACCGAGTCATCAATTTTCGCTGCGATGCGGAATCGCCGCAAAAGCGATCGAGTCCTATCTGAACGACGAACCGAACGCGCTCGAACACATCCAAAAGACGATCGAAGAGTTTCCGAAAAACCATTTATTATATTTTCTGAAAGTGTCCCACATCGAACGAAAAAGCGGAATTTCAAAAGCGATCGAAGAATTAAGATCCGTTTTACCGATTCTGTGGAAGGACGATTTCGTATTTACGAAAGCGTTGTTTTTATACCTGCTTGCTTCCGAACATAGATGGGAAATACTTTCCGCCGGTAAATTGTACGCATTCTACGGAAAAATCAAAAGCAATTTCGAAAAGGACTTTTTTACGGACGGAAAGTTTTCAGGAAGACTGGATTCTTTCGAAAACGATCCGTTTTCAAAAGTGCTCAAGGAAGAATATTCCAAAATCGTAATCGATTCGCATAGATCCTGGCTTAAATTCAAAACCGAGGAATACGAAGCCGTTTCGAAAACCGATTCTCTTAGTATCGAAGAATTGGTCGCATCTTTAAAACCAGGAAATTCTTCGCTCAATCTTTCCATCGCACTCAGACTGATCGATCAAGCCGCAAAATTCACCAAAGAACTTCTTCAGATCTTGGATTGGGAAGAAACACAAGAAGGCTCCCTCCCGATTTTGAAATTATTCTATCAAAATCCGTATCTCAAAGAACGTTTATTCGAAAACCCGATCTTCCAAAAAAACCTAGGTTTCTTTATCAAAAAATACCGCGATGTCTCCGTGAACGAACTCAGTAAAAGTCTGTTTGTCAAATTCAAGGAACTTCAAAATTCTTCGGTGATCGTTCAAACGGTCGCCGAACTGGAACACGAAACGATCTTGAATTCTTTTCTTTCCGTTCACTGGGCATTCCAAAAGGAAGGTAAACTTTCCGAACTTGGAACGTTGATGGAAGATACATTAAAAAAAATGAATTCTAAAAAACCGGAATACGTTCTTACGGCGACGAACTTGAGCGTGATTCATATTCAAAACGGAAACTTAGAAAAAGCTAAGGAAGTGGCCGAAAATCTATTTTCGATGGATTGGAGTCGTTTCGATTATCAGAAAGACGAAACCGATACGTTCGCCGATACGGTTTTAGGAGGTGATTTGAACGAACAATATTCCGCCGTCTTCAAACAGTATTATTCTCTCGCTCATTTCAACGCGGCCTGCTTGTATTCCAGGTTGGGAGATCCGGAAAAATGCGTGTTTCATCTCAAAGAGGCCAACCGGCTCGGACCGCAAAACTACAATAAGGCGAAGATTCTTGCGGAAAAGGATTTCGAAACCGTAAAAGATCATCCCGTATATCAAGAATTCTTAAATTCCATCCACTGAGACCGATCCATGAAAAAGAATCATTTAAAGTTAACCAATCGACTGAACTTATCCTGCGCGAACCGATTTTTAATTCATAAAAATCATGCGTTCGTATGCGAATTATACGGAAGCGTCCATGAAATCAATATCATCAATCTGGAAAATCCCGAGGCTCCGAATCTAGTTCGATCCCTTACTTTTGAAAGCGCGATCGGCAGCCTGGCTATTCAAGGCGATGTCTTGTATGCGACGGAAGACAGAAGAGCGGTTCATAAATTCTCATTGGAAAACGTTTCCGATCCGAAACGTTTGGATTCATACATTCTGCTCGGATATGATCTTTACGACGTGCGGATCGTAAACGATAAGGCGATTCTTGCGATGAACTGGGACGGAATCGGAGTTGTAGACTTACGCAAACCCGACGAAATCCAACCTACCGTAAAACAAAAAATCGCAAAGGGATACGCTAAACAATTCGTTCCCTTCCGCGATCATTTTTTAATGACGAACGGTTTGCACGATGATCGGTTTCTTTATGAGATTTCCGTCCAAAACGGAAACGTTGAGATTCTTTCCCAGAGGGAATTTCCGAATTTCAATCCGTCCGAGGTGTTTGAGATTTCTTCGGGTGCGGCGTTGTTCGGAGAGGTGAAAAAAGGAAAAAAAGAATATTCTTCTATTCTTATATTGGATGAAAATCTTCAACCGATCGGCGAACCGATCCGTATCGAACGAACTCCGAACGTTTGTCTTTCGCTTTCGGATGGAAACGCGTTATTCGGGTTTGATTATGCGTATGCGCTCTTTGATCGTTCCAAACATTCGATCACACCGTTGTTTCAACAATTCGAGGACGGTAATTCAAAGGAATATATCGAAGTTCCGAGCAACCCGAAACGGATCGACCCGGAATACGACGTTCAGCGGGATTACTATGATCAAGAAGACAATGGGGATCCTGAGAACTACGAAGAGGAAGACGATTACGAAGCGGATCTAGACGACTCGAATGCAGAAGAATTCGAGGACTCCAATGAAAATGAGAATGGCAGCAGTTTAGCAGACAACGTGACGAATCAAGAAGCGACAACTTCCGATTCGGAAGAAAAATTCGATCCCTCAAGACTGGATAACGCTTATTGTATGGATTCCCTAAAATACGCTCAGAAAGTAGGAAGTTATCTTTTTGCCACTCACGGTAATCATTTTATCACGTTCAAAATCGGAGAAAATTCCCTCTTTCAAAAAATCGTTTAACACTCCAACCTCCGCGCTTTTAGAATAAGTTTCCTTACTTCGGAGACCGTTTTCGAAGAGCAAAGGCAAACAACCTCCCCTTCTTTCATTCCTGATTTTTCGAACACCCGAGAAATCAGGAATTTCCATTTATAACTTTCAAACGCAAAGTGAAAAAAAGCGAGTAAAAACTCACAGTCAATTTGTTGCATTTGTAAATAATTATATTTATAAAAAGATGCATAAATTTTATAAATCCGTACAAACAGGATTCCGAGTTCTTTTCTGCCTTTTCTTGATTTCCAACTGCGTTCCCAAACCGATCGGTTTATCCTTCGTTGACGCGACCCTCTTTTCGAATTACTTTATTTCCAACTCTTCTCTCCCTTTGAAAGTTCAAGTCCAAGGGCTCGCAAGCGGGGCTTCTTTTCAAATTTCAAATCACAATTCGGAAACTCTCACGATTTCGTCGAACGGAGAATTCGAGTTCACAAAAAAACTGCAGCGATTCTCCAATTTCACAGTTTCGATAGAAAGACAGCCTAGCACTTCTCCCAATCAAACCTGCGTTATCACGAATCCGACGGGGTCCGTTTCGCCCGACACAAATCTGGTGGAGATCAATTGCGGAACGAGTTTTTTCAACGTAAACGTGAACGTTTTCGGGATCGCTTCGGGCGCTACGGGAAGTCTTTCGATTCGAAACGGAAGCGTGGATACTCTCAGCATAGGATCGGACGGGAATTATGCTTTTTCGGCGCAAGTGCCCGATACTGGAAATTATTCGGTCGTACTTCTTTCCAGTCCGAGCCAGCACAACTGCGTAATCGAAGCGCTTCCTCCTTCGGCCGGAACGATCAACAACGCGCCTGTGACGCTTAACGTGAATTGCCTGAGTTTGACGAACGCTTCTCCCGTAAATCAAACCGCGATCAACGTTGGGGATACGATCCAGTTTACGTTTTCAAAACCGGTCACTCCTTTGAGCTGCAGCTTTACCGCGCCGACACCGACGCCTTCTTCCGGCGCTTGCGCTTCCGATCTCGCGCCGTTCGCCAATCCGATAACTGCGCTAAGTTATGCGGGGAACACCGTTTCTATTACGCCTAACGTAAGTTGGCCGGGAGGACTCGGTCAATGTATTCAGCTTTCCGGTTGCACCGAAGCCGGAACCAATCGTCCATTCCAGATAACGTCTCCGATTCGTTACGGAGTTACGAGTCAGATCAAATACGTCAAGGTCGGCGGTTTAGCGGCGGGAACATGCGACACGATCGCGAACGCTTGCAACGAAATTCAATATGCGATCACTCAGTGTAATACCGCGACCCCTTGTTTCGTTATGGTTTCGCAAGGAACATATTCGATGTTCGGCATGGGCCAAAGAATTATTCTGAAGGATAAACTCCAGCTTTTAGGCGGTTTCGGAAACGACTTTCAAGCGAGAGATTCGGTCGCATATCCCACGATCATTCGAGACGACGTGGGAACCGGAGGCTGCGGAGCTTCCGATTTCGGAACCTGTACTCCGATCGCAGGAGGTTCATTTACGATGACTTCCAATATGATGATCCAAGGTTTTACGATCATTACCAACCAGTTCAACGCGTGGGGAACCGGAATCTGGCTGAGCAATTTGAATACCGCGGGCTTTTCCTTGACCATCACGGGAAACTTGATCCTCGGCGCCACGGACGTCACTTCTGCATACGGTTTATTCATTACGAAATCCGCGATGTATCTTTACAACGTCGGCCCGAATCTCGTCGTCGCCGGAAATTACATTCTCGGGGGAAGCGGAAATTCGATTTCGGTCGGCATGAGGATCCTGGAAGGAACGCAAGGCGTAATCAGCAACAACTACATCAACGGGGGTTCGCACGTCAACATCAACGACGGTTTGGATTTTTCTCTAGGAATTATGGTGAACAACACAGCGACCAATACTACGCAGTCGTTACGGATCGTGAACAATATATTCAATTCTCATCATATTACCTCCGCTACTCCCGTTTCGGTTAGATCGAGTGCGGCGGTTCAGGCATTATCCATCAATTCTCCGAACTTCGTTTTTATCAACAATACGATGTATGGGGGAAATGGAACCACACGTTCGTACGGAATCCATCAACAGTCTTCTCCCGGAAATTTACGGATCAATGTGATTAACAATCAAGTTCTCACCAATCCGGGGGCAACGACCAGCGTCTGCCTGAACTACGATACCAACAACGTAAGCGCAACATCCAATATCTCGGGAAACAATCTTATAGGATGCAACACCCTCGCCACTTCGAATGGAGCGCCGTATAGACTCTGCGGGCCGGAACCGAGCGTTCTGCTCGATTTCTTCACCTGCTCCTTTCCGTTGACAAACAATCTGCAATTGAACTTCTCGCACAATCCGAACTTCGATGCGCCCACAAGTGCGACTCAGGTTTTTAGACTCAGCTCTTCTTCCCCCTGCAATTCCGTTTACGGAGGAGTCGATCCCGGTTTTGCACCTCCTGTGCTGCAACTGTATCAATCGGACCTGCTCGGAAATACGAGAACGAACAACGTGGCTCCGCTTCCCGTTCCGCTCGGGTCTTTCGGTTATTCGATCGGAGCGTTCGAAGTCAACGGAAACTGCACGCCTTAATCGGAAGACGCGCACGGTTGAAACCGCGCGCTCGTTTTTTACTTCGATTTTTTAAACCGACATGGTTTTGTAGACGCCTCGTTCCATCGTCATCCCCAAACGACGCGTCATAGAGCTTATATCGAATCCCTGTTTGGCGTATTCCGCAGCGACGGCTTTTTTCGCGTTCAGAAATTTTTCCTCATCCTCCCATACGGCCACGGTTACCACGTTGAATGTTCCGTTTTCATCCGAGGCTTCGTATAAGGAATCCTTGATAAACCCGGGCAATGCGCGTATAAAATTACGGTTGATCTTCAGCCGTTCTAAAAATTCGGTTCGTGCGGTTTCGGGAATCGTGAATTTATCGATCAATATGGTGTTCATCTTCGTCTCCAAGAACGTTTTCTTACGGAGAGATTACCACGCATCTACTTTGAAAAATTGTAAAAAATCATTCTTTTACCATTCTTTGGAATTTTTGAAAAATTCCTTGGGTTTCAGTCCGGTAAACGCCTTGAATTCTTTCGTAAAATGCGCCTGATCGAAATAACCGGAAGAATATGCCAAATCCGTAAAGTTCATGGAAGGCGAATACGTATCGATCAGATGTCGCATCCGAACGATCGACGAATATCGTTTCGGAGAAGTCCCCACGATACGGCGGAATCTTTTTTCAAAAACATCCACGCTAACGGGAAGCCCGGCGACCAAGTCCTTTATCCTGAGTTCGCCGGAGGATTTTCGAATCTTACGGATCGTATCCCGAACGAGCGCGTCCTCTTCGGATTTCTTCCATTCTCGAAGCAAAAAACATTCTATTTTTTGAATGCGCTCTTCGTCGCTGGAAGACTCGGAAAGTTCCTCCTCGATCCGTTCGATTTTCGATTCGGAAAATACGTCCCTAAGCGAAACGGTCTTAGCAAAAAATTCGTGGAGTGATTCTCGAAAGAACGCGGCGGCTCCGGTTTCCCGAAACGTTACGAGAAGATTGGAAGTTTTTGGAGAATAAGAAATCAGACGCGACGTGTTAAAAAGACCGGTGATGCCCGAAGCGGGAAGCTGCTTTGTTCCGTTCGGATCAACCGATTCGATCCGGCCTCTATAACGAAAATAGAATACGATCGACGAATTCGGAAGAATTCGGTTTTCCCTTCCCTCTTCCATTTCCAAAATGAGATAGGATTCTACGAGCGATTGCAGAAGAGGATGGCGCGGTAAGAATTTTCGGAAATACATCGTTGTTTGTCTTCGGCCGGGGGACTGCTTCTGATCGATTGTATCGATACCGAATTCCGATTGCAAACGAAAGAATCGGATTCGATTTGCCGGCGGAAAAGCCCAACGACGCGTCCTATCGGCCGCGTCGTCTCTTAACAATTTTGTTAAAGCGAAGAGATCCTTGCGATCGCCTCTTCCACGTCCTCTTTTTTACCGAAGGCGCTGAGTCGGAAATAACCTTCTCCCGCGGGACCGAATCCGGAACCGGGAGTTCCCACCACCTGCGCTTTGTCCAAAAGTCGATCGAAGAAATCCCAAGATGAAAGTTTATCCGATGTCTTGAGCCAGATATAAGGCGCGTTGACTCCGCCGAACACTTCGTAGCCGGCCTTTTTCAAACCTTCGCGAATCTTTGCGGCGTTCGACATATAATACGCGATAGAACCTTGGATTTCTTTTTTGCCCTGCGGAGAATAACAAGCCTCCGCGCCTTTCTGAGTCACATACGAAACTCCGTTGAACTTAGTCGTATGTCTTCTGCTCCATAAAGAATTGATGCTGACTTCTTCGCCGGAACGGGTTCTTCCTTTGAGTTCTTTCGGGATCACGATATAAGCGCAGCGCAATCCTGTAAATCCAGCGGTCTTTGAGAAAGAACGGAATTCGATCGCGACTTCTCTCGCTCCTTCCACTTCGTAGATCGAACGAGGAACGCCCGGTTCGCTGATAAACGCTTCGTATGCGGAATCGTAAAGAATGATGGAATTGTTTTTCTTCGCGTATTCCACCCAAGCCTTTAAACTTTCCTTGGTAGTCACGGTTCCGGTCGGGTTGTTCGGATAACAAAGATAAATGATGTCCGCTTTTTCTTTCGGAATTTCCGGTTGAAACCCGTTCTCTTTCGTTGCGGGCATGTAGATCAGATTGGAATATCTTCCGTCGGCTCCGATCTCTCCCGTTCTTCCCGCCATCACGTTCGTATCGACATACACCGGATAGACGGGATCGGCTACCGCAATCTTCGCATCGGTGGAAAAAATTTCCTGAATGTTTCCGCAGTCGCATTTGGATCCGTCCGAAACGAAAATCTCGCTTTCGTCGATTTTGATTCCGAGAGGTGCGTAGTCGTTATCGGCGATGGACTTTAGTAAAAATGAATATCCTTGTTCCGGTCCGTAACCGTGAAAACCTCCCTGCGTACCCATCTCTTTGGAAGCTTCGACCATCGCGTTTACGACCGAAGGAACGATCGGAAGAGTCACGTCTCCGATTCCCAAGCGGATGATTTTTGCGGAAGGATTTTTTTCGGAATAAGCCTTTACTCGTTTCGAAATTTCGGGAAATAAATATCCCGCTTTTAATTTTAAATAATTCTCATTGATGTTCGCCATCTTCCATATCCTTATCGATTAGTTTTCTTCCGGCAAAACCTTCCTCATAACCGTGTTCGTAAAGAAGATCCTCTTCACCGAGGTGCCAGCAATAATATCCGTGTCCGTTATCGAAATCGATGAGCCAAAGTCCTTTGACTTCGATTCCGTATTCCTGAATTTTGGAAGACCATTCGAAGATCGAAATCCGAACGTCTTCCTCTTTTTTTTCCATTTCGTTTTCGGGAAGAATCTGCTCCCGAAGTTGAACCGTCAGTTCCGATACGTGAGAATAATATTCCTCCGTAATCTCCCTGATTACGGGTAGAATTTTACGAGCCTCTTCGTATGTCCAGAGTTTCCGTTCCAAAGACGATTAGAAATCCTGACCTAAGGAAAGACAAAGAAGAGCCATCCTGCTCACGACTCCGTATCTCGCCTGTCTGAAATACGCCGCGTTCGGAAGATCGTCGACATCCGTGGAAAGTTCGTTCACTCTCGGAAGAGGATGAAGAATGGTCGTCTCCTTCTTCGAAGCGAGAATCAACTCCTTGTTGATCTTAAAAAGATCCTTGAGACGTTCGTATTCTTTGTGATCCGGAAAACGTTCTTCCTGAATTCTCGTAACGTAAGCGACGTCGCAATCCCAAACCGCTTTGATATCGGTCGTCTCTTCGAGAGTCAGAGGATATCCTTCCAAACCTTTTTTGTAAGAATCGGGTAACGCGAGTTCGGGAGGAGAAATCAGATACAGGCGAACCTTATAATGTCTGAGTAAATTGATAAGCGAATGAATCGTTCTTCCGTATTTCAGATCTCCGATAAACGCGACGGTCAAACCGTCTAACGTTCCTTTTTCGGAGATGATTGTATAAAGATCGAGAATGGCCTGCGTCGGGTGTTGCCCCGCGCCGTCTCCCGCGTTGATGACCGGAATCTTCACCGCGCCCGCCGCGATTCGGGAAGAACCTTCTACCGGGTGACGGATCACCGCGATGTCCGCGTAAGCTTCGATCATCTTCATGGTGTCATACAACGTTTCCCCTTTCGAGATCGAGGAGAACTGAAAGCCCACGGTGGAAATCACTCTTCCTCCGAGACGTTCCATCGCCGCCTCAAAGGAAAGTCTGGTTCTTGTCGAAGCTTCAAAGAACAACGAAGCCAAAAGTTTTCCGGTTAGGATTCCGAACGCTTTGTTCTGTTCGACCAATCGTTCCATGTCTCTCGTTTTTCCGATGAGAAAATCAAGATCCGCTTTCGAGAATTGTTCCGTGTCGAGGACGTTCTTATGATTATAGGACATTAAGCGACAGAATGTAGAAAAACCCCCTTTTGACAATCAAATTGAGTCAGAGGTTTTGAGATTTTTCGGGAAGAATCAAAAGCCCTCGCAGTTGACGCAGAGCTTGTTTCCAAAGGGGAGAATCCATCGTATCATTCGAATTCGCGAATTGAACCGGAAGCCTGTTCCAAGGACAACCGGGAAAATGATGATGCACCCTATGATAGTTGAAGTTGAGAAAAAGAAACGAAACCGATTTCGGAAGAGAAAGGTTATACGAAGAATATACGTTATCGATTTCCTTGCCGTAGTGATACGAGTGATCCAAAAAGGAAACGATAAAACCTCGAAGGAAAAAAACCGCGATCAAAAATCCGATCTGCGGACCCGCAAAATAAAACGCGCTACCGTATAAAAGAAGAATCAAGAACGAATCGATTCTAAGTTCGCGCACGATTTCCCGTTTTTGGATCTGCTTGAAGAACGCAGCATGAACCGGAAATTTGGAAATATATTTTCCGGAAATCGGCACGCTCCAAGACAAGGGAAGAGAAAGAAGAAACCCGCCCGCCGCCTCCAGAAAATACGTTCCTAAACACAGCCGAACGTAGTATAAGAATTTCTGAATCCGAATCGGCGTTTTGTTGTTTTCCAAATATTCGATTCGTTCCCCTTCCGCGCGGTTGAATTTATGATGCATGAGATGGGCGGTTTTTACGACCTGATAGGGAGTCCCGAAAAGAATGCAAAGAATTCTGCCTGCAAGATGACTCTCATCCCGCGAGTTCGAAAAATTCCCGTGAACACATTCGTGAATCAGCGCCCACTGCGTATAAGAAAAAATCGCGGAAAAAAGAAGGAGAATCGTCGCGATAAAAATCGATTCGTATGTTTCGACCGCAAAAGAAAGCGTCGCCGCCGACGGATTTGAAATAGAAAACCAAGAGCCGTCTATCCGATTGAAAATCGGATTCCAAAAATACAACGTCAGAAAGAATGCGCTTAACAAAAGGGCGATCGTTCGATTCGTTTTTTCGGGAAGATTTCTTCGAGGAGGATGAGACATTTTACGATTTCACGATGTGTTTCTTCCTTTGTGAAAAAGCTCGGGATTTTCTGCAATGGAAATGTTCCCGGAAAGAATCGAAAAATGACTCCTCGATACGACTGGGTCTCCGTAAGAGATGATAAGTGCAAATCGTAATCGATGCGCTCCGTAACCTCTTAAAGAACTAGCACGCTGCAAAAGATAGAAACCGAAGTTAGACACGCAAATTTCTCGGCCTTTCCGATCCCTTGTGGGACAACCTATCCACAAACGGAGATTTTAAAAGAGGAACATCGATTGTTTCTTTTGCTTGTTGCGCAAGCTAACAAAGAATTTAGAAGCGAGACGATTCAGGCAACATAATTGTGCCTGAGTCGCCTTGAAATGTCGAACAGAAAGATAAAAATCGTTTCGATCACGAAATAAGTCGTACCCGAAATTAAATTCTTATTTTATAATATTCTTACGTGCTGAACGGAAAATTCAGTAACCCCCTCCTCCACCGCCGGAACCGCCGCCCCCATATCCACCACCTCCGCAAACGCCGAGAACCCCAAGATACAGGGAATCACATGCGCCCAGGGCGGGATTGGAAGACGTGCACGATAAATATGCGGCCACCGCCGTTTGACATTTCTTTTTGTCTTCATCCTTCTTTTGTTTGTCTTGATCGAGACCGTAATTGGAACAAGACCAAAACGCCAAAACAAAAGCAAAGAGGAAGATCCTTAGAAGAGATATAAGTTTCACTTGGCTTCTCCTTTTCGAGATCGAAAAAATTCTTCTCAAATCATAAAAGCATATCATCGAAAAAGATTAAGGAAATAGAAAAATAGATCCGGCATAAGATGTCGGAATGTACGCACCGTTTTGCGGAATTAAAGGAGAGATCGGAGGTAAAATCCATCTCGCAAACTTAAATACGAAGCAAACCGCGAAAACCTCGGGCGGCATAATACGATTCGGCTCCGTTGTGATAGAGAAATACGGTGTCGTAACGCCGATCACAAAACAATGCGCCACCCAGCTTTCGAATCGAAGGAGGAGTCTGCACCCAGCTGGAAGTTTTCGTATCGAATTCTCCCAGCGCTTGCAACTCCCGATATTGTTGTTCGTTTAACAATTCAATGCCCATAGAGGATGCCATATCGATCGCGCTGTCAGCGGGTTTATACTCTTTTCTGGAGTTCAATGCCTCGCGATCGTAACAAACGCTTCTGCGACCCTTCGGACTTTCCGCCGCACAATCATAGAAGATATATTCGCCGGTCTTTTTATCAAAATCGATGACGTCCGGTTCACCGCCGGTTCGTTCCATTTCCCGGAGCGACCAGAGTTTTTTGGAGTTCGCTTCCAGTCGTTTCTGAACATCCGCCCAGAGTATTCCTCTATGACGTTTCCCGTTTTTTTCAAACCGATCCTTCAACGTTCGGATCAACTCTTCTTGTTCAGGCGTGGATAATTCTTTTTGAGTTCCCTTTGTCTTGTTCGCAGATTTCGATTGTCCCAAGGAATTCACCTCGTTTCCGGCTAATGGATGAAAACGATTTTCTGCGTTCGTATGTGTAGAATACAACGTTTTATTTTTTCCGATTCCGATCCGGGATTAGAAATTCACGAATGTCGTAGATATTTTTGGGTTCGGTGGGTCTGGACGGTTTATTGCGTTTATGCGAACGTCGTAGATATTTTCGGATTGAGCTGATTCTAACGGTTCATTTGGTTTTATGCGCATGTCGTAGATTTCCGTGAATGCGGATCTTACGCTACACTGCGTTTATGCGAACGTCGTAGATATTTTCGGATTGAGCTGATTCTAACGGTTCATTTGGTTTTATGCGCATGTCGTAGATTTCCGTGAATGCGGATCTTACGCAACACTGCATTTATACGAACGTCGTAGATATTAAATAGGGCGAATCGAAAAGCACCAAATCTTTGCGGATGTTTAGGCGACCTACGTAAATCTCTGCTCCGGCGCCGTTTTTTTCAAAAGAAGAATCGCAGAACGCAAGCGGATTGCGGAACCTGGAAAAAAACCCTGGATCGAACGATTCGTTACAACTTATGAAAAAGCTTTTATTCGTTTTTTTGTTCTTCGTATGCGTAGCCCTTCTTTTACAAACTTGTTTTGCGATCGATCCGGAACGTGTCCGTTCTTCTCACTTTCAAAACGGAAAATATCATAATATAGAGGAAGATGAAAGACTAAACAAAAGCTTCTTCTCCGTTCTCCGTTGGAAAATTTTCGGCCCTGTCGATCCGGTAACGGTAGACGGAAACGTCCAAAAAATTCCGGATGTGATTCCGAGAAAGAAGGAAGATTTTCTCGCACCCGAAGGAAAGGTAAGAATCATTTGGCTCGGCCATGCGACCGTTTGGATCGCCGCAAACTTTCATGGAAAGAGAATGCACATTCTTACCGATCCGATATTTACCGGGATTCCCCCTTTTCTTACGCGTTTGACCCCGCTTCCAATTCAACCCGAGGATTTACCGGGAATCGATATCGTTGCAGTCAGCCACGCTCATAGAGATCATCTCGATATCGATTCCATTAAACGAATCCAGAAATTATTTCCCGAAGCGACTATTCATCTACCTTCCGGGATGGGTGAATTTGCAAAAGACGAAGGTTTCGAAAATTCGATCATTCAGGAATGGTGGAACACGACGGAATACGCCGGTACGAAGATTCATTTTCTTCCCGCAAAACATTGGAGCAGAATGGGCCTCACGGATATGAACCAGTATCACTGGGGAAGCTATGCATTCGAATTAGAGAATATTCGAATATACTTCGGCGGCGATACCGGCTTTTCGAATCACTTCTCCGAAATAGGAAAGAAATTTCCACAAGGATTTTCCGCAACGATTTTACCGATCGGAGCATTCAAACCTAGATGGTTTATGGAACCGGCGCATATCGGCCCCAAAGAGGCACTGGATGTAAGCGGAATTCTACGCTCTTCACTTCTACTACCGATGCACTGGGGAACTTTTATGCTCGGGGATGATCTTCCCTCCGAAGCTCCGCTTTTTTTGAAAAAACTACATTCCGAAAAGAACGGGACCGCTCCTCCGCTCAAGGTCTGGACCATCGGAGAAATCATCGATCTATAATGGGAAAGGATTTATCGAGAAGTTTTGTGGGAGTTCCGACAAAGAATCGTTATAAAAATTTCGTTGAAGCAAAGAAGATTCTGTGCTAAGGGAAATTTTCCGATTCTTCCCCGCCACCTCTCCTCCTCCACCCAATCTGGGTGGGGCGTGCACGTTTTAGGAAGGATCGTCGGAACTCCGACAAAATTCACTTTACTCTTCGCCTTTTGAACCTTGGATGGAACGATGATCTCCGGTTTAAATGGAATTCTCAAAAAATTAGAAGTCGGCTTCGCACACATCGAAACCGGCGGAGTAACATACGAAGTAACGATCTCATTCAAAACCTATCTCGAACTCAAAAGCCTACCTTCCTCAAAAGACGTTCGCCTCCACATTTTTCACGCGATGAGCGAACGAGGACAAAGACTCTTCGGATTTTTGAACGAACAAGATAAAGAATTCTTTAAAGTCATCAAAGGCCTACAAGGAATCGGAGAATTAACGGCGCTCAAAATTCTTTCCTTTTTCTCCGCGGAAGATCTCTACCGGATCGCCCAGTCCGGGGAAGCGAAAGAGCTTGAAAAAATTCCGAAAGTGAAAGGCAAGACTTCGGAGAAAATCTTCTTTGAGGTAAAACAAAACTTAAAAAAGTTAGAACTCTTCCTTTCCGGAACCACGAAAGAACTTTCGATTTCACTGTCCGCTTCCGCTCCAACTCCGGAAGAAGCGGCCGTTGCAAGAAAAAGGGAAATCGCGATTCTCGGTTTGGTTCAACTCGGTTTCGAAGAAAAGTCCGCGAGCAAAGAAGTCGATAAAGTCCTGAAGAATTCTCCCGAAACCGACCCCGGCGAAATTATCCGTGAAATTTTAAAGAGTTTGTAAGAGTTCCCACAATCTCTCTTTCCAATGCTTAAATGTTGGAACTCCTCCGAAATTATAGATTCAGATCCGCGATATACGACTGTCGCCCATCATTCCTCGAAATCTCGAAGACTCGACAAAACTTCAGGGGAGTTCCGGCAAATCCGCTCATTGACCCTACCCTTGGACGGAACACCGGCCTTTCATTCTTACACCGCAAATCTCTCGATCCAAAACCCACTACTCTAGAACGGTTTTAAAACAACCACAACCGAATCGTCGCTCTTCCTCCATAGTTGACTGTCGCAGAAACAACCACCCCAAAAAAGGCGACTGTCGCATAACTGCACACGCCCACTCCCAGACATCGACCGACCGTTAGACAACTCAAGCTTCCTTGCTAATTTCTACGACTGTCGTAGAAACATCCCTGTCCCGCCCAGACCCAACTCGTTCACACCCATCTTCTGTAACCCGTGAACCCGACCTCAATCCTCCCTTCTCCGCTCTCAGAATCCCAACCGCCGCTCAATTCCTTGCGAATCCTTCGGTCCCAAAACTTCCCGGAAACCCTTCGCCAATCCTTTGAATTTTTTACTGACACCAAAGTTCCTACCGAAAACATTATAAATTTTGAGTAAACTGTACCTCCTACTAAAAGCACTGAACTAAGTTCAATGAAGGTTAATTCATGAAAATTCACGAGTATCAGGCAAAAGAAATCCTGAGAAGGCACAAAGCCAACGTTCCTTTTGGAGTCGTAATCGATAATAAAGAAAACGGATCCAAAGCCCACGACGAAGTCACATACGCAACCGAAGGTTCCGTAGTAGTTGTAAAAGCGCAGATTCACGCCGGCGGGCGTGGAAAAGGCGGCGGTGTTAAGGTGACCAAAACCAAAGACGACGCTCTTGCCGCAATCGACAAAATTCTCGGAATGCAGCTCATCACTCCCCAAACCGGACCCGAAGGAAAAAAAGTCCTGAAAGTGTATCTGGAACAGGGAATCGATATCGCAAAGGAATATTATCTAAGTATCCTCCTCGATCGTTCCATCCGCAAAACCATCATCATGGCTTCCACCGAAGGCGGGATGGAAATCGAAGAAGTAGCGGAAACACACCCTGAGAAAATCCTGAAAATCGCAGTTGATCCGGGAATCGGACTTCAACTCAATCAAGCGAGACAACTTGCGTTCGAACTCGGACTTCCGATCGAATCCCATAAGTCGTTTCAAAGTCTTCTTTTTGCGATCTACGAAGCTTATATCAAAGAAGACGCTTCTCTTTTAGAAATCAATCCTCTCATTCTTACGAAACAGAATGAAATCATCGCGGGAGATTGCAAGATCGACCTGGATGAAAACGCTCTTTATCGTCATCCTGATAATGCTGCGTTTCGCGACATTACGGAAGAAGATCCTCTCGAAGTTCAAGCTTCCGAATTCAACCTCAACTACGTCAAGTTAGACGGCAACATCGGTTGTATGGTCAACGGAGCGGGTCTCGCAATGGCGACTATGGACATCGTGAAACTCGCGGGCGCGGAACCTGCGAACTTTTTGGACGTAGGAGGCGGGGCAAGTAAAACCACCGTAACCAACGGATTCAAAATCATCCTCGGTGATCCGAACGTAAAAGGAATCTTCGTAAACATCTTCGGCGGGATCGTTCGTTGCGACATGGTTGCGGAAGGAATCATCGAAGCGGCTAAAGCCGTGGATTTGAAAGTTCCTCTCGTGGTTCGTCTCCAAGGAACCAACTCGGAACTCGGAAGAGAAGTCCTCAACAAAAGCGGACTGAAAATCACCGGAGTCGACGATCTCCGCGAAGCGGCAAGCACGATTGCCAAACTCATTCAATAAGAGAGAACATACATGGCAGTATTAGTAGACGAAAACACAAAAGTCGTAGTGCAAGGGATCACCGGTAAGGAAGGTTCTTTCCACGCGACACAAATGCTCGCTTACGGCACAAAGGTTGTCGCCGGAGTGACTCCCGGAAAAGGCGGAAGCAAATGGGAAGATAAAGTTCCCGTTTTTAACACGATCCACGATTCCGTAAAAAACGAAGGCGTAAACGCAGCCGTAATTTTCGTTCCCCCCGCTTTTGCGGCGGACGCGATCATCGAAGGAATTCTCGCGGAACTTCCTCTCGTAATTTGCATCACAGAAGGAATTCCGACTCACGATATGCTGAAAGTTTACAGCATATTAAGAAATTCTAAAACAAGACTGGTAGGACCGAACTGCCCCGGAGTGATCACTCCCCGCGCGAAACAAAAACTCGGAATTATGCCGGGCTTTATCCACAGTCCAGGGTCGGTGGGAATCGTTTCCCGTTCCGGAACCTTGACTTACGAATCGGTGGCTCAGATCACGAAACAAGGTCTGGGACAATCCACTTGTATCGGAATCGGAGGAGACCCCGTTCCCGGTATGAACCACACCGAAGCGATCAAATTGTTAAACGAAGATCCTGAAACAAAAGGAATCGTGATGATCGGTGAAATCGGCGGAACTTCGGAAGAAGAAGCGGCGGAATACATCAAAAATCACGTAAAAAAACCGGTAGTCGGCTTTATCGCCGGTCAAACCGCGCCTCCCGGCAAAAGAATGGGACACGCAGGTGCGATCATCAGCGGCGGTTTAGGAACGGCGACCTCCAAAATGAAAGCGATGCAGGAAGCGGGCATTCAAGTTTGCCAATCGATCGCGGAAGTTGGAGAAAAAATGAAGAAGGCTCTGGGGTAACCAGGGTCTATCTTACAAGGGTTCAGAACGAAAGGAGGTTCGGAGTGGAACACAAAGGGTTAAATTTGAAACAGAGAATTTTAAAGATTCAAGATTGGTCTCGAATTCTTTTGGGAACTTTCGTCCTCCTTTCTTCTTCGTTGTATGCGGAAGGTACCGCAACGAACACGACGCTCAGACTTTCCACGGAAGAAACCGTAAAGCGCGCGCTCGAAAGCAATTATAGCTTGCAGAATCTTCGTTACGAATTGGCGAAATCCGATACGAACTTTCTGAAAAACGATTCCAAATATTCTTGGAGATTGGTAGCGGACGGAAGAGCGAGCCAGAACATTCTTCCTTTTAACCAAGCGAACCTCCTCTCAGGAACGAAGATCTCCGATGATACGATCAAGGGCGGGATTGAAAAAACCCTCCAAACCACCGGAACCTATTTCAAGGTAGAAGCCGGATCGAGAAGATTCGACTCGAACGCGTTTGAAAACGCGGCGACCACTCCTGCGGGTTTCTCGGCTTTAGGAATTCCTCCTTTATACACGGGATTCGTAAGAGCGACGATCAGCCAGGACTTGCTCAAAAACGCATTCGGATACAAAGGCAGAAACGAAGTAAAAATCTTAGAATCCCAAGCGGAGATCGCAAAGAACCAAGTATCTCAGCAAATTTCTTCCGTAATCGTGGATTCTCTCGTCGACTTCTGGGATTACTCGATCAAAACCCAAGCGGTCAAAACCTACAAACAGCTCGTAGAAAATACGAAGAACATACGCAATCTTACCGTTCGCAAACAAGGCCTCGGACTTTCCGAAAGTTTCGAAGTCAATCAGTGGAACGCGCTTCTTGCCCAAGCGGAAAACCAATTGGAAACCGCTCAGGTTCAAAAGGAAGAAGCGAAACGAAAGCTCGTTCGTTCCTTAAAGATTCCGGACGGAACCACTCTCTCCGAAGAGACCAATCTTCTGGAAGAGATCGTGGACAAACCGGAATATACAAAAGATTTAGAATATGCTTATAAACATAGAGCGGACTTCTTAAACGCGCTCAAACAAAAAGAAATCGCGGAAGCGGCTCTGAAGAACGCAAACAACGACCGTCTTCCTACCTTGACGATTTCGGGAACCGGCGCGAGCCAAGCGCAGAACATCGTTTCTCCGCAGGAAAACTACACCGATTCCAATCACGGGATCACCACCGCGAAATACAAGGAATGGACCGGACAAATGAACTTCGTCTATCCGATCATGGACAAAGGAATTTATGCCGGAGTGAGAGACGCGAACATCGGAATGCGTCAGGCGACATTGAGAGAAGAAGAACTGAAAAACGAAGTCAGAGACGACGTGAAAACCAGAATCGAAGCTCTCGAAGCGAGCCACAGAATCTATAAAAACAACATCATCACCGAAAGAGAAACCGAAAACTATTACAACGGAGTTCTAAGAAGCTTCCGTCAAGGTAGAGCCGATGCGGTTTCCGTGAAGAACGCGCTCGACACGCACGTTCAGGATCAACTCAGACTGACCCAAGCAAGAGTGAACTTCAACATCGATCTTCTTCGTTATTATCTTGCAAAGAACGCTTTGCTCGAACGCTTCCAAGTGGATCGGGACAAACTTCTCCCTCATTTAGATTGATAGAAAGACCGAGGCACGATTGAGAAAGAGTTTTTTTGTAGCCCTCGGCCTTATCTTTGCTTCCATCCTGCTCGGTTTTCTCGTCTGGAAACTTCTGACCCGCAAAACCGATTCCGTATATAGGAATTATTCCAAAGGAAATTGGGAAGACGTAGTCTTAGAAGTATTAAGAAAAAAAGATCCGGATTTGGAAGACTACTCGTATGCTTCCCTATCTCTCGCGGAATTTAATTCGCAACTTCTGACCGTTCCTTCGGAGAAAAAGGAAAAAACCGCGCAAAAGTTCGCCGAAAAATCCGGACTCAAGTTCTCCAAAAGAGAAGTCAGCGGAAGAACCATTTATACGTTCGAAGATCGATTCTTTTCTTTTTTACCGGACGGTTCCTTTCTCAAAACCAGAGCGCTTTGTAAAAAACTCACTCTCGGCGCCGAATACGAAACGGGAGAAGTTCTTTCCCGTTATCTCACAAAACTCATTTCGTCCAACCCTCTTCCGCTCTACAACGAATACAACCTTGCGTTGTTGAAGTCCTTGTCCGCCGGTTCCGCGAAAGAACTCGACGAGAACGGAAGATCCAAGCTGGCTCGTTTGCTCGAATACTTTTCGGGAAGAGAGGATTCTCCGTTTAGCGGCGGTAAGGCGGAAATCGAAGGAAAGAATCTGAACGTAAGAACGGGACCAGGCACCGAAAACCCGATCGCGTTTCAATTCAAAGGCGGAGAAACCGTATTCATACTCGACCGGGATTCGCGCACCGAAACGATCGCGGGCAAACGCGGAAGTTGGAATCAGGTCCTGGATCTGCGAAACGGAAGCGTCGGATGGATCTTTTCCGGCTTCTTAAAAAACGTCGCGTCCGATCTTACGATCTCTCAATCCATGGAAGAATCCTTCCGCGCCTTGGACAGAGCCCCCGTTTGGGACTTTGAAGCTTGGAAAGAAACTGCGGCTCCGATCGGATTTCAAGGAGAATATCATCCCACCGAAAAGATCGCACTCGACGGAGACACGGGAATCGTTCTTCATTCTTCGCAAAATAAATACGACTCGATTTGCCGCACGGTGGAAGAACCCTTCCGTGATCTGGAATTTTACGTTTCCTTTTTAGGCGGAGACGAGCCACTCCCCGTTTTCACGTTGTATGCGGGCTCGCCGGGAGAGCTGCAAAAAGCGTTCGAGATCGAGATGGATAAGGAAAGTATTTCCATCAATCGAAACCGTTACATCACCGGAGATAATTTTTCCAAGAAGAGATTCCGTCTAAACATACAAAGCGGCGGTGCGGGTTTTCAAGGCGGTTTGATCGTTGCGGAAAAGAAGGTTCTTTCGGGAATCGATTCCCTCGAAACGATCGACGCGGGTTCTGGAATTCGCTGGAGACTTTGTCTTCCGATGGCGAGGGAGAACGGCGATTCGAGCCTGAGCGTATTCCAGTTCAAATTCGTGCCGTAGCAATATTAAATTAGAAGATTCTAATAGAGAGAAATCCATGCCGACATACGACTACAAATGTAAAGCCTGCGGACAAACGTTCGAACAATTCCATTCCATGAAGGACGATCCGATTCAGGATTGTCACCTCTGCGGAAAAAAAGGGGAAGTGGAAAGGATGATTTCCAACGGTTCCGGGATCATCTTCAAAGGAACCGGCTTTTACGTGACCGACTACAAAAAAAGCGGTTCGGGAGAATCCACAAAGTCCGCTTCTTCCTCTTCGGATTAATAAGGTCGCTTGCGTTGGGAAGATTAGGAATTCTCGCCGGAGCGGGAGAACTCCCTCATATCGGTATGAAAGAGGCTCTCGCGGCGGGAGAGAATCCCCTCTTTCTCTCGATCATCGAATCCGACTTTCAAGTGGGAGAATACGCGGATCGCAATCTTCCGATTCATATCGTAAAGATCGGGACGCTGATGAAGTTATGCAAACAACATAACATCGACCGGCTTCTTCTTCTCGGAAAAGTTAAAAAAGAAATCATATTCAAAAACCTTAAATTCGATCTGAAAGCGATCAGCCTTCTCGCGAGAATGATCAACAAACACGACTACTCGATCTTCAAGACGGTTTCGGACGAGTTCGCGAAGGAAAAGATCACGATCATTTCCCAAAAGACCTATTTAAAATCCCTCTTTCTTCCCGAAGGAAGATACACGAAAAAGTCCCTCAGCAAAAAGGAACTCGAAGACGTCGCTTTCGGAATGGAATACGCGGAGAAGATGGCGGGTCTCGACATCGGTCAAACCGTTGTCGTTCTCGACAAATCCATTCTCGCGGTCGAAGCCGTCGAAGGAACGGACCTCGCGATCCAACGCGGCGGTTCATACGCTAAAAAAGGAAAGGCGATCGTCTGTAAAAGTTCCAAACCGAACCAGGATCACCGTTTCGATCTTCCCACGGTCGGCGAGGAAACTCTCCGCAGAATGTATGAAAACAACTGCGGCACACTCGCGCTCCGAACCGGAGAGACGATCATCGTTCATCCCAAAGAATTTATTAACCTTGCAGAAAAATTAAAAATCCACATCTTGAGTATCGGCAGTGGCAACCTTACGAAAATCAACTCTACAACCCAAAAAATCAAGTAGCCCCTCCGCGTCCAGACGCCCGACTGCGCCGAGCAAGAAAGAAGATCCGAAAATTCTCATGTTGGCCGGAGAACATTCGGGAGATCTTCTCGGCGGAGAATTGATCCGCGAACTCAAGAAAAACTTTCCCGATCTCGAAACGTTCGGAGTCGGCGGAGAAAGAATGATCGAAGAAGGATTCACATCGATCGAATCCATGGAAGAACTGTCGATCATCGGATTTTCCGCGATTCTTTTCAAATACAGATTTTTAAAGGCGCTCATCGGAAGACTTCTCAACGTAGCCGTAGAAAGAAATTGCACGCACGCCATTCTGATCGATTATCCGGGATTCAATCTTCGTCTCGCAAAAGAATTAAAAAAGCTCGGAATCACCGTCATCTTCTACGTTTCTCCGCAGCTCTGGGCTTGGAAGTTCAATCGGATTTATACGATCCGGGACAATATCGACTTGATGCTCGTTTTATTTCCCTTCGAGAAAGAAATTTATGACAAATACGGAGTGCCTTGCGAATTCGTGGGACATCCCCTCGCCGTTCGTTTGCGCGAAAAAATCCGCAAGGAAGCCGCTATTCCCGAGCCGGAAGATAAAACGCATTTTCATTCCACGATTACGTTGATGCCGGGCTCGCGCAGCGGCGAGATTCGAAGAATCTTAAACGATCTTTTGGAAACCGCAGGACGACTTTCGGATCATTATGAAAACGAAAAAAAGAAGATCCGTTTTCTTTTACCGAACATCAACCAGAAGGAAGAGGTCTTTATCCTCGAACAGATCGAACTTGCTAAAACGAAATACCCGAATCTAAAAATCGAATATCTTTTCGATCGTTCTCTGCGCGCCATCGAAGCTTCGGATTTGGTTCTCGTAACCTCCGGCACGGCCACTTTGGAAGTCGCCTACTTTGAAAAACCGATGATCATACTTTACAAAGTCAGCATGTTCACGTATGTGATCGGTTCTTTGTTTATCCGTACTCCGCATATAGGACTTGTGAATATTCTTTCAGGAAAGGAAATTTGCAGAGAATTGGTTCAAGCGGAATGCACCCCTCCTCACATCGTGGAAGAATCGATCGCGCTTTTGGAAAACAAAAAATACCGATCGAAAACGATCGATGAAATCCGTAAGGTCAAAGAAGCCTTGGGAAGCGAGAATTCTTCCCGCCACGCTTCGAGAGAAATTACGAAACTGATTAAGGGAATGTCAAAACGGCCCGATTCCGAGAAAACGGAAGAGCTGAGTTAAGGGAAATTTCGTCTTTTAGGGAAAATTCCACCGTCCTTTAGAGAACATTCAGTAAAACCGCGAGTTCGTATGAGTTCCTACATTCTTGTTGGATCTACAAACAATCCGACTTTGTTCACGGGACCCTTATTCAATTTGTAGGATCTCCTTCAATTCTCCGCAGAAAGCCGTTTGAGAACGACAAGATCATCGCCCCAAAGACCTTGCCAAGTATTCAACTTCAGTTCACGAAATAAAAAATATCCGCTCGGAGTTTCTTCCCCTCTTCTTCTGAGTTGAAGACCTTCCCCGTCTTCCAGAAGATACAGCTTTGTTTCCCCGTTTTCTTCCAAAAGAACGGCTTCCTTCTCGCTGATAAAACGGATCTGTTTTGCGGGAACGATGGGAGAAACCCTCCAAGTGCCAATCAGATCGACCTTGGACTCGGAACTTTTTCCGACCTGAATACCGGAACTTCTGAAAATAAAAAGATAAATCCCGAACGCCAACAGAATCGTCAAAAGAACTCCGGCCGAGATGAGAATTATCTGTCTCCGATTGATTCCAGTTTGCATTCTCCGGACTCCTCCTTAAACTTTCTGCTGATAAAAGCGTCGTTCAACTTTCCGTTGGCGTTGATTCGAATGCGATGATTTTCGACGGCGCCGTAACCCGTAAGATCCGCGCTTTCATTCTTCCAAAAAATATTTCTATAATAAGAGAGAGTCGGCAAGAGATTGAGTTCGTATCCGAAATCGAACGGTTCTCTTAGATTCAAAGGAAGCGATCGTTTGTCCTGAAAACGCGCGCGGTTGAAACTTACGTTATGCAACACGTTGAGGGAATTGTGAAGCGCCAAAAAATCGTCCCCGAAAAATCGAATCGTCGTATCCGAAGTTACCGTCTCCGGCAGAATCCAAGATCCGCAAAATCCGTTCACGGGTTCTTCCCAGGGCATTTCCGTTACCTTGATTCTCAGATCCGTATACGGATTGTTTTGACCGAATGTGAAATTGGCGAATACCTCGACAAACTGATTCTCTTCCCGATATCCTTTCAGATCCAATCGCGAAAAGAAAGGAACGATCTTTCCGTCAAGCGTCGCCCGTCCGAGATCCCGATCCTTGAATCGAAAGGATTTCAATTTCCAGTGAACTTGGATCGTAAGGAACTCCATTAGATATTTGTAAAACGGCGTTCTCGTCCAACTGATTTCAGGAACGAGTTTTTCCTGACGCGTCTTGATATCGGTTCGAATCCAATTCTTCCAGGAATGATACACGGGAAGAAAATCCTTCACCGAAACCCGATCCAGTTCCAGATCCCATTTCCAATCGTTGTACAAAGGATAATAAAAAGAACCGTTCCCGCGAACCGCTTTTTTCCATCCCGTTTTACCGGTGATTTTGGTCGCGATCGCTTCCTGATACAAAGAACCCTTCGCGTTCCAGCCTATCAGATTTCCGGGTGCGATGTTCAGTTCGGCCTGATCGAGCCGAACGTCGAAGAACGGATCTTTCCAATGAAATCCCAAAAGACTCAAAGAAACGCTGCTTTTGATCCAATCCCCGTAATTGCCGGATTCTTCCCATTTCCCTTTGAGATTGAGCTGGCCTTCGAGAGTTTCCAAGTCGCCCGGAAACTGAAAGATCGCCTTTAGTTCGCGGACGTTTTTCCAGTCGGCAAATACTTCCCAAGTCGCGAGCTTTTTCGGATTCAAAGAATACGTTAGACGAAACAGATTTTCTTCCTTTGTAAACGTATGAATCTGTTTCTCGCCGGTTTCATCCAGCTTCAGATCCATCTCGTGAACGAGATCCGCGTCTTTGAGATCGGGGATTTTCAAACCCAAGGGAAGATCCTGGAGAATTTTTCCGGATATGTTCGTGAACTGATTCTTTCCTTGGATGGAAACCTTCTTTCCGTTCAGAAGAATCTCGTATTCTCCCGAGATCTTTCCGGAACTCGGAGCCATTCTTCCGAAGAGAGAATACACTCCGCGGATCTTTTCCGCTTTTACGTTCTGAAAACGGAATTTGCTTTTCGATTCGGGAGAATCGAACTGAGTCTCGAAACTTCCTTGAATAAAACGGGAATACGGCAAAGGAAACAACGAATCGCTGACCGCAACGGTTACGCCTTCGGGCCGTTTGGTGATCACGATATCGATGCCTTTCAGCGCGTTCAAAACCTCTTCTCCGCCGCGAGAGATCGTGATCGTGGTGTTCATCAACCGGATTTCGGGAATGTTGATCTTTTGGATATAACCGATCAATTCTCCTGCGATCTGATCCTGCAGATCGATATTGATCGCCGAGTCTTTGACTACGATTCCGCGGATATACGGTTGTCCTCTCCACAATCCGCCGAGCTTAAATTGGATCTTGTTCGTTCGAAAGAGAATGTGATTGAGTGCGAAATCCTCTTCGGAAGAAATCCGAAAGTCCTCGAATACGACCGCATTCGGAAAATCGTATTCCACGACTCCGAGAGTCACCGCGCGTCCGAGTTCTTTGTTGATGAAGTTTCTGGAAAGTTCCTTCAAACCTCGAAGATCCAAAAGATAATTCCGAACGTAATAGCCGACCGATTCGACTACGATCGCGTGAACTCCGACGACGATCAAAAAGGAGATGAGAATGATCCGGGTTCTTTTGTTTTCTTTTAAGAATGTAAAGAAGGAACCGAGAAAGCGGACGAGATCAACGGGTTCTAACGTTTTGATCTTTTGTAGAACCCTGTTTGCTAAGCTGAATTTGAAGTCGGGGCGAGTTATCTTGGAAGAACCTGAGAAAGTTGTTCCTGAATTTCCTTCAGAACCGGACTCTCCGGAAATTTCTGAAGACCCTCTTCCAGAACCATCTGACATCTTTTGAATTCCTTGATCCGCATAAAGCTGTTGGCTACGGTTTCGTAAAAGAGAATGTCTTTTTCAAAGTCCTTTTCTCTGGAAGCGCGTCCCAAAATTCCCAGTGCAAGACCGTATTTCTCCTCTTGGTAGAGGGCTTTTGCATACATTTTCTTACGGGTGGTGGACTCGTAATTCTTATCCAAGGACTCGGATTTCCGGAAGTGAACGATCGCGTTTTCCGTGTCGTTGATTCCGAGATAAGCGGTTCCGAGGTAATGGTCTAAGTGTTCCAGACCCTTTCCTTCTTTGGAGCTTTGGATTTGTTTTAAAACGATGGAAGCTTCTTTATAGGATTCGATTTGAAGCAGTAATTTTGCTTTTTCCATGAGTAAGGACGAACGTTTTTTTTCGTCCAAATTGGAAACGGATAGTTGAGAATCGATTCCTTGAATTTTCGAGCGAACTGCGGATTCTTGAGAAAGGCCCGAATCCACGGATTTCTGACCGCTCGCACAAGCGGAAAGAAGGAGAATGATCACCAGAGTCAGTATTTTTTTGTATAAAGTCATGCCTACGATCCTGTTTTCAATTTTTCCAGCTCGGCGAAGAAGTCTTCCGTCTCCTGTTGCCGAACCTCATCATTGGAAACCCAGTCCATAGTCTCCGAATCGATTTCCGTAAGGAACCGGGAGGCCTGGGTAGCCATTTGCTCCCCAAATTTGCGTCGATTTGCGGCCCCTGTCAAGCATAAATGCTTCTTGGCGCGGGTCATAGCCACGTAGAGCAAACGCCTCTCCTCGTCCACGGAGGATTCTTCGGTTAACACCCGAGAGTTGGGAAGAATTCCTTCTTCCATTCCTGCGACATAAACGGAATCGAATTCCAATCCCTTCGATTGATGAATCGTGAGCAGCTGGATCCGATTGTCTTCCTTATCATCTTCGGAAGGAGTCTCGTCCTCCATAAGCAAATTGAGCCGGTTGATAAAATCGAACAGGGTCGGTTTTTCGGGAGAATCGTGATTCTCCTCAAAGTAAGACATCATGTTTACGAGTTCGGAAAGGTTGAAGGACCGCGCCTTCGCGACCTTCTCGTCTTTTTCCTCGAGAAGAATTTCCTTTTCGATTCCCACGTCTTGGATGAATTCGCGGAACGCAAAATACATCTTCGGCGCCGTCGAGAATTTCTTTTTAGTCCGCTCGATCAGATTTACGAAGTTGTAAATTTCGGATTGGATCTTTTTCTGCAGGCCCGGAATGAAATCGGGGGACTCGCAGACCCGGAAAAGAATCTCGTATAAGGATTCTCCCATCTGCGCGGCCTTTTCGTGGATCAGAGAAATGCTTCCCGGTCCGATCCCGCGCTTCGGATAATTCAAAATTCTTAATAAAGAAGCGTCGTCTCTCGTGTTCGCGATCAGACGGATGTACGAAATCATATCGCGGACTTCCTTTCGATCGAAAAAGTTATATCCCCCCACGAGTTTATACGGAATCGATCTGCTTCTGAGTTCCTCTTCGAAAGGACGCGTTTGAAAATTCGTTCTGAAAAGAATCGCGATCTGACTTCCGACTCTCGCGTCCTTGATGATTTCGTCGCGGATACAATCGACCACGTAGGCCGCTTCGTCCTTCTCATCCATCCGCTCGATGTAACGGATCTTTCTTCCGCCGGGAATAGAGGAGAACAATTCCTTCGATCTTCTCGAAAGATTGTTTTTGATAAGCGAATTCGCGCCTTGGATGATGACCTGAGTCGATCGGTAATTTTCCAAAAGACGCACAACGTTCGCTTCGGGGAAATCGTTTTCGAATCCGAGAATCAAACTTAAGTCCGATCCTCGGAACGCATAGATGGATTGGTCGTCGTCTCCGACCACGCAAAGATTTCGATTCTCCCCCATCAGCGCCCTTAGAAAAACATACTGCGTCTGATTCGTGTCCTGAAACTCGTCGACCATGAAGTATTGATACTTCTTATGATATTCTTCCCTTACTTCCGGGAAGTCGCGGAGAAGCACTCCGGGCAAAAGAATGAGATCGTCGAAGTCGAGGGAATTCTGTTCTTTGAGAGAAGTCTGATAACTGTCGAAGATAAGATTTGCGATCTGATCCGATTCGACCAAGGAAGAATCCAGATATTCCCTGTACGCCGGTCCCGAGTTTTTGATTCTCGAAATTTTTCCGAGAACCTCGGAGACTTTCGCTTTTTTCAATTCTACTTTATTAGCGATTAATAATGTAGTTACGAACCCTTCCTGATCGTTTTGGTTCATCAAAAGAAACGGATGTTTGTATCCCAAAAGTCCGATGTGTTTTTTGAGAATATTGAGTCCGAGAGAGTGAAACGTGGACAATACGATTCCTTTGAGCTTTTGCCGCGGAATCATTTTGCGAACGCGCTCTTCCATTTCCCGCGCGCTCTTATTCGTAAAGGATAAGGCGACGATTTTTCCCGCGGGAACTCCCGCGTTTTCGATCAAATGCGCGATCCGGTTGGAGATCACGCGCGTTTTTCCGGAGCCTGCGCCGGCAAAGATGAGAATCGGTCCGTCTACGTGGCGAACCGCTTTTTCCTGTTCAGGATTGAGCTTCATGGGACATGTGACATAATTAGAGTGGGAAAGATTCTGTCAATCCTGTACAACTGAAAATCTCAAAACTAGTTTCGTCGGCCGGAGTTCCGTCCACTGGCGATCGGTCGGAATTCTCTCTTGGATAAAAAAACAGGTTCGGAAAGAATGGAGATGCGAATGAAACCTTTTAACCCGGAAGAATACGATCCTCTCGCAAATCTTTGGTCCAAAAACGATCGAAAAGATTTGATCCAAACCCCGATTTTCAAACTCGTTTCCTGGCATACCACTTCCCCCGACCGAAAAGTTTCGAGGGACTTTTTTCACTTGGAATCATTGGATTGGGTCAACGTGATCGCTCTTACACCGGACGACAAAATTCTTCTCATCGACCAATACAGACACGGCATTCATCGTTTCAGTTTGGAAATCCCCGGAGGAATCGCAGAGAAAGCGACCCTTCTCGAATCGGCGCAAGCCGAACTGGTGGAAGAGACGGGTTACGTCTCCGACGAATGGGAATACTTGGGAAAGGTTACGGGAAACCCCGCGATCCTGAACAATTGGTGTCATACTTTTATTGCGAAAAACGTTCGTAAACTTCACGATCAGGATCTGGACGATAGCGAACAAATCGAAATCTTTGAAACTCCTCTCCGCAACGTTCCCCGTTTGATCGACGAGAACATTCTCCATCATGGAATGATGGTCGCCGCTCTCGGAATGTATTTTATAAAGAACCCAATCCAAAACTAGAATGACTCAAACTTCAACTAAACACGATCCTTTTCAAGCGCTGAAAGTCGCCGATTATCGCTCCTTTCTTTTCGGCAAGTTTATGGTGACTCTTTCCATCAGCATTCAAACCACCGTGGTCGGCTGGCAAATGTATCATCTCACGGGAAGCAACCTGCACGTCGGATTTATCGGACTTACGGAAGCGATTCCTTCGATCACGATGGCGTTGTTTTCCGGTTTGATCATCGATTCTTTTCCGAGAAAAAAAATCATCACATCCGCGCTCGGCCTTTTGTCGATTTGTTCCCTTCTCCTCCTTGTATTAGTAGTTCCTAATATGAATTGGATTCTCCGAGATTTCGGAGTGTATCCGATCTACGGAGTGATCTTTCTTTCCGGAATCGCGAGAGGATTTTTAAATCCGGCGACGGCCGCGTTTCAAACGCAACTCGTCGATAAGGAAACGTTTCCCAACTCGGCGACTTGGAGCGGGATCGCGTGGCAGACTTCTTTGGTTTTAGGTCCTCTTACGGGAGGAATGCTGATCGTAGCCGGTCTTTATTTCGCGTATTCGGTCGACCTTTTACTGATGACCTTCGGTTTAACGATGATGCTTCTCGTAAAAGGAAAACCGGTTCCTCCGAAACCGGAAGAAAGCGAAACCATCTGGCAAAGTTTGAGCAGCGGATGGAAGTTCGTTTCTTCGCATCAGATCATTCTCGGAGCGATTTCACTCGACTTGTTCGCGGTATTGTTCGGAGGCGCGGTCGCCCTTCTTCCTTCGTTTACCGAAAAGATTCTCGGTCAAAGTCCGGAGATTTTCGGAATTCTTCGTTCGGCTCAAGGAGTCGGCGCGGTTCTTTGCGCGTTCTTCATCGCGGCGAGACCTCCGAAAAAACATTCTGGTTGGATTCTTCTTTCCTGCGTGTTCGGTTTCGGTATAAGCATCATTCTTTTCGGACTTTCTAACGATTATAGAATTTCGTTTCTTTGTCTTGCGGCGGCGGGTGCGTTCGATATGGTCAGCGTCGTGATTCGACATACGATCGTGCAGATGCATACACCCGATCACATGAGAGGAAGGGTTTCCGCGGTGAATCATATCTTCATCGGTTCTTCGAACGAAATCGGAGAATTCGAATCCGGTGTGACCGCGGAATGGCTCGGAATCCGTAAGTCCATCGTCGCGGGCGGCGCGTTGACCCTTTTGACGGTTGCGTTTGTGGGCGGAATCGCCCCTCGCCTTCGCAAAATGCAGCTGAAAGACATTCTTTAAGAACCCGGCCCTTAAACGAGCCGGAACCTTGTAGCGAATTCGTTTCAGAACGAAAAATTGAATTTTAAAACACTCTGTAAATTATTTATTGCTGGAAAAATCTTAGACTCGGGCGTTCTCTTTGTCCTTTACGGAACGCCCGCGTTCTTGTAAAAACGGAAAACCTCATGGACGCTCCAAATATACTCACACAAACGGAAGCTCTTGAAAGAGCAAGCCTCGTCAATCAAGTCAGCTACGAAATTCGCCTCGATCTGAAAGCTGGATCGTCCACGTATCAGGGAGAAACGAAGATTCTCTTTTTTTATACGGGCAAAGGAAAGGGAAAACTCAAAGTGGACTTTGTCACAAAGAAGATCGAAGTATTTCTTCTGAACGGAAAGGATTTTTCCGGTTACACCAAAACCGATTCCTCTTTGGATTTGCCGGGCGATTCGCTGAATCAAGGGAAGAATGAAATCAAGATCAAGTATGTGAACGACTACAATCACAGCGGTTCGGGATTTCATCAGTTCAAAGATCCTTCGGACAATTCGGAATATCTTCACACGGATTTCGAACCGTTCGAAGCGCACCGATTGTTTCCGTGTTTCGATCAGCCCGATCTTAAAGCGACGTACGAACTTTCCCTTGTTGGTCCGAAGGAATGGAAATACGTTCACAACACTCTTCCTCTCAAAGAAGAAGTTCAAAAAGAAAGAATCTCCATTCGGTTTCAAAAGACCGCTTTGTTCTCCACGTATTTGTTCGCTTTGATCGCAGGACCGTACGAAGTTTGGGAAGATAAATACAAAAACATTCCCTTACGAATTTTATGCAGAAAGTCCCTTTCCAAATATTTGGATGCGGAGAATCTGTTTGCGATCACGAAGGAATCCTTTGCGTTTTTAGAATCGTATTTCGATCTTCCGTATCCGTACGCCAAATACGATCAGATCTTCGTGCCCGAATTCAATATGGGTGCGATGGAAAACGTGGGGGCGGTTACGTTTTCGGAACATTATATTTTTAGAAGTCCCCGGATCTATTCCGAATATCTCGGAAGAGCCAACACGATCTATCACGAGATGGTTCATATGTGGTTCGGAAATCTGGTCACGATGAAATGGTGGAACGATCTTTGGTTGAACGAAAGTTTTGCGGATTACCTTTCCTATTACGCGATGTCGCACGGGAAATTATTTCCGGACGCGCTCGAACACTTTTATGTTCGGGAAGAATGGGCGTATCGGGAAGATCAGTTGTCCACGACTCATCCGATAGCCGGAAGCGCGGAAAACACGTTAGACGCCATCAGCAATTTCGACGGGATCTCCTATTCCAAAGGAGCTTCCGTCCTTCGGCAGTTGATGTATTATATCGGAGAGGATTCTTTCCGAAAAGCGATGCGGAAATACTTTCAGAAATTCGCGAATTCGAATACGGTTCAAACCGACTTTTTGGATACGATGTCCGAAACGTCGGGAATCGATATCCGCGGCTGGAGCAAAGAATGGCTGGATACGACCGGAGTGAATACGCTTCTTCCCGAATGGAAAGAGGATCATCTGTTAATCCGACAGCTTCCTTCCGAAAAGAACGGTCTCTTTCGAACGCACGCGCTGGAAGTTACGATTTTTTCCCTGAATGGCGACACGTTCGAAGTCGCGTGGAAGGACCGGGTGGTCGTCAAGGGACAAGAAACGATTCTCCCTTATAAACACAAACCGGGATCTTCGGAGATCGTCGTATTGAACACGAACGATTATGCGTATGCGAAGACCTATCTTCCGAAGGACGGGATCGCTCTTTTAAAAACTTCTTTGAACAAACTCAAGGATCGTTTTGCGCGGAGAATTCTCTGGGGTTCCCTGTGGCAGATGACGCGCGACGCGGAAATTTCTCCGAAAGATTTTCTGGAACTGGTATTCGCACAAGGAATTTACGAAGAGGACATCGCGGTTCGAAGCAGTCATATTCTAACGAAGGCTTCTTCCATCGCCGCGAGTTATCTCAAAAAAGAACACAGGGAAGAATGGTCCACAAAGCTGAACGAACTCGCCAAACGCGGGTTACACGATTCATCCACGAAGGAAGAGGAAAAAATCGTGTGGTATCGAATGCTGGAAGGAACTTCGAGAACGCCCGGGCAACTCTCCTACCTAAAGGATCTTTTGGACGGAACGATTGTCATTCCCGGAATTAAAATCGATCAGGAAAGAAGATGGAGTATTTTGACCCGTCTTTCGGCGTTCGGAAACAAAGACGCGTTCGATCTGATAGCGCAAGAGGAAAAAGCGGACACTTCCGATCTCGGCGCCAAAAAAGCATACGGTGCGAGAGTCGCTTATCCCGATGCAAAATCCAAAGCAGAAGCTTGGAAAGAATTCACGAATGCGAAAACGAAACTTTCCACGGACACGCTTCGTTACGGAATGCGAGGTTTTTATTGGGATCATCAGGAAGATATGCTGAAGCAATACGAAGACTTATACTTTGCGGCGGTGATCGGAATTTATAAGGATCGCGATTCTCATTTTTCTTCCGCTTTTGGAAATATCTTATTTCCAGGTGTCGAACCGAACCAAGCGCTCGTCGATAAAACAAATCGTTTTTTGAAAGAACAGAAGGAAATTCCGGCCTTGCTGAAGAAGGATTTAAAACAACACAGGGATGATTTGGAAAGAACGGTGAAAATTCTTTCGAGACAGTGAGAAGTTTTGTGGGAGTTCCCACGCCGAAGCAGGATGAATTTGCCTTGCGGGATCGGGAATTTTCTGCTATAGACAAGTCGTCCGTGTTTTCCCACCGCCACACCCCCCACCCAACTAGGGCGGGGCGCGAAAATTTTACGGAAAGACCGTCGTACCTCCGACAAATCTTTCCTTTTACAATTTCCTTGACCTACTTCAACCGTTCGCTCCGACAGACAAAGCCGCATCCCCATAATATTTCTTCTTCCAGGCTTCCAGTCTCCAATCCATAATCTTAAACCAAAGAGGGGGAAACAGGGCGATCAATACCATCACTTCATATCCGTAAGGAAGCTGCGGACTTTCCTCGAAATGTCTTAAAGCCGAATAACGTCTTCCGGCGTTCGCATGGTGATCCGAATGTCTCTGAAGATGAAACAAAAACGCGTTACTCACCGCAAAGTTTTGATTCCATGAATGAATCGGCTGCACTCTTTCGAATTTACCCGGAGCGATTTCTTTTCTTTGAAGACCGTAGTGTTCGATATAGTTGACGAGTTCCAAAAGGGAAAATGCGATAAAGCTCTGAGCGAAAAAGAACGCGGGGACTTCCCAGGAAAAACGACCCGTATAAAGAGTCAATGTCGCAGTAACAAATCCGATAAACAGAAGCGGAACGATCGTGGAAGAGATCATCTCATTCTCTAAAGAAAGAACGGATTTTCCCGCTTTCGAAAGACGTTTCGCTTCTAACTTCCATGCGGAAAAATAAGAACCGAAAACCGTTCTTGGATAAAAACGGTAAAAGGATTCACCCTTACGGGAAGAAGCGGGATCTTCGTGTGTCGAAACGTTCACATGATGACCGCGGTTATGTTCGATAAAAAAATGCATATAACAAACGGTCATCAGAATGAACTTGGAATACCATTGTTCTATCTTCTTGCTTTTATGACCCAGTTCGTGCGCTACCGTGATGCCGATTCCTCCGGTGTTGATTCCGATCGCGAGAACGAAACCCCACCATTCCAAAGTGGAAAGGTCCTTCGTTTGAACTTCGTATAAGGCCCAAAGAACCAAACCGAATTGCACCCACGCCCAAACGTATGTCAAAAATCGAAAGTAGAATTCGTTCTGTAGCGCCGGAACTTCTTCTTCCGCCGGATTGGATGGATCGGCTCCGATCACAACGTCCAAGATCGGCAATAAACCGAACACGATCGCGAAGGTAAGAAAGTTATATGCTCCGCCTAAATAATATCCAAGCACTGCAAAGGCAGGCACTAAAAAGCAAACGATAAACGAATAACGTTTCAAATTGTTCATAACAAAATTCTCTCCATTTTCTCTTTGATGCCAGATACGGATCGAACGAACCGCATCAGGCTCTTTTAGGTTCCAATAATAAACCGATCGAAATCAAAGGAGCAAAACCTCTGACAAGGGAGAATGTCTTTTCAAAATCCGCCGTTTCCCGATCCAGCATTCTTTGAAAAACGGTTCCGATCAAAACTCCGAAGAAAAGTTTTTCCAGCTCCTCGTTATTCAACGCGAGATGACTTTCGATCGCGTCTCGAAAAACCGAAGAACACTCCTTTAAGATCGCCCTGGCAGGCTCGGACTCTTCCAATCGGTAAAGATCGGAAGCGATTAGAATGAGCTTTTGAAAATGCCCTTCCCTTTCTTTCACGAAATCGAAAAGAACCTCAAGCCTTTCCCGAAAATCCTTAGATCGGCTTCCGTTTCGAATCCCTTCCAATTGCTCCGCGTCATCCCGAACGATCCATCGCGCCATTTGCTCGAACAAAACTTCTTTTGTCGGAAAATAGTGATACAGAGTCCCCGTAGAAACACGAAGCTCTTTGGAAATCTCCCGCATCGTAACCGTCGCATATCCCTTCATTGCGAATAAATCGAGGCAACGCTTTAAAATGGAAATTCGATACGCGTCATGATCTACAACCTTTGGCAATGGATTCTCCTTAATTTCGAACAATCGTTTTTATAGAACACCGGTTATTATATAAAAAAATAAATCAACCGCAAGAAAAAAATCTGAAAAAACGAAAAAGGCGGTTTTTATAGAAAGAATTCCGAATTTTTTTTCGAGAAACGTAGCTTTTTCCTGACAATTTTTCAGAGATCGCAAAGAATTGTAGGGATTTCGGCTTCCCGAAACTCTCCATTTAAGCGAAGCAAAGAATCGAAATCACGAACTCGATCCGTAAGAATTTCTATCATTTTGTTCCGGAAAACCCATCTGCATAGACGCATCCGTGATTGGAATTGTCTGCGTTTCGGTTTGTTTCCTTTCGGTTTCAGTTTTGAAGATCAAAAAAGGTCCTGTTTGAGACAGACCCACCGCTCGGAAATCGTCCCCGTGCCCGTGCCTCCATTGTGAGGAATCAATTGAAGAATGGGAACTAAACCAATTCTCGTTTTCATAAACCTTTCTCCAATCCATTTAGAAAATTTTTTGACAGAGAGGATCTGAATATTCTCGGCAAAGGCATCAGGACGACGCACAGGAATCAAAACTTGAAAGCGCAGAAAAGCGCTTATGCGGGAGATTGGATTTCCACTTTAGAAGTTTTGAATTTTCTTCCCAAGGCGGGGATAATCCCGTTGTTCTACGATTTCGGCCCGGGCTACTCTTCTTTAAGCGCCTTGAGGCAATCTCGCTCCACACATTGAATCCGCCGATCACCGGAATCGTTTGAAAACGCACGGCTTCGAAATGGATCAAGGATTTTTACTTTTAAAACCCCTCACCACTTATGATCGGAGAATTTCGCCGAAAACCCTTCGGCCGTATCTTTCTTCTAACTTTTCCATTCATTCCCGTAAGAGACGACGCTTTATTCCCAATGTCCGAAAGAGTAGTCCGTTTCGCGAAGCTCACTCAAACTTCTCCTTTAAAACGCCATTTCATCTCGACTTTGTTAAACGAACTCACTCCAATTCGTTTTCACGCGTCAGGAAATCGGTTAAGAATTCGAACGAGATTCAATTCGATTGGAATCATTCTATAAGAACCGGCGATCATCTTTAACACGTTTGTAACATTCATCGCGTTTTTCCTCTTGTGCGATTTTGTAATAATGAGAAGCGGTAGACATTCTCTTTGGGAAATGATTACAAAATGATTACACGTTTATCCATAACTCTTTTATTATTCGCGTTATTCTCGTTTAACGGCCTCTTTGCTGACACAGTAAAAAACGTTAAAACGAACGAAACGATCGAGAACGTCAAGACTTCCGAAAACGAACAAGGCATCATTGTAGAATATGAAGACGGAACCAAAAGGGGCTTCAAAAAAGACGCGGTCACCGTGGAAAAAAAAGAAGTCGCTTGGAATAAGGAAGAGGAATCAAAAGAAGAGACGAAAGGAGATCGTTATTTCGCTTTCGGCTCTTTAGGATTTCTTCTCATTCTTTTTTTCGCCCTCCCGTAACATATTAGTAATATTTTATATTTATGAAAGCGGCGAAAAACATCTCCAAATCCGATCGATTATCAGGAGCGAAAGTTACGGGAATTATATCCGTTTGTAACTCCAACGTAACGCCCTTTCGTTATTTTACATTTAGACCTTTTAGGTTTATTCTCCAAGGAGTCATAAGATGAAATCGACTTATACCAAAAGAGTGTCGCTTCTAATTGTAAGCCTCTCACTCTTGTTATCCTCTTTCGCAAACTGCAAAGAAGATAAACAAGACAACAACATGGCCATTCTTCTGGCCTTACTGGCTAGCTCCAACGAAAACGCAGGTTCTGCGATCTGTGACGGAGCTTCAATCCAAGGCGGAAACACCGTTCTTTCAGGAAACATCACTTCCAGTCAAAGTTTCGCAGCTTACTCTTCCACTTCTATTAGCGGAATCGTAAGAGTAAAGAGCGGCGCGACTTTAACGTTTGCAAGAGGCGCGGTGGTTTTCGGAACGGCAGGTTCCGCATTGATCATCGAACAAGGTGCAAAAATCGTAACCAACGGAGACGCTGCCGCTCCGGTATGTTTCACATCTTCTAAAACTTCCGGCAACAGAGCGCCAGGCGACTGGGGTGGAATCTTGATCGTAGGCGACGGTATCGGTTCCAGAGCTGCGGCTCAGAACACCGAAGGAGGAACCGGTCTCCAATACAATAGCGGCGCAAACGATGCGGGTAATTCCGGAAGTTTCGCTTATACCATCGTTGAATTTGCAGGAAACGAAGTATCGGTCGGAGACGAGCTGAACGGAATTTCCATGTATGTGGTCGGTAGCGGAACAACCTTGGATCACGTTCAAGTTCACAGACATTTGGACGACGGCGTTGAATCTTGGGGCGGGGCATGGACCGGAAAATATCTTCTGATGACAGGCGGTATGGACGACGACCTCGACTTGGATGAAGCATACACCGGAAAAGTTCAGTTCGTAATCTCTCAAAAATATCCAACCTCTTGCGGTGGAACCGCTTCCACGGATCCTCACGGATTTGAGATGGACGGAACTCACAGTTCCGGAACCGCATCCGCAACTGCCAAAACGACGACCAATGTAAAACTTTCCAACTTCACTCTCCTCGGAAAAAGCGTTTCCAACGGATTCGGTGCGAGATTGAGAGAAGGACTTCAAGGAAAATTTACGAATGGTCTGATCTACGGATTCCAATCCGGAAACATCGACTGTGTGTTGAACGCAACCGGTGGCGGACCAGCAACGGCGCCTACGTTCGCAAACGTATTGGTCGAAGCGGCTAAAACAAATGGAAACACCGCAGCTTGCACTCTTCCTTCAACAGGACTGACTGCGCTTCCGGTTGTTTCTTTAGGATCGGGAGATTCCGACAACTGCGCTTTCGCGACAAAACCGGATTATCAGCCTTCCGGTGAAGCTGCTGCGGCTGCAGGTTCTGCCCTTACTGCGCAATCCTCTGACACGTTTTTTACCGATAACACCACTTACGGTGGTATGATCACAGGTCAAAACTGGGCCAGCGGATGGACGGTTTATAGAGCGAGATAATTTTACGAAGAGGATTCTCTTGGGAGAATCCTCTTTTTACCTTCGAATATGTTCCAGAAAACATTCAATTTTTTAAATATTCCTCTGCTCCTTCTTGTTTCCCTTTCGATCCTCGATTGCAAACAAAAAGGACAACGACCCGACTTCGACAAGGAAATCTTGGATCCGAAACTCGCGGCAGAAATTCAAAAAGACAGAAACATTCTTACATCCGAACTCAAGGATTCGTATCATATCGATCATTCTTCCAAATCCGTGGAAGAGGCTTTGGAAAAAGCCCTGACCGAAATCAGAAATTCCAAAGGGAATACGGACGATCTGTTTCGATACTCGTGCAGTCCGAACGAAATACGAACTATTTACCTTCCTAATAATTTAGATCAAAACAACATCATAGCGAACTCGAAAATCGAAGACGCGATGTATCTGCTGCAAATAAGACGCACGGCAGGAATCGATAAAGTCAGACAAAATCTTCAAGGAACCAAAGGGAAAATCAAAGTTCTCCCTCTTCCTAAGCCGTATAACGTGCGTAAGCTGACAAACATCAACGGCTATATCATTAAGGACTTCGATTTGGAAGTCGATCTGAAGACGATCCACATAGATGAAATCAAACTCGTTATAGAACATAAAAATCAATTTAAAGTTTGTACGTACGGAACATGAAAAAGAAAACAATCAGCTTACTATTCTTTGTCTCGATATTGGCCAGCCCGGTATTCGGACAAAATACGGGGAAACTCAGGGGAAAGATCGTGGATTCGGAATCGGGGGATCCGGTCTTCGGAGCGGTAGTTATCGTTCGCTCGATCAAAGCGGCAACGCGAAGCGACTTCGACGGTAAATACGAATTGAATCTTCCCGCCGGAGAACATACGGTCGAATTCCAAATGATGGGCTTCGCTACGCAGTTTAAAAAGATCACGATCGCACCCGGCGCACAACTTCCGATGAACATCGTAATGGGGGCGCAGGTTCTCGACACCGTGGAAGTCAAGGGACGCGGTCTTGAAAATTCGGAATCCGCCTTATTGGCTCTTCAAAGAAAGAGCGGCGTCGTTTCCGACGGGATCAGCGAGGAAGCGATCAAGAAAAGTCCGGATTCGTCCGCAGGAGACGTTCTTCGAAGAGTAACTGGGATCACTCTTGTCGGCGGTAAGTTTATCTTTGTCCGCGGTTTAGGAGAAAGATACTCGAATACGATTTTGAACGATTCCATCATTCCTTCTCCCGAGCCGGATAAACGGATCGTTCCTTTGGATTTATTTCCCGCAGGAGTCATCAAAAATATCCGCGTAATCAAAACGGCTTCGGCGGAAGATTCCGCGGAATTTTCCGGAGGGATCGTTAAGATCGAAACGAAAGAATATCCAGACAATCTTCTTCTTTCCGTATCGTTAGGAGTCGGTAAGAACACGCAAGTTGCGGGTCATAAATTCAAAACGTTCAACGTCGGCGACATGAACAACAACTTCGGTTTGCCTTCGAAAAATCAGCAACTGCCCGATTTGATCTCCGGGTTACCGAAAGTCGTTCCGTTCGTGGAAGGAGACCGTTTCGGCGGAATTCCGACTAACTTAATGAAGCTGGGAGCGTTGTCGTTCAATCAAGAATGGTCTCCGAGAGAAGAGGATTCTCCATTTAACAAATCCTTCAGCATTTCAGCGGGAAACTCGTTCAAAACGGAAAAATGGGGAAGATTCGGAGTACTCGCGGGAACCACCTATAACAGAAGTTACAACTATAGAGAAGAAGCAAACGCTCGTTTTCAAGCGTCGAATCCGATTTCCCTTTATTTAAAAGATTCGAATATGCTCCGTCCGTTAAACCAGAACAACCAAAAGATCTACACCGAGGAAGTTCTCTGGGGAAACAACTTAAACCTCGCATACGAACCGAAGATCGGTCAGCAGTTCTTCATTAAAACCTTATATTCGGTCCAGTCCGATAAGATCGTAAGAGAAGGAGAAGGAACGAATTACATCGACAACTTCAACTTTAAATCTTCCAACTTGAACTTCGTGAGCAGAACGATTTTCAACAATACCTTGGGCGGAGAACACGAAATCCGCGCTCTCGGAGGTGCAAGACCGCATAAGCTGGAATGGAACGTCAACTACGCGTTAGCCGAAAGAGACGAACCCAACGCGAGCAACCAAGCTTGGTCCCAAGGCGGAAGCGATCTCGCGAACGGATTCCGCAGACTGGGAAACAACCCGGACGGAACGAGATACTTTTCAACCACTGCGGACACCGCTCGCAGCCAATCTTTGAAATACGAGATTCCGTTCAGTCAATGGGACGGACTTCAGAGCAAGCTGAAACTCGGAGTGAGCAACCTGGACCGTTTCAAACACTTCGAATTCAGAGAATTCGCACAAAGAAACTTTGCGGGTAGCGATCGCGATTACATCTATCCGATTCCCGGGGAAATCATCTACAACCCTCTGACCTATTTAAACGGTAATAGAAAAATTTTCGAACGTGCTTCGGGTAACAACGCATACGACGCCGCACAAGCTCTCAAAGCGGCTTTCGCACAATTGGAAGTTCCGATGATGGCGAAGTTGAAATCCATCGTCGGCGTTAGATACGAAGACAGTTATCAAAAAACTCAAACTTACGATCTTAAGAACAGCTGGAACGGATTCATTCCGAACTACGGCTGTAAAACGAACTCGGAAGAGGAAAGACTTCTTCTGGTACGATCCAACGTTTGCGATACCAACAACAACGGTATCGGAGAGTTGAGAACGAAAGATAAACTTCCTTCCGCGAACGTTGCTTGGGAATTCGCAAAAGACATGAATCTTAGATTCGGTTATTCCCAAACACTAACAAGACCCGACTTGAGAGAACTTTCTCCTTTCGGTTTTGCCGCCTACTTTCAGGCGGATCGAATCTTCGGTAATTCGAGTCTTCAAAGAACGTATATCCATAACTACGATGTACGATGGGAATACTATGTGACCAACACGGACTATATCGGAGTCGGGGCGTTCTATAAGAATCTTTCCAATCCGATCGAGTTGATCGGATTACCGGTGGCCGGAAGCGCAAGTTTGGTATACAAATACGCGAACGCGCAGCAAGCGACCATCCGAGGAATCGAGTTGGATTACCGTAAGGAACTTCTCTGGTGGTTGCGATTGGAAGCGAACGTATTCTTTATCAAGTCCAGAGTGGACGTGATCGACGCGAATATCTACGGCTTCATCGCTACCGGACAAGTGGATCCGGTCTCGACTTACGCGGCCTATGCCCCGACTACTCTCAATCGCCCGCTTCAAGGACAATCCGATTTCGTCGCGAACATGAGAATAGACGTATTCACCTCCAGAACGAAAAAACACAACGTAGGATTCTATTATAACTACTTCAGCGATCGGATCGCGCTCGTTGGTTCGGACGGAGTTCCTAACGCCATTCAAAAAGGAACGGGAACTTCGGATGTCGTATACACTTACAGGCACAACGATCGATTGGATTTTAGAGCAGCCGCACGAAACATCATGAACACCCAGTTCAAGATCACGCAAACCGACCCGCTTACCGGTCAGGAATACGTGTTCCAAAAATATAGAACCGGGGTCGATATTTCCTTCTCTGCTACATACAAACTCTGATTTTAAATTCTCCGAATCCGGTTCGAAATCGAATCGGATTCGGTTCTTCTTCCTCCTCCTTAAGTTTCAAATCCGTAATTTCTTTGTAATCATCCGGTAACAATCCAAAGGTATATTACAGAAATATTTTAATCGGAGATATCGATGAAATTTTCTTCCATAAAAAAAGAATTCAAATGGGTCGCAACGGCGATCATTCTTTCGGGACTCATTTCGCTTTCTACAAACGTAATATTCGCACAGGATAAAGCATCGGAACCAGCTAAAACGGAAGCGACCGGAACGGCGACTCCCGCGACCGAAGAGGCTAAAACGGAAACTCCCGCACCGAAAGCGGAAAAGAACTGGGGATTCGTGGATTTATTCCTTCTCGGCGGTTGGACTATGTATCCTCTCGCTCTTTCATCGATCGTTGCGCTCGGAATCATCTTTGAAAGAATCTATTTCATAGCGACTGCCAAACTTCTTCCCAAGGGATACAACATCGACTTAGGCGAAGCGATGGACACGAAAGGACTCGACGCGGTTCAAGGGTTCTTGGACGAAAGAAAGGAATATAAAATTTCCCAAGTTCTTGCGGGCGGCATCGACGTATCTTCCGGCGACGCGGAAATCTTCGCGAAAGGTGTGGAAAGAGAAGCGGCCGAAGTCATCACCGTTCTCGAACGAGGACTCGTAATTCTCGCGGCGGTATCGACCATCGCCCCTTTGATCGGATTCTTAGGAACGGTATCCGGGATGATCAACGCGTTCGACGCGATCGCAAACGCGGATCAAGTAAACGCGAAAGTGGTGGCCGGCGGTATTAAAGAAGCGTTGATCACGACCGCCGCAGGTTTGATCGTTGCGATTCCCGCGATGACCTTCCACCAATATCTGACTTCCAGAATCGACGGATTCACTTCCGAAATCGAGGAAGCGGCAAACAGAATTTACAAAGAATTCTTAAAAAGAAACTCTAAGAAAGCATAATCGCTTTTTTGAATATAGGTATCATTATGATCCGAATCAAAAAGAAACGCGTATTAGAGGAGATATCCGCATCGTCGATGTCGGATATCGCGTTCCTTCTATTGGTGTTTTTCATGGTGACTGCGGTCTTCTTCGTAAAGGAAGGTTTGAACATTCAGCTTCCGAGAAAGAATTCCAATCCGACTTTGGTTCTTCGCGAAAATATCTATGAAATCCTCGTCACGGGCGAGCTCGTAAAGATGAAGAACAAAAGCATCGGCACGAAGGATTACAGAAACCTGGTAGATTTCAGAGAACAACTCAACCTGATGGATATTCCTGATATCGAAAACAAAGTCGCATTGATCAAAACGACCGGAGACACGAAATACGGCAACATGCTCGACGCGTTATCCGCCGTTCAAATTCGGGGATTCAAACAGATCTCCGTAAAAAGGCTGAAATAAATGAGCTTAAAAAAGAAAAAGAATCCACCGTCCATCCCGGTCAGCTCGATGGCCGATATAGCCTTTCTGCTTCTAGTTTTCTTTATGGTGACTTCCGTTCTTGATACGGACCCGGATCTGCCGATCGCACTTCCGGACGTACCAGGCGGAGAACAGCTCAACAAGAAAATCGCGAACTTATATCTCAGCGCTGATAAGGACAAGGCCGTTTACTTCAACCAAGTGAGAATGCCATTAAACGAAGCGATCAATAACGTAAGAGCGAAACTGACGACGACTCCCGATCTGAAAGTGTTGATCCACGCCGACAAGGATCTTTCTTACGCGGAGTTGGACAATGCGTTCGAGCTCTTGAAGGAAGCGGGCGCTCTCAAAGTCTCTCTCGTAACAAAGACGACGCAGGGCGGAGGTCTTTGATCGATGGAACAATCCAAATCCATACTCATGACGATCCGAAGAGGTAAGCTCAGAAGATTCATCGATCGATATAGGATGGAATTCTTTCTATCCTCATCCTTGGTTCTGCAGCTTCTGATCCTATTCTTCTGGTACACTCCATCGATTGAATTCAACCGATTGGATCGACTCGTCGACGAAGTGGCCTTTGTGGACAACTTAGTCATACAAGAGCCGAACGTCGGGGAAGCGGCGGACGACGGAGAATTCGAAGTCACGGATACGATTAAGAAGAAGGAAGATCCGAGAATCGCAGGCGCACAAGACGCGATCATTTCGGGTGCGACCGCTCCCGTTGACTTAACGCCGAACGTAACTCCGGAATATCCATCGGAAGCGAGAGGCGCGGGAATTACCGGAACGTCTACGCTCGAAGTAATCATCGGAGACGACGGACATGTTCTTCGTGTGCGTTCCGTTGGAAAGCCTCTCGGATTCGGCCTGGACGAAGCCGCAGTCGAAGCCTTTTACAAAAAGAGATATTCTCCTTCTATGCTGGAAGGTAAACCGATCACCGTAAAAGTATTGATACCGGTTCGTTTCAGTCTTTATTAACCCCACTCAAAATTCTCAGGACAGGGTTACGGCTCTGTCCCTTTTTTGATTTTCGTTTCTCGAGATCATCGCAAAAACCGAGAAAAAAGAAATCTCTATGTAACTTCTAAAGTTTTCACCCGAAGAACTTTCCGATGTTGCACATACAATACCAAAATATTCGACATACGTTTCATCAGTTGACCGATTTTTTATCAACGATCGAACCGGATCAATATTCGCAGGAAATCGCTCCCAACAAGGGTTCCAGTCTCGGAAAACACGTTCGCCATTGTATCGAAGTACTGGAGAATCTGACGGAGGCTCTTGAAACGTCGAACATATCTTACGATCGACGAAACAGAAATCCGTTTTATGAATCTTCTCCGCTTGCGGCAAGGGAGAAGATTTTCGAATTGTTAGGGAAACTGGAATCAATCGAAGAAAATAAAATCATCGAACTCTCCTATTTGATGGATCCGGCTACCGGGTTAGAAGGAAAAACCTTATCCAATCTCAAACGGGAATTTTTATACGTTCAGGATCATACGATCCATCACATGGCAATCATCAAGCTTTACGCGGAGTGTTTTTTAAATAATGTTTTTTTACCGGAAGAATTTGGAGTCGCCCTATCGACTCTTCAGTTCCAGAAAAAAGTCGATCTCAAACAAGCCTAAATCGTCCTTTCGAAAGGTTCAGATTTCGAACGGAAGAATTCGACTGCAAAAATTAATGCGACCTGAGTTCTGGCCGGCCTGGCTTTTTTATATCCCTTTGATTCCGTATATCATCTACCTTACGATTCGTCATAGAGGTTTTGGAACGATTTGTGCGGCCAATCCCGGAATCCCATTCGGAGGTTTGGTGGGAGAATCCAAGGAAGAAATATTAAAGAACTTGAATACTCCTCATGTCCTTAAATTCGTAAAAATACCTCGGCCGGAAGACGGCCATAACAAAACTTACGATATATTGGAGCGCGCCGTTTCGAAAAAAGAATTCAATTTTCCTTATATACTCAAGCCGGACGCGGGTCAAAGAGGAGCCGGCCTGAAATTAGCGCACGATAAAGAGGAAGTATTAAATTATTTGAAAACGACGGATGTGGATTTAATCGCGCAGGAATATCATCCCGGTCCGGAGGAGGCCGGAATCTTTTATTATCGGTTTCCGAACCAAGGCAAAGGAAGAATTCTATCGATTACGAAAAAGACCTTTCCCGTTTTAGAAGGAAACGGAATTGAAACCTTGGGAGAATTGATCGTCAAACATCCGCGATTCCGGTATCAATGGAAGGTCTTTTACGAACGACATCATAAGGACTGGGGCTTAGTCCTTCCTCAAGGAAAAAGAAAACGATTGGCCGAAGCGGGAAACCATTGCCAAGGAACGCTTTTCACGGATGGCGCCTCGCTCATCACGAAAGAGCTGACCGAAAAGATCGATCAAATTTCCCAAACATTTTCGGGCTTTTACTTCGGAAGATATGACGTCCGCTATCGATCCGACTCGGACTTAAAAGCGGGCAAAGAATTCGGAATCGTAGAATTGAATGGAATCACATCGGAATCCACAAACCTCTACGACCCCAAATTTTCGCTTCTTCAAATGTATACGATCTTGTTTCATCAATGGTCACTCCTCTTTGAAATCGGTACAGCGAATCGAAAACGAGGAATTCAAAAAGCAAGCCTATCGGCCATCGCGAAAGAAGTGTACCGTTTTTATTTCGGAAAGCGCAGGGTTAACAAACGATCGGACTAAAAAGGAATGGAGAAATCGGATTCAAGAAGATAAAAATTTAAATCGTTTGTCGGAACAATTTAAAAAGCGAAAAAGAATCGATTGACTTCCAATTAAGCCCCACCGTTGGCCGGGAATGCAAAAACAGAAACGAATCATCTATAGTCGTAAGAAAAAAGGATAGCGGATTATGATCGAAAGAATTCTAAAAACCGTATATTTTATGTTTGGCGATCCCAAAAAGAACTCACTGGAACACAGACTTTTCAACACGGTCGCGTTCGTAAACGGGATATTGAATATCTTTGGGGCGTTTTCCTCCTTTTATCTCGAAAACTTTATGACGATTTTTCTGCTGAATTTTGTTTCGGGAACTCTGCTCACGGGAATGTATCTTTTATCCCGATTAAAAAACATCTATTATTCCCTCTTTTGGCCGTTCAATATTACCATTCTGATTTATCTTTCCTCTATGTGGTTTTTCAACGGGGGATCGATCGGGGGGAATCACTATTATTTCATCCCGGCTCTCGTAATTGCGACGATCCTATTAAGAAACCATAATGTATGGATCGTATATCTGGTTTACGCAGCGGCGACGGCGTTTTTATACGGTATGGAATATTTCAACCGGGGATTAATCAAAATGTATCCGAACGAAACGGAACGTTACCTGGACGCGGGCGGGAATTTTCTTTTCGTTCAAATACTTACTGGTTTGCTGATCTTCATTCTTACGAGAAACTTAAACATCGAAAGAAAAAAATCCGACGCCTTACTACTAAACGTTCTCCCCGATACCGTTGCGGAAGAATTAAAAAGAAACGACTCGGTGGCTCCCGTGCGCTATGAAAGCGTAACGGTTCTATTTACCGATATGGCGGGATTCACTCAAATCGCGGAAACGATGACTCCCGAAGAATTATTAAGCGAATTGGACCTGTTCTTCCGAAAATTCGATTCCATTACGAAAAATCACCGAATGGAAAAAATAAAGACGATCGGAGACGCGTATATGGCCGCGGGAGGTTTACCGGTTCCGAACAAGACCCACTGCATAGACGCTGTGTTATGCGGTCTCGAATTTCAAAGATTTATGATTTCTAAAAAGATCGAACGAGAATCAAAGGGCTTACCCTATTGGGAGCTTCGATTAGGAATTCATACCGGCTCGGTCGTGGCCGGAGTCGTAGGTACGGAAAAATTCGCTTATGATATATGGGGGGATACGGTAAACACGGCTAGCCGAATGGAAAGCTCGGGAATTCCGGGTGAAGTGAATATTTCCAGTCAGACGTATGAACAGATACGGGATTTTTTTCATTGCGAATATAGAGGAAAAATTAAAGCGAAGAATAAAGGAGAGATCGATATGTATCTCGTAAAAAAAATCCGAGAGGAGCTACACGATCCTCAGGATGAATTAAAGCCGAATCAGACGTTTCTTCGATTTTACGACCAAGTTCAAAGAGGAGAGTTCCCGGCTTGAGAAATACGCGAATGTATTCGAAGACTTGCCATCTATTCGTTTTGCTAGGCACTCTAACTTTAATCCTTGTTTTCGGTGTTTCGTGCAAAATTCCGGAAGATTTAAAGAAAAAACCGGATGAAAGCCTTCTTCAACTGAAGGAATCCGGCGCTACGCCTTCGGAAGTTTATCTTAAATCCGGAAATCGTAAGTTGTACGGGGTAGCAAGCGGTTGTAAAACAGGAAAACAAAATATTCTTATATTCATACACGGTTCACCGGGAGGTTGGCAAAACTACACTTGGTATTTGGAAAATAAAAATCTGCTCGCGAAATACTGTATTTTGTCCTTGGATAGGCCGGGCTTCGGAAAATCAAGCCCAAACATGGTAGTAGCAGATGTGGAATCGCAAGCGGCGTTGATTGAAAATGCAATTCATGAATTTTTACAATCGAGTTCTACATCAAAAAAAGAGAATATAGTAATCGTCGGTCATTCCTATGGAGGGCCGATCGCAGCAAAAATCGCTTCCGATCCAAAGAATCATATAAATGTCTTGGTTTTACTTGCGGCTCCTTTAAGCGCTGAACACGAAGAAATTCGATGGTACAATCAAATCGCGGATTGGAACTGGGTTAAATTCTTTCTGCCGATTGAAATCCAAAATAGTAACGACGAAATGCTTCCCCTTAAAGAGCAGCTCCATTCATTAGAAGTCTTTTGGGCAAAGATCTATTGTAAAATCATTATGATTCACGGAAGAAAAGATTCGTTAGTTCCATTTAAAAATCTAGAATACTCTCGGACACATTTTTTGAAATCGCAATTAACGACAATCGCTTTAGACGAAGAAGATCATTTTATACCTTGGACACAAAAGAATCTGGTGGAAAAAGTTTTATTGGATGTAGATCAAGAATAAGCCACATGGACGGAATAAAGAAATCTATAGAACCGAATTGAAAAATTTAAAATTTTATCATTCTTCATAAACTTTAGTGACTGGATATCGAATAATATTCTGATTAAGAGTCGACTTTAAAACCTTGTTCATCGCAAAAAACTTTCCGTAAGTTAAAACATCGATCAGCTTTTCCTTTGATTTTTCACAATCGATCAAGTTGAATTCAGAAATTTCTCAAACTTTAAATTATTAGAAATGAAGGAGCCCCTAAATTGCGCGCCCGAAAGACGGGAAAACAATGAAGGGGCAAAAACGAAAATCATTCCCAGCCGGAATTAATATCGATAGAATTCATCTCCTCATATGTATTCGCAGCTCTTAGCAGAGACTTAAGTGCATTCGCTGTTTGCAACAGCTGAATCTTACGTGCCGCCCCCTCATTCAGCACCTGCTTGATTTGAGCGCTGGTATGAAGCCTATATTCCTTTATGCCGTTTGTATCTTCGCATTTGTATGGAACAGGATCACCCATTGAAACCGAACCGATCAAGTTCAACTGATCGTCGCGATCGGATTCATAGCGATGCAATGCTCCCAACGCTGACGATGTAAATCCGGAAGTGATTTTTAATTCGCAAATTCGATCGACGGAACGTAACAAGTCTTCTTTCCATAAAGGAAGGTCGATACTCCAGCCTGCTTCTGAATGCTTTTGATATGGTAAATTAAATCCTTTTTCATCCCGAAGGGGTTCGTCTTCCGTTTCCGTTGCAGGATCCGGTTCTTCATCCCAATTCAGTAGAACTCTCTCTATCATCGTATCTTTGTTATATACTTTTTTCGATACGAATTGTTTTGCGATTCCATTTTCTAATGTCGCCGTAAAAGTCTCACCCACTTGGGGGTTGTAATGAAGAGCATATGCGATTTGATGCCGACTTGGATCGAAATTCGACCAGGCGTTTTCTCCTGCAAGCTGATTCGGATCAGAGTTTATCCATACTACTCTCTTTGTTTGTTGATCAATGATATAATTCATTATGCTACCCTCACTTTATATCTTACTGCGACGTAGGCAGGTGTTGTTTCGTCTCCGGTCCGTGGAGTTCCATTATTAGGATCCGCTTTCGGACTTCCAACGCCACTAGCCGGAGATCCTGAGGAAAAATTTACACCTACATAATCATCGGTTACACCACCGCTCGAATAGGCCTTTGGGCTAATTGCATTATTATGAAAATGTCCTTGTATTTGATCTTGCCCATCGAAGCCAACGACACCTCCATTGTAATTTCCATTAATAGCCTTTCCCCTCGTTCCATGAGTGCCTGCCCCTCTCCCAAAAATCCCCCTTCGATCCGGAACATTATACGTTGTTGAACCGTCCCCAAAACTATATTCAACATTCGTAATCATATCACCCGTTTGAGAAGAAGTCAGATCGATGATTGAACCCGTGGGTGTCGCAGAAATCTGAAAGTCATTCGCGGTAGGGTTACGAACATAGTATTTCGTAAGCGCTGTAACCCCACCTCCCGTAAACGAAAACTTCACAAGTTGACCTTCGATACATCCATGATTCGCAGAATTGATTCGATCTGTAGCCGGAACGATTCCAGTGATAATTTTATGAACGAATTCCCAAAGTGCAGAAAACGTAGTTCTTGAAATCGCCTGAGCGTTCGCATCCTTGAAATTAGAAGCAGGCGCAATATTCAAACTGTCCTCAATGATTCCACCTAGCGGAACTTGAACTGTGACAAAGTTTGACTCTAACTGGTCAATTCGATCCTTTAGATATTGATCATTTTCATATTGCCGATCTACTTCTTCGTTAATGAGATCGCCATCGGCTGGTGTGCTTTTGTTCCAAGTTCTGGTTTTCGTTGAATTAAATACAGCCATAGGCTCCTCCTAAAACGGTTTCAGATTGTGACATTACTGGGAAATGCATAATGAAAGTACTCGACATAAAACAATCGTTCATTCTTTCTCCTGCGAAAAATTCCACTATCGACCTTAACAGATGCAAAATGAACAAACGACCTTTTACTGCTATGTCCAACATCAAAGCACCCTTATCTTATATTTTACGGCTACATAAACAGGAGAAGTTTCACTACCAACCCGTGGTTGTCCGTTCAATCCGTCCGTCTTTGGAGATCTTATACCTATAACTGAATTTCCAAGTCCATCGGCGGATATATACGCACCTAGTGCACTTCCAATCTGGTAGGGTTTCGAATCGTAAGAATAATTATCATGATAGTGTCCTTGCATCTGATCTTGTCCTTCCGTCCCGACAACTCCTGCATCATAATTTCCTCCGGCAGCTTTCGCTCTCGTTCCGTGAACCCCAGCGCCTCTCGCAAAAATTCCTCTCCGATCAGGAAGATTGTAGGTTGTCGAACCGTCTCCAAAACCATATTCAACATTCGTAATCATATCCCCGGTTTGAGAAGAAGTCAGATCGATGATCGAACCCGTGGGTGTCGCAGAAATCTGAAAGTCATTTAAGGTTGGATTACGAACGTAGTATTTCGTAAGCGCTGTAACCCCACCTCCCGTAAACGAAAACTTCACAAGTTGACCTTCGATACATCCATGATCTGTGGAATTGATTCGATCTGTAGCCGGAACGATTCCGGTGATTACCCGATGCACGGAATCCCACAACGAAACAAAGGAAGTTCTTGAAATTGCCTGAGCGTTGGCATCCTTAAAGTTCGAAGCAGGCGCAAGATTCAAGCTATCTTCAATGATGCTTCCGATCGGGATCAGAAAATTCACTAAATTCGAGTCGGTTGTATCGATTCGATCTTTTAAATACTGGAAATTCTCGTATTGACGATCGAACTCGTCGTCAATCAGATCTCCATCGGCGGGAGTATTTTTGCTCCAGGTTCTTGTTTTTACGGGGTTAAACACTGCCATCGTCGCTCCTCACTTCCTGTTCCAATATGATAAACTTTTCATATACTTTAAACGGCTGATCTACGAATCTTTTTAATCTGTCCCGAACCGGTTTTAAATCCTCGTCCCGAGTAAATTCCGAATCCAATCCGGACCCGCTTTTTTTATACCCTTTTCGATCGCAGTATTGCAAAAGGCTTTCGTGCGTTTTGAATAGAGCGATCGGAAGCAATTCGATTCTGAATTTTCCGGTTCCCGCAAATTCTACGTTCGTTTCTCTCGCGAGTATTTGAATCACTGAAATTCCTCCTTTATTATAAAATCATAAACTATTAAATGGTCTTTTGCCTTTGATGGAAATGTTTTCAGATAGAGAAGGTTTCCATCCTCATCGAAAAGACCGATTTCATTGATATTGCAACCGATCGCCTCTCCTTGTTTTAATGTCGCTTGAAAGAAGCGATTCCCTTCGTTATCGTAACGGATATCGATTAGCTTTCGATACACTTCATTTTGCAATCCAAGGTCTCCGATTTGCGGAACTCGCGGAACTTCGTTTATTAGCCCTCCGATTCCGAATGCGATTTCGTAGGGACGGATTCGAACTTTTTCTCCTGACAAAAGAGTAAAACCGTTCAGTGACCAACTCCCATCCAGGAGCGGAGTTCGCAGTGAAACTCCATAAAGCCTTCCGGCCAACGTGGACATTTCGAATCGATATCGAATGATCGCCTTGACCCCGCCGGCGCGTATCTGCGCCATCGCCTTATTAAACTCGGGAGCCACAACGACCGAATCCACCGAACCGGAGAAAACAACTTCGATCGTTGCCGGACGTTTCGTACTTCCGGAAAGCGGATATTCTCCGTTTAGGGTGAGTAGCGCATCCAAAAGCATGGGCTCCCCTCCGTAACAGAGTTCCTTGATTTCGTATAACGTTCCCGTTCCGGCGAGAATCTGAGATCCGATTTCGTTCATCGAATGAATGTCGCCTTTCGATTTCCGTTTTTGTCTTGCGATGGAAAGAAAAATCTTATATTTAAAATCATCCATCCCGTCTCTCGGTTGTTTGAGATTCTTCCCTATCAAATCCAGGACGGCGCCGTTTTGTGTTCTAAAATCCGCAACACCTTGAATGGACTTCAAAACGGTACGAACTTCGTTTAACAATTCAAGGTCGACTTCCCATTTTTTTCCGATCTGCGAATCGGGGGTCCTCGTAAAAAGCGAGAGCGGATACTTTTGTAATACGGAATCCAAATCGCTGGAATTCATACAAAGTTCACCTGAATGTTTGCGGTAATCAGTTTGGCTCTTTGGCGACTGTTGATCGACAATTCATCCAAGTTTGCGGGCGAAGAAGAGCCGACCTTTACGGTCATCGCTTTAATTCCTAAAACCTTGACGGACTCGTATTCGCTCAATCCGCTCTGGGCCGCAATCAACTTCCATGCGAACACGTCCGCACCTGTGCCGTCTCCTTTATAGGATGTGGAAACGGAGCCGATCGTATCCACGCCTCCGATCACTTTGATACAATTCGTTTTTACGATCGTTTCCGAACCGGATACCCATTGCGCTAAGTCTCGCGTTATATCGATCTTAACAAAAAGAGTAACGTCGGCGGGACGATTGAAATAATAGGTTCTCGTAACTCCTTTACTATCGATCACGGTTGCGTTCTGCGATCCGTAGGATTCAATGCCGCCCGGCCAATTTCGCAAACAAGCCTCTGCGATCTCCTGCGGAGTTCCTCCTTCGATCACGGCTTCCATAGAATGAGGAGGTCTTCCGTCTACATCGACGAAATCTGTGTTGTTCTCATAGACGACAGCCGCTAAAACCGAGTCGATTTGATTCAAAACGCTTTGTACGTTTGCGGCCGAAGAACCGCCGTTGACTCCGTCGTTCATAAAACGATTCAGATATTCGATATCCGTCTCGATCGATCTTCCTCCGGTTGCCGGTTCCGGATTGGTAACCGAATCTACTCCGGCGATCGCCGTTGCGATCGTACTGATTGTGTTAGCCGGAACATTTCCGTTGATTCCGTATTCCAAATTTAAAGCCTGCGCGTTGAGTGTCACAAACCCGCCGGAAATTGTTCCGGATTGAATCGTAATGAATTGCAGTCCGTTTCCCGTTTGACAGATCGTTCCGATGTCCACAAAGGAACCGTTCACTCCGGAAAAATTTAATGCGACAATGGAACGTTTCGCCGGTTGTCTTTCTCCTCCCAAAGGATTCAACACTCGATCCAGAGAAACGCCGGTCGCCGTGTGCGCGAAATTCGAATAAAAGACGGATTCCGCAAGCTGATGAACCGCGTCCAGTTCGTCCGCGAGAATTCTCATTCGAATTCCGTCTTCGCTCAGAATCGAAAGATCGATGTCCTGTCCCAACGCGGTCCTGTATTTTTCTTCCAAATCGGAAAGAATTTCGTCTTTCGATTTTCGTATAAAACCTTGTTCCGTTACTCCGGCCATTATATTTCCTCCGTTACGTTCCCATAAATGGTATTTGCGGAAAATCGAATATAGATTCCCCTGCTTTTTCCTTCGGTTTCGACAACCTCGATGTTTTCCAAAGATACGGTTTCCGGATCTTTAAGAATGATTCTTCTGATTTCAAACAGAACCCGGTCCGTCGAAACCTTCGAAGAAAAGATCGTAAACCAATCGATTCCGCTTAACGTATCATACGCGGACTCTCCTAAAGACAGAAGAATCGCGTGTTTGATTCTTTGTGAATAATACTCCAATCCGTCCAAAACGATCGGGCGCCCTTGTTCCCGAACAACGTCTCCGTGTTCTATCTTTAAACCTTTCATCCTATCTTCACCTTTTGAGAAAGAATTTGATCCACTTCCGCCTTACGCGCATTCAACGCAGATACGATTGATGGGGACAAAGCGGCTGGAGAACCGGGAACCGTATTTGCGGTAAACGAAGCCGCGTTGTTGATAAAGACATCCAAGATCATGCGCATCAAATCGGCCAATGTCTCCCCTAAAACCGCCGACTCGGAAAGATCGACGGAACCGCCTCGAATCTTAATCCGATCTTCATCGAGTTGAATGAGAGAACTTCCTTGTTTATTTCCGATGAGCAAACCGGATTCGCCTGCGGTAGTTGGAGGAGCTTCAGTTTCTCCTTTGTAGCCGGAAACGACACACGCGCTTTGCAGATCGAATAAGGACTCCGAGACTACCGAACTTACTCCTCGAACCGCGTCGCCGATATCGTGCGTAGAAAACGAAACCCAGACTTTATCTCCCCGTTTGTAATCGGGTTTGATGAAAAAATCCCCGGCCCACAGTGTTCCCACCCGAACATTGGAAAGAATCGGAAACGCCTTTTCTTCTCCGCTTCCGTCTTTTTGTTTAAAAGGAAGTTTTACGTTAGCCGTCATCTGATTCGCATTGAACGAATCGATGATTCCCGGCAATCCGACTTGGGCGCGTGAAAGCGATTTTTGTATCGCAGCGAGAATGACTTCGTCCAAATTCATAACGGCATCACCTCCAGTTCGGAATAACTCTCCGTTTGAAACGTGGAAAAAACGTGTTTCCCTTTTTCGATTCTGTAGTCGCCGTTCAACCCGCCTCCTTTCACAGAGACGATTACATTCTTCTTGAACTGATGCCGAAACAGACTTTTAATCTTCCAGGTTTTTTGACCTTTTTCCGGAACACCGATCAAACCGGATGAATCGTCCAAAAAGATTCTGCTCGGCTTCTTATCCGGGCTTAAAGAATCAACGTATAAAAAACCGTCCTGAAACCAATACTGCGACTTTGTCAGTTTACAGAATTTTTGAATGCAATCGCCTAACGAAACGTTGGCGCTGAAATTCACGATCTTGTTTTCCCCTAAGGTAATTCTCCCCGGTTTTAGATTCCCTTGCTTGATTATATCCAGGATCACGGTCATCGCCGGAAGATTATTGTACGTTTTCATAATATAAGAACTCGCCCAAGAGGCTGCGTTCGCGCTGATTTTGAACTCTAAAATTTTGTTCGTTTCATCCTGTTTGAATTGAGGGCGAATCACTTCTCCGTTTGCGACGACTCCGAATTCGTCCTTATATCCCGCGCTTAAGGATGCGCTCGGATATTGAAATCCGCTTCCTTTCGATTTCGCTCCGACCAGATTCATCGTATCCTCGTTCACGTTATAGATCTTGACGGTCGTTAGATTCATCGGACCGATCTCCGTTTCGAACTCGATATCGAAAGGCGGATATGTGAATTCTTTCCCTGCTCCGCTTCGTGGAAGAATTTCCAAGGAAACGACCCGGCCGAACAATTTCGGATTTCCGATCATACTTCGCCCTCCAGATAAATTTGCACTCTGCTTCCGAACGTTTTCGCATTCACGGGAATGTCGGTATACTCGTCCCGATACAAGTCGTCCAGGTCCAAAGGTTTAAGAAGAATCGAAAGCGGAAAGTCGTCGACCACGACGTGATTCAAAGGAACCCCGTAAACGAGTTTGGAGGAAAATAATTCTTTTCCGTCCTGATTCCGCACAAGAACGGTAAAGAAGTCTCCGTTCTCATTATATGCGAATTCGAAATCGTATTCTTTCGATCCGATCTCGTACGTGTTGGAGATCGGAAAGGTATCGCTTTTAATCGGTAAATATTGGAATATTGGCATATACTAAACTACCCTTACTTTTTTGGCGCTCCCGTTTTCTCTACCTTCGCGGAACTCTTTCTTCCGCCCGAAGGGACCTTTTTGATTTCTCTCGTTTTCGCTTCCGCAACCAGAATCGGCACGATCGAAAGCGAAACCGTAACGTCCTTTCCCGTTTCCTTGACTTCGGAAAAAGACACGTCTCCTAAAAGAAGATTCGGGATTTCATCGATCGATCTTCCCAGATAACGCCGATCCGGATCGTCCGGTTCGACGAAACGAAAGGAAGCAGGCAGCATGGAAAGAATTCGATTGATGATTCCTCCCGTCTCGTATCCGAGCATCGTAAGAAACGTTCCTTCCGTTTGCCAACGGATCAGAGTTTCCAACTTTCGATCGACGGTTATATTCGATAAAGTGAATGCGTTTACGGAAGATGACAAAATAGCGCGTAATGAAATTCCTCTTTTTCCCGGGATCACATGATCCGTTATGGAAGCTTTTCCTTTTTCCCTTTCGACGGGATGTCCCGTGATTTCCGCAGGATACGTATATTGAATATCCATCGACACGTTCATTTCCACTTCGGTGTCGCCGTCCGTAAACGCAATGGTGTCTCTTCCCGATACGATTCCCATTATCCTACCTCCGGTGCAAGTCCCGATGCGAGACCGATCTTCAACGCGATCTTATCCAGTTCCTTTTCCAGATAGGAAGCGAACACGGCCGCATCTTCTCTTCTGGTCGCGGAACCTAACACTACATTGGCGATGTTTACCGAAATGCCTCCGCCTTTGTTCGACTTCGAACCTCCCAAAACACCCAAGTCCTTGACGGCCACCAAGTTGTCGTCCGGATGAAATTTTACGACTTTTCCCTGTTTGGTGATAATTGCATCCTCGACGGTCTCCACCTTATCGGTTTTTACCGAAGCGACTCCGAAGATTTTTAGTAGGTCGCCGGGAATCATTCCTTTCAAAGCTTCTTTGATCTTAGGACCAAGATTTTTGAAGAACTTCACGATGGTATCCGGCAAACCTTGAAACCAAAGCGCCAAATCGCTAAATAGTTTCTTAATATTATGAAAAGGACCAAGAAACCCTCCGATCACCGACTTACTTCCGCTCATCCATTTGAATAGATCGCGGATGATAAGAATCAAACCCGCGATGACGATTCCTACCGCGGTTCCGATCACGATCGCAGGAATCCAAGGTGCGACCGCCATCAAACCTGCGGCGGCCATTCCGAGTAATGCAGGAATCATCGCACTCAATGTGATGCCCGAAGCCAGAACCATCTTTACGGCGATCGCTCCTAAAACCCCCGCAAGGATGCTTCCGAATACGATCACCCTTTCTTTTAGTTCTTCGATTCCTTCCGCATTTTCCGTATAATAATCATATAAATCCGCAAAATAGTTCATGGCCGGATTCAACGCGTCCAATAGCAAAGTTCCGAACTTGGATTTTAAATCCTCGATTCGATTGCCGAATCTGTCTACAACGGCCGAAGTGGTTCTTACGTGCGCTCCATAAGCATCTTGTAATTTACTGTTTTCGTTGAGCGCATCGGTGATCAACTTCTCCCTTGCGAGACGTTTGTCGATCGCGGACATTCCCGATTCGTTGATTCGTTTGAATTCTTCCGAATAACTTGAAAATAAATTACCGTTATTCGTTAAAAACTCGGTGCTTCCGTTTTCAATCGCATCATACGCTTGATTCATCGAGGAAGACAATTCGTTCCCGCTGAGTCTGGACGCCTTTTGTAATCCGGAAAGATTCCGAGTGATAAAGTCCACCGAAGCTCCCGCTTTGATAGCTTCATTGGCGGCTTGTGTAAGATCTTTTTGCGTCGCAAGTCCTTTCGAAGATTGAATAGTGCTTTCAATCGATGCTTGTAACTTTCCGAAACCTTCGCCGCCGGAAAGTCTTTTCAGGACTTCTCTTTGCTTTTCTAATGCGATTCCCGCCTCCCAAGCCGGAGCGATCACGCTTTTAAAAGCGGTCATTCCGATTTGAGCGAGATTTTTTAAAGCACCGGAAAGAAGTGCGGAAGTTCTGGCCGTGGCATTTAATTGAAAGTCGAGCTTAGCGATGTCCCTTTGCGTAAAACCAGCAGCCTTCGCCACGTCGAAGAATTGTTTTTCCAAAGCGGCATTTCCTTTCACCTTCGAATACAAACTCGTCAGACTTGTTTCACTCGTTTTCAAACGATCCGCAAGCTGCGATAAAGGTGTGGAGAACTTTCCGATAGAATCTGCGATCGATCCTCCGAAATCCCGCATTGCCGTCGCTCCGGCTTTCGAAAACAATTGGAATGAATCCGAAAAATCCAGAAGACGTCCGCGCAAATCGTCGAGTTCGTTTTGGATTTCCGACATGGAATCGTTCGCGTCTATTTTAATCGTAATATTTATTTCTCGGGCCGCCATACTTCCTTCTCTTATCTACGTTATCTTCAAAATCCGTTCGATTCAATGACCGGAGCCTTGAATCAGCTTGGCTAAAAATTTCAGTTCTTCCGCCTTTTCTTCCGCTTCTCTTCTTTTCCGCCGATCCACCACTTCCATCATCTTCATATAAAGAACGGTGGACGCATTCTCAAGTTCCTTACTCGTAAAATGCGCCGCACCGAGGATGAAGGGTTGCCAGAAGAAGAGTTCTCGTTCCACTTCTTCGTCGATCCACTTCATCCATTCTTCGACGGACGGCGCTTCCCCTAAATTCGGGAATCGGTTATTCCAACTCCCACTTAAGAAATCGATTCGCCACGTGCAGCCATACCTCCACATGATTCGGTTCGATTACGTCTAACGTAGGTTCGAAGCCGTGATCGACAGGCTTTACGCAAAACTTAAAGAACTTGTCCATCAGTTTATCCTGATTGAGTCCTTCGGTCAGAGAGATCGATTCCTGTCTCCAACGCAGAGCCTTTCGATTTCCCGGATGCTGAAGTTTGTATCTTCTTCCATCCACGAAATGAATCTGCGCAACCTTTGCATCGTCGTCGATCGTCTCTAAAATCGGCTCGGAAGGAACGGAATTCTCCGCGTCCTGGGAAGAATTCTTCGCAATCTTCTTATCCGTTTTCGCCGTTTCCTGGTTCGCGTTATCCGTTATCATGCGGTCAACACTCCTTTATAATCGGGAAGAAGAAACACCCAAGCGCGATCCTTGTATTCCTTTCCCTTTTCGATGTTGGGTCTTTCCCAAACTCTTCCTTGTGCGGAAAAGCCGAGCATTCCTCCGTCGCTTTTATCCTTGATCGTGAACACGCACGGAAGCCTGCCTTCTCCGAGAGCATAAAAATATTCATTCTCGGGAGAATCACCCATAAGAGTCAGAGTCAACTTTACTCTTCCGTCATATACTTCGGAGATGTTCCAATCTCCTTTTATACCGACTTGCGAAAGGATGTATTCCTTTGTAACCGGTTCGATTTTAAAGAACCCGTCCGCTTGACTTAAGCCGCTTACGTCTCTGCCGTTGCAGCTAACGTTTAATTTTTTTGGATCCCAAATACCGCTCATTCTAAATGCTCCTTAGGTTAATTCCCCGTCGATATCGACTTCGTTGATCGCTCCTCTCAAGCGACAAGAGAATGTGATGTTCGGAAGAACCCGATTGTTTCTGTCGTTCGTCGGAATCTCGTCGATCGATGCGGGAAGGTTGATCTTGTATTGATAGTCTCCGAGATCGGAACGGGTTTTATCCGCTTCGGTCTCGACGGAAGCGATGATCCCTTGAACGCCGGCTTGAACGAATACCTCGCGCATTTTCGATTCGATCATCTGAATACCCTGCATCGTATAGGGAACGACGTCCGAATTCAGAAAGAGAGCTGTGATGTTCTCTTTCAAACGCGCTTTCAGCCAAGAACGATTCTCCACAACGTCGGCATAAACCTTAGCCGTGGAAATTCCCGGATAAGGAACCTGCTTTCCGCCGAAATCAACGATCAAGTTTCCGTTGTCCGCAAATACTGAGTTCATCTGAGAATTTGTGTAACCGGAATTCTCGACGCCATCGAGCGGCAGATAAGCGTAGTTATACGAACCGACTCTGCGAGGTGCGGAGTTGCCGACCCAAGCTGCTTCGGGGAAAGAATCCGGATTCTTATGAAGAGTCAGATATTCCCAGATGGAATTTCTTCCCGTAAGCGCGGTAAGATCGCTCGTGCATGCGAAGAACATCTTTTCGATGGACGCGAGATAATCGCCTAACGCGTGTATTTCGCTTTTATCGTGAGTGGTTGCCGTGGTTTTAAACCAAGCGTCCTTTCCGCCGTCGCGCAATGCCGCGATCTCCGCAGCTGCATTCGCCCAAGCTGTGAGAAGAAAAACCGCAACGGTTTTGGGTCTCGGAGTTTGTCTGAAAACCTTTGTAGCGTGAACGTATTCCTTATCGGAAGAGGTAAAACCCAATTCCAAAAGATCGTCCGCACTCGTGATTTCCATGTATCGTTCGTAAGCGAGCGGAGCTTGTGCGAAAGCCGAAACGACTCCACTGCCCGCATCCGCCGTTTCGATCACATCCACGATCTTCGTAGCGCCTGCGATATTGGAAACCGCCTCCGCTGCGAGTTTGATCTGATGCGCTGTCGAAGTGGCGACGCCGCCTGCATCCGTTGCAACGTTAACCGTAATCACATAAGGGTCATTGACCGTTCCGGTTCCGGCGCGAACTACGCTGAGAGCCGTGTTGTTTCCGGCGACGACGTATTTCACTTGGACATAGACAACTCCCGGAGTTGCGGATTTCCAAATGAGACCGCTGGAATTACTTGAAACTTGTAAAAAATAGGTTGGAGCCTTGATTCCGAGAATCAAAGGTAATCCGAATCCCATTTGAGAAACCGGAGTATTTCTAAGAAATAGATTGATACTGATCGGCTCTATTTTAGAGACTGTTTGTGCGCTCATGCTTCCTCCTGATATTCAACCGTTGGTGCGCTTGCGGTCGATTCGCCTTGCTTTTCGCTGTACTTTCTTAATTTAAAAATGATGTCGAAGCTCGTTCTATACTCGTACGTCAAGCTTGCGGTTAAAACCGTTTGGTCTTGAATCTTCGGAGAAATCAAAACCGGAGTGATCGAAAACGATTCGCATTCGATCATCCCTTCTTTCGAATCGAACCAGCTCATCGCCTTTTCCGAAAGCTCCCAACAAGTCGCGATCGAAGAATCGTGCAGAAATTTAACGTTAAGCGAAATCGATTGTGTAATCCGAGACGTTTCCTTATAATGCGCAGAATCGATCGATTCGATCCGTCTCGACGCGCTGCCGAAAGAATCCTTATTCAATTCTAAAATTTTATAAACTCCGTACGGATAAGAAGAAGGAAGAGAGGATTGATCGGCGAGGATCATAGGGATCGGTGGATCTGGTTTTTTGATCTCCTCGATCATCTTGTCCATCGCCGATTGAATGGATTCTAAATTCATGATGCGGTGAGTTTACGACAAGAGTTCCGACAAATCTACGTCGCGATTGCACGTCATAGGACGGAATTTCCACCCGAAATGGAAAATGACGGGCGCGCGCCAAGATTGAACAAAGGATTAAAGGAAATCCCAAATCATTGAAAAATAAGGAATCGGTAAAAAGCACTGTAAATGCAACGAACAAGCGCGGTGACGTTCGGTTTGTGAACGAATGCGAGCGTATCTCTATGAAATAATTTATAGGTGATAAGAGAATTTTAGATTTAGAAGGGATCAAAAAAGAATCAAAAGCGAACCGAATTCGATTTCAACAAAAGCCGAGGAACACATTCAAGAAACCAAATATGTTTCTACTCATTTAAAAGGATTTCCAACCGGTTCAATTCCGATCCTTATCCGATCTCCGAGGTTCCGATTTCGACTTATACAGAAATCTACATTTAGCTCAAATGTAGGAACTCATACGTTCAAACAAATTTTCAAAAGAATCCTCCGCTTTATCCAAAAATGTGTGGGAACTCGCACATTTTTCTGCCCTAGATCGATTTGTCGGAACAAATGATTGTCACATATTTTCGATCTAGAAAAAAGAAGAAACCGGCAAGACGCGCGCTTTTTACTGAAGATTCTTTTTAATCGAAGAGGGATGAGAGCGCTCCTCTTTCGTTTTAGGATAATCCGAAAAATACATTCAATAAATCGAATGTATGTAAGATTTGATCCCGATTTTGTCGAATGGCAAGGATGATCCCGACCTCGCTTTTACCGAAAACCAATTTCGACAAAGGGCGATTTAGTCGAATCTCATCGCAATCAATCCAGTTCTTCGGTTTCTACGAAATGGCTCCGAAAGAATTCTTCCACTCCGGTTCTGGAATACAAAATGCTACCGTCCGTCAATCTCCAGAATTTACCGAGCAACCCTTCTCTTCTGTAATCTCCCACTCTGCGAATCGTACGTTTCAACAACGCGGCAACTTCCTTCGGGGTCATCGTATCGTTCGGATCTTTCGGAACCGCGGGATCCGCCCGAAATTCCTTCGACGTCGAACCTGATTTGAATTCTTTTTTGCCCGTATTTCCGTAAAGAGAACCTTCCTGTGCAAATCCAACAACCGCCTGCGTCTCGTTTCCGCGATATACTCCCTGGTTCGAGTTTTTTCTTTTTTGAATCATGAGCCTAACGACAAAGCGCATTCGTTTTTGTCAAGCCCGAGGCCATATTCAAAAGTTTGCATTCCTTTGCGCCGTTAGCGGAGGCATTTCGGGCGGTTGGAAACATTTTTCAATCTCGGAGCGTCTAAAAATTCTTCCGAAAGGATTTTTTGTCCGAGGGTGACGTTAGGATAATACCACAGAAATACGATGAACAAGGGCAGTTCGATTCTTCTCAAAAATGAAAATCGGACTAAGATACGAGTTATCGATTCGAACCGGCTCGAAAAGCAAAATGCGATCGAGAGAAAAGCGGACAGACGGAACGTCCGGAACAAAGGAGAAATACAATGGCAAACATCATAAAAAGAGATCGCGTAAAAATCCGTTTTCTCTGCGATCAAGTTGGAGAATTGAAATCAAAAGGTTTGAACGTTCGAACGGTTTTCGATCAGTGTTGGGATAAAATTCCGAACACGATGATTCAAAAACTCAACGCCGAAGAATTACTCGTTTACATGCAAAGACATCTGCTTCCCACCGAAGTCGCATTATTATTGGCGGCAAAAAACGCGGAAGAATACAAAAGCAAGACCGCGTGATCGGGGCAAAAAAAATCCCGAATCGAAAACCGACCCGGGATTTTGAACATTCAAGTTTTTGAATGTTTTTTAGTCTTCTTGGCTTTGAAGCGAGAATCTTCCGATTTCAAGAACCGTATAACGGGTTTCTGCCCCGGTCAGGTTCAACACGGCCGAATCTCCGACCTTCTTTCCGAGAAGCGATTTAGCAAGCGGAGATTGGTAGCTGATGATATGTCTTTCCGTATCCGCGTCCCAAGCGCCTAAGATGGAATAAGCGACCACCTCTCCCGTAGATTCGTTCTTGAGTTTCGCGGTAACTCCGATATTGATCTTGTCCGTTTTGACGTTGGTAAGATCCAGAATGATCGCGCTCTTGATTTCGGCTTCGAGACGTTTGATCGCCGCTTGCAGCTGAACTTGTTTTTCCATAGCGGCTTTGTATTCCGCGTTTTCCCGCAAGTCCCCTCTTTCCTGAGCTTCTCCGATATCCTTGGAGTTCTCCGGCATTTCCACGTTGAGAAGATGTTCGAATTCTTCCTTTTTGCGGTTGAGGGCTTTTCTCGTAACGAGAATCGCTCCTTCCGGAATGCGGTTGAGAATATCATCATCCTCTTCTTCATCGTCTTCGTCTTCTTCCCAAGCGATATCAGGTTTCAACTCGACGATCAAAGAATACAGACGTTCTTTTTCCAAATCCGTAAAATAAGGAACTTCTTTGTAAAGCGCGTAGAGCTTACGGATGTATTCCGAATCTCCTGCGTTGATCGCTTCGCGAAGAACTTCGTCGTCGTTTCCGTGAAGGATTTCCTTACATGCGTTTTTGAGTTTGGTTCCTTTGTCCTCGATCTTAGCGAGAGGTTTGAATAAACGGAACACTTTCAGAATGAGTTCCAGACGTTCTTCCGGTTTGGAAGATACGAGCCATTCCCCTTCCCAGGTTTTGGTAAGAATGGATTTCGCGACCCAGATGAATACTTCGGGGGCTTCTTTCGCTCTCGTACCCGCGGATTTGATAAACGAATTGAGAAGATCGAATTTTCCTTCTTCTTCCAAAATGGAGAAGACGTATTTGTTCACTTTGATCGGAACTTCGAAAAGGATTCCGGTCAACACTTCTTCCGCGTTCGGTGCGTGCTTGCGTAACAAGTTCACGTATCCTTTTTTGATTTCCACGTTTCCGATTTTTGTGGAAATTTCGGTCAACGTAGAGACGGGAAGAGATTTGATGAGGTCCGCGATTTTTTGTTCGGTGAGATGTCTCGGAATTTCCTCGTCGCCGAGTTCTTCCGACGCGGCTTGCAAATACAAGAACGCAACGATCTTGCGAACCGGGTCCGCCGCTTCTTCCTCTTCGTAATAGAAATGGTTGAAGGCTTCGATCGCGCCCTCCGCGTCTTCGCGGTTGTCCAGAGCTTCCATCGCGATATCCAGCTTCTTGTTCGAGTCGGTCTGGTGCGTGAATTTTTCGGATAACTCTTCCGACAAAGAAATCGCCTTTTCGCGATAAACGAGTTCGTCCTTTTTCTTCGGATCAAAACCGATGTTCGGTTCTTTTTTGATCACGTTCTTGGCTTTGTTCCACCACTTGGACCACTCGGCCAATGGAAGAAATTTTCCGGAAACTTCGGACTTGATATCCGCGGTCAACATTCTGTTGTCGAAGGATGTAAGAAGTTCCTTGAAAAAGTCGGGGATGTTGTTCTTGAAAAGATCCACGATCTCTTCTTTGTTTTCGTAGAACTTCACCCAGATATGATCTTTTTTCAGAGGTTTTAAGCTCGTGATCGCCATCTGGATCGAAAGTTTATGATCCTTCTTGTCCTTGAAGTCCACAAAAATGGAATCTCCGTTAGGCGAAATCGAAGTGATCTTCCCCACTCCCCAGTTTCTATGAAGAACGTAGTTGTTCGTGTCGAACACGATGTTTCTTTCGAAGTTCGCGATACAAACCTTGATCGGCTTTCTGTTGTTTCCGATCTCGGACATCTTGAGAAAGTCTTCCAAAAGGGAATGATTCGCATACTTCGCTTTATAAGCACGAATGAGTTCGTTTCTTGCTTTGTTGGAAGAAGCCTCGTGTTCGAGAATCTTCTTTAACAAGTAGATGACCTTTTCCCAATCCTCGAGCTGCTTGTAAGGTTCTACGATCGGATAGAGATAACCGACGAGTCTGGTTCTTTCTCTGTGACCCAACATGATTCTTTCGATTCTTTCAAAGAACTGAAGATCCTCGTGGTTGTTGGTGACGATGATCGGCCAGATCTCCTCAAGCTGAACATAGTCCTTCGTCTTTGCAAACGTCTCGATCGCTTGTTTGAGATAGGTGATCGCTCTTTCTTTATTTTCTTCTAATATGGAAAGAGCGTATTTTTTGAGAATTTCGGGATTTTTACGGTCGTGTTTCGCGAGCTTTTCCAACACGGCTTTGAGTTCTTTATTCTTCTTTAATTTTTCAAGAGCCTCGGCCTTGTATTTAAGCGCGAGTCTTTGATCCCCGTATTTCAGGATTTGATCGGTGATGTGCTCGATGATCGCCCACTTTCCCGCTACTTTAAAAGATTCTAATAGGTTTTTTAATAAACCGGAGTCGCTGATCTCCCCTCTTTCGAGAGAAAGGATTCCGAGTAAATAACGAGCGGAGATGCTGTCTTCGTGTTCCCCGAGATACTCTTCTATTTTTTGTTTCGCTTCGTCTATTTTTCCGGCTGATTTGTAAAATTCGATGAGATCGTCAAAAATTTTAAATTTGGATGCAGGAATTGAGTTCGCATCGGTGCGAACATAGATTTCTTCATTGAAAAGAGATGTCAGCTTATCCAGATCGCTGGCCGGTCTGGATTCCGTAGTTGCTGATATTTCGTTAGACATAGGATACTCCACCGATTGAGTCTCGGCTTGATAGAAAATTGGGACGTTTGGGGTTAAATTCCTCTCTGACAGCCCTGTATTTATCAATTATAGCCAAGTTGGCTTATCCGTAAACCAGAATTTAGAGAGAGGGGGATTTCCCGGCAAAGCCGTTGTTTCGGCCTCACCGAGCGCGGAAGAAACGGGATTTAGAACATCCCGTTGATCAAAGATTTTACTTGTTCGCTCCTGCTCCGCCGCCGCATTCTTTCTCGACTTTGGTCTTGAGCATCTTATCCAATTTGTGTTTCGTCTTGCAATCGTCGTCGTCGAAATCGATGGAAGCTCCGTCGAAGTGAACTTCGAATACGTCCGAAAGAACTCTAAGTTCGTCGAAGAAAACGTAAACCGTTTCACCGCTCGTGTCGGGACGGGAACGAATCTTAAACTGTTTGAAGACGATGGTTTTTACTTGCGGATAAGAATTCACGTCCTGAGGAACTCCCTGAGGAATATGAACGGTAAGAGGTCTCCATCCGATAAAGTCGATCGATCCGAATTGAAGGATATGCGTGTCGCCTTTCCAGTCTTCGATCCAACCTTCGAGGTTGTATTCGTTTCCTCTTCCGCAAACCCAAACGGAGATCGCCTTGCTCACACCCGGAAATTCCACTCCGTAGATTTTAGAAACCTTTCTTTGGTTGTTGGAATCCAAATACGCTTTGGTGCGAAGAACTTCATATTCAGGAACGCGAGGCGGACGAATCGTTACCGAGTTGTCTCCCGGATACGTGAATTGGAATTTTATCCCGAGAACTTTCGCGGTTCCCGCATCCACGTTCTTGATGTCTCCCGGTTTTCCGGAAATTAATTTTACTTCTCTCAGAGCTTGCGCGTTTTGAGCGGTAGCTTGATACGCTTGCTGTTGTCCGTTCTGCGCTTGTTGCGTATCTTTATCCGTGAAAACTTCCCATCCATAAGGAGCGGAACCCGCAGGGTTGTCCCAGGATTCCACAGTGATGGATCTAAGTTCCAATCCGCTTACGTCTATACCGGTTGCGGTATCGATTCCGCGTTTTCCTTTGATGATGTTTTGTCCGTTAACCATTCCCAGGAGAATCGCTCCTCCGAGAATCGTTGTCAGAGCCGCTGTAATTTTGAACGAGTTCATGAACCTTCTCATGTTTGCTTTCCTTTCTCCGAAGATTACCAGTTATCTTTAATTTCCGATCCAGGATACTTCGCATCCGATTTATCGGCACGAACTTCCAAATCGTCCACATAAAAGTAGAATTGCCCGCCGACTTCGTGAACGTCGCTGGTTACGAAGAGGGAAACGAAGTGAAGATTTTTATCCAGAAGCGCGAATCTCGTACTCTGAGGAACGTAACCCGGAATCGTCGCGGTCAGTTTTCTCCAACCGAAATAATCCAATCTTCCCAAGCGGATATTATGAGTGTTGCCTCTGTAGTCTCTTAACTTAGCGAACAGAGTGTGACGGAATTTTCTTCCGAGCGCCCAGATGGAAAGCTGACGCGCTTTTCCTTTCACGACATACTCGTGAGGAGGAAACACTTCCACTCTGTCGAATCCTCTGTTGGTGTAATTGGTTTTCACACCGAGGATATGATTCTTTTCGATCTGATCTCCTCCGTTATCCGGAACGGTGTTCTCGTCGAACACGTCTCTCATCAGACCTCTTTGAACCATTTTGAGAACCTTGGTTTCTCCAAGAGGAGTCGTGGATCTAGCTCTCCAGTCTTCGGCCTCTTCGAAATTCTCGAGAATGAGTTTCTCAAGAGGATCCGGGGTAGCTCCTGTTTGCTGATTTCCACCAGCCTGATTGTTTCCGGTCTGCTGGCTATAGACACCTGGTACAGCAAGAATGCAGAGCAGTCCGGCAAGTAAGATGATCTTCTTCCTCATGAGAATTTCTCCTGGTTACAAAATACAAAAATAAAAAATCGTTTTAGAGACGGATCTCGCAATTCTATCATAGAATTCACGGATGGAGAGAAAATCTGATTCTACTACCCGTCTCTGTATAAATATCGGAAGATAAAGGATCAAAATTAGCAAACGAAAAAGTTTTTTAGGAAATTGAGGATTTTTTGTTTCGGGGTGCGCCGGGAAAATTCAAGTGTTCCGACAAAAACTCCACTTTTTACTTGTGCAAACTGAGATTTTCTGATACGGGAAAATCTCTGCGGTTTCTCCCACCACCTCAAAACTCAGCACCTCGCTCTCTAAGGATCGCTCGTCATCCACCACCCAAAATCGGGGTGGGGCTGGCATTTCACGGAAAAATCGTCGTAGTTCCGACTTTCCCGATAAATACTCCAAGGCAGTTTACTTTTCCATCCGCTTTCCGAAGAATTTCCCCAAAAAGATACAAACGAACCAGGAATAGTTCAGAAAGAACAAACCCGAAAGTCCGTACATTCCTGCCCGAACCAGCTTTTTTTCCGGGTCGGCTATCGGGCGGAAAATCGTAGGATGTTCGGAAATCGGGAATTTATAAATCTTTCCGGCGTCTTGAACGGAAAGTTTATAATAAGGATAGAGGGAATGATTCTTGAGATTCTCCCCCCAAAAAAAGACGGAACTACCCCAAGAACAGTTCGGAAGTTCCATCCGTTCGCAAGCGACCCAAACGTGAATCGGATCTCCTTCTTTCCAACTCGCGGCGACCAACGGCGCGACGTGAAAGTAAATCGTTTTGGCCCGTTTGGGTTCCGACTTCGCTCGGCTAATCGCCGATCGCGAAGAGACATAGTCGGTAAGAATTTTCACTCCTCGAAACACAAGAATTCGATCGTTTCCGAATTCTCCGCTTTGCGCCAAATCGACGTTCTTCCCCACCGGAATTCCGAGAAAGAATCCGATGCTGTGACTGATATAAAGTGCGGAAACTCCCGCGGACAAAAGGCTCAGGAAAAGCGCGACGTAGAGAAGATTCCCGAATTTCGTGCTGAGTCGGATGACCAAAAAGAGCAAGGGAAGAAAGAGGAACAAAAGCAAGGCAGCCGTAAGCAAAACCGAACCGTAGATTCCGAGCGGTATAAACAGAAGCGCCATTCCGTCCACGAGACAAAACCCGATGAGCAGAAGTTGCCAGGGAGAATTGCGAGAAGGAGGTCCCGGCGGATAAGGACGATCTCCGGTTTTTACGAGCGCGATGATCATAGTTCACTCGACGACCAATTTCTGATTCAATTGTGACCAGATTTGTCGGATGCGATCAATCTGTTTTTCCGGACCAGCGACGGAAAACAAAAGCCCCCGATTCTCCCGTAAATAATATTTTTCCAAAATCACGATCGGGACTTTTCGTCCGTCTTTGTGAAAAAAGTCGAATCGGCTCGCGTACGAATCGTCCTCTTTTTTTCTGCGGAAGTTCATCTCACGGATGGTTCTAGGATTGATTCCCCGTTTGAGATCCCAAAGCTGAAAGTAATTTTTGGAAGTATAAACCGAAGCGACCGGATGATAGGTTAACCCGATCGTAAGAGAGATTCGATCCGGTCTGTAATACAGAAATTTTTCCGCTTGGGACCGATAATTCTTTTCCCATTCGTCCGCCCCGGAATCCGCGGGAACGTCGATATAAAACCGGCGCACCTTCCAAAGATGATCTCCTTCGGTTCCGCTTTCCGGCAATTCGAGTTCGGGAAAATAATGTTTCCACTCGTCCGTCGTTTCGAGGGAGAATCGAAACGGTTCACTTTCCAGTTTTAGAATATTCTTTTTTATGCAACCGTATGGATCGGTGAGATCGTCCGTTTCGAGACGTTTGTGGGCCATGTGTTTCATCAAACGGCTCAGATCCTCCCCCGCTTTTCGGGATCCTTCCGGTGCGAGTTTGCCGAACTGGAATCGATAACAAAGTCCGATTCCTTTGAGAAGACGGATCGCCGAATACGGTTCTCCATGATCCGCGAGCGACTTCGCTTCGCTCGTATGCACGTCGAGTTCGGAAGAATCCGGAAAAACTTCGCGATATTCCCGATCGATCAGAAACTCCACTCTTCCGTCTTTGTAGAATCGATAATTTCTACCGCGGGAATCGGTCTTCCAGACGAAGTGCGCGTCCGGTCGAAAGAGTCTCATGACTCGGTTGTAGAGAATGGATTCCTTTTGTTCCTGATCCGCAAACCAAGAACCGCGAAGAAGAGGATCGGTTGCGGATGAGCTCGTCGTAGTCGGCTGCGTTCGGGTTTGCGTGTTTGCGGACGTTCCCGTTGTCGATGAATTTGAAGTCGAAGGCGGCGTTGTCGTTTGTCCGGAGTTTTGCGGATTTGTCTGCGGAGTTCCTTGCCCGAATAACGGAAGGAAGGCGAAAGAAAGAATCACGGCAATAAAGGGAAGAAAAACGCCTCTTTTTTGAAAATCGAAACTGCGATGGATGACTCTGAACATGGGCGCGCCGCTCGCAAAGAACATTCAGAAATAAGAACCGGCACAAGTCCAATTCTTTCCAGGAAAAGATATGATGTATACACGATTTTGCGGCTTCCAAACTCTATCCGACGAGAATCTTTTTCATCGGAGAAGAGCATATTTCCCTCCTCAATCCATGTTTATCGACAATCTACTACGGAGGAAGCCGTCTTCCTTCCGTAGATTCGGATCGGGACCGATCCAACGATAAACCGACCGGCCACAAGACGCCGGCTTGTTCCAAACTATGTTTTAGAATTTCCTAATTTAGATTCGGGAATCGTTTTATAACCTACGATTTTTCAAACCTTTCGAAAACGGTCGATCGCCTTGACTTACGGATTCGCGTAATGCTATTTACCCCAAGGCGGTCCCAATGGAAATAATTAATAAACTTAAAATTATTAAACGGACATTCGAAAATAGGAATACGTTCCGCATCCTATTAATACTTTATAGTTTTTGCATATTCATTTACGATTGCAGACCTACGTTCGATCTGAGCGCCTGCGATCCAGCCAGCGACGCTTTCAAACAAAGCCTTGCCTTAAAACTCGCTTTCAACGACCCAACCGGAGAAGTCTGCGGTTATCAATACGCAAGAAGGATCAATCCAAATCTAAAAGTATTCCAACAAACACCCGCAAGCGGATTGACCTCCGTTTCAAGGGGAACCAGCATCGAGCTGACGTTCAGCGAAAAGATGAGTGCGGAAACTTTGACCGCACAGTCGACCGCGGGAACCTGTTCGGGTTCGGTTCAAGTCAGCTACGACGACTTCGCATCCTGCATCGAAGGGAATCTGGATCTCGCTCAAAATCCGAAAATCATATTCAATCCTTCCAAAGTTCTTCGATCGGGAACCCAATACAAACTCAGGGTAACAACGGACGCTTTGAACGAACAAGGCGAACGGATGGCCTCGAATTACACGAGTTCGGGCGGTTTCGGCACGAGCGGAGCCTGGGCCTATGTTTCTAATTATCAGAATACTCAGATTTGGTTGTTTACGATGAATCCGAATACCGGACTTTTTCAGACTCGAACGACGGTTTTCGTAAATACCGCATCGGGAGTTTCCTCGATGACGATTCATCCTTCCGGAAAATTTCTATTCGCTACGATGGCTTCGGAGATCACGACCTATAGGATCGATACTTCTTCGGGAGATATCACGTTCGCTTCCACCTATGCGGTCGCTTCTCCTTCTAAAATCGTAATCGAACCCACCGGAAAATTCGCGTTTGTAACCGGGGCCGCTGCAAATACGATTTACTATCTCAAAATCGATCCTACGACGGGCGCGCTTTCGCCGAACATCGTTCCCGGATTGGGAGCGTCCACTTCTCCACAAGCGATTTGTTTGAATCCCGCCGGTAACAGCCTTTTCGTTTCCATGAACGGCGGAGGAGGAATTCTGTTTTTCGGTTTGGATTCGACCGGAATCCCGAACGCAAGATCGAATACCCCTTATGGGGCTGGCTCCGTATTTCTCAAGACCGATCCCACCGGAGAACATCTGTATTCGGTTAACAATACCACAAACAGCGTGGATCTATTCACGATCGATTATACGAACGGACTTTTGTCCGCAGGAGCGGCTTTTAATACGATGCTCACGCAACCTACGAGCATCGATTTCGATCCCGCCGGCAAATTCGCGTTTATCTCCAACTATGCGTCCGCGACTACGAACATCGTCATCCCCACGCGTAACGCTTCCGGAGTTTTAAACGCTTGGGGCTCCGCAATCACTTCGAGCATGGGAACACAGAACGTGATTTTGGATTCTTCCGGTAAATACGCTTTTTCCACCGAGTCGACCGGGAACGTCGTCAATCTGTATACCGTGGATACGATCAACGGAAGCGTATCGCCGAACATTCCCAATATCGCCGGCGCCGGCACGGGAAATCCCGGACCTTACGCAATTTTAATTTATTAAAAAATTCTAATGTACCGTTGAAAGCGAGGGACGCAAATGATTTCAATCGGCCGAAAGTCTAAAGGGAAGCCCATCGGCGGCAAACGATACGGCGACCTTTCCTTGTAAAGGCCGCATTGAAATGAGCGGCCGCTCTCGTAAAGGGAACGAGCTCCGTAAGCGCGGATCGGAAAATCAATCCTTTGAAAACGAACCTACTTCATGCTCTTAAATCGTTTCAACACTTCCGAAGAAAATTCGGGAATCACCTTCTCTTTGCTTTCGGCGATGATGGACGCTTCATCGATCCATCCGTAAGGTCGAACCGCGGAGGAAGAAGCTTCGGATTCGGTGGTCAGATACAAATATTCGTTTCGAACATCCCAAAGAGTCGCTTCGAGCGTGAATGTGGATTCTCCCGATGAGCCGGGAACGAGCCAAATTCCGATGATGGTCGCGTAAAGAATACTGAGAAGATTCGGCTTTTGATTGTAACGGACGCCGGGTTTGATCACGAGAACAGCGTCTGCTCCGTACCGCGCCGCGAGAAGACGGATCTTTTTGATTCCGTCCAACGTTCTTGTTCGGACCGGATAATGATCCCGAAAACCGGGAACATGCGTCTGTTGATCCATGCTGTAAACGGATTCCGAAATCAGAAACATCTGGGATACGATTTTTTCGGCCTTTAAAGTTTCTTCGATCGTAAGGAACGCGGATTTATTCTTTGCATCGATTCGATAATTGTATCCTTCCGGATAAAGGATATAAACTCCCACCCGGAAAGGAAATCGGAGTTGCGGCTTTAAAGAAAGATAATGTTTGATTTCTTCGGAATCGATCACGATTTCTTTCGGGTCCACGTGCGGTAAAGGACCTCGGTCGTATCCGGTGCTCGCGCATCCGAGCTGCAATGAGAACAATAGAATCCAGGTGATTTTTTTCATAAGCGATGCTGCTCCTTGGTGAACGTTATATCCTCGTTTCCGACGCTTTGGGACAATCCAGGAGAATCCTTTTTGTGTGAGTTCCTACGTTTGTTTTCAGAAGAATGTGTTTGTAAGAGTTCCCACAAGCTTTGTAGGAACAACAATCGAGCGCTGGAGTTCCCACACAAATTCTTCGGAAGACAATTGACCGAAGGAGTTCCCACAAGCTTTATATTCCAAACCGATCCCTGTGTAGTAGTTCCCACAACCAAGGCTCTCTAATAGCTCCTCATCCTCCCCCAACCGCACAAGGTAGAAAAGCGACGCAAATTCTAATTCGCACCCGGAAACAAAGAACGCAAATCGTTCAACGAACGAATTCCCTGAATCTGAATGTCCAAATTCTTTTCCAGTTCGCCCAAATTTCCTTCCGGCAAAATCACCTTCTTCATTCCGACGCCCGCGAGTTCCTTCACGCGAAGATTCGCTTGTCCGATGCTGCGCACTTCTCCCGAAAGTCCGACCTCGCCGAGAACGCAGGTTCCTTTCGGCAAAGGCTGATCCAAATAACTCGAAATGATCGAAGTGCAGATCGCCAGGTCTAACGCGGGTTCGTCGGCGTTCAAGCCGCCGGCCAGGTTGCTGAATATATCACATTCTCCTAATTTGATTTTGATATATTTTTCGATCACGGCTGCGAGCAGAATCACACGTCGCGTGTCCGGACCTTCCGCCATTCTTCTTGCTTGGGGAAAACCGGTCTTGCTCACGAGCGCCTGCACTTCCACGGTGAGAGCGCGGCTTCCTTCGAGAACGGCGCTGATGACGGAACCGCTTCTTTCTTCCGCCCCCGCGCTGACAAAGATTCGATTGCGATCGCCTACTTCCCGTAAGCCGCCCGAAAACATTTCAAAGATCGCAAGATCGCCCACCGCTCCGAAACGATTCTTTACCGCGCGCAGCAATCGATAGTAATTGAGTCGATCCCCTTCGAAGTATAATACCGTATCGACTAAGTGTTCCAAAACTTTCGGACCTGCGATCGCCCCTTCCTTCGTGATATGACCGGTCATCAACACGGGAATCCCCGTTCTTTTCGCGGTTTCCAAAAGCACCTGCGTACATTCCCGAAGCTGCGTGACGGTTCCCGCTTGATTGGGCAGCGCTTCTCTCGCAATCGTTTGGATCGAATCGACAAAAACCACCGAAGGTCTTTCTCCTTCGATCATCGCGGAAATGTTTTCCGCAAACGTTTCGGAAGTCAGAAGAAGATGGGAAGATCGGATTCCCATCCGCTCGGCGCGCATCCGAATCTGAGAAGGAGATTCTTCCCCTGAAATATAAAGAACGTTCTTCTTTGCCTGTGTCAGATAACGTGAAACTTCGAGAACGAGGGTCGACTTGCCGACTCCGGGCTCTCCGCCGATCAACGTCAAAGAACCGGGAACCAACCCTCCTCCCAAAACGAGATCGAGTTCTTTCAAACCAGTTCCCATTCTTGTAAGAGATTCTTCCCCTACCTTGTCTAACGGAGTCGGCTCCTTATACGTTTTGTGTTTGGATGAATTCCCGTTCGAGGAAGAAGCGAAACGTTCTCCGCCGACTTCTTCCACGATGGTGTTCCATTTCCCGCAGGACTCGCATTTACCCGCCCAACGGGAATAATCCTGACCGCAGGATTGACAGATAAAATTTCGAACGAGTTTCTTTTTCAATGTTCGAAAAGAGCGGGCATCTCAAGCCAATCGATCTGGTTGAAAACGGGAAGACAGGCGAAGGCTTCTCTCGCAAGAGAATCGCGTCCTTCGCGCACGAGAATCTCGGTGAGTTTTTGTTCGAGGGAGATGAGATATTTCACATCGCCGCTCGCATAGTCTACTTGGTCTTTGGTAAGAATTTTTTTCCCCCAATCCGAGGACTGATTCTTCTTATCCAAATTCTCATCGTAAAATTCTCGGATTAAATCTTTGAGACCGTGTTTGTCCGTGTAGGTACGAGCCAGCTTGCTCGCGATCTTCGTGCAGAAAACGTTCTGCAAGGCGATGCCCAAACGATAACGAAGAAAGAGAGAATCCATTCTCGCGAAATGAAAGATCTTCACGATCTCCGGATTTTCGAATAAGGACTTGAGAAGCGGCGCTTCATTTTGATCGGGAAGAATTTGAACCAAACTTACGTTATTGGAAGAATCGCAGATCTGAACCACGCAGAGTCTGTCTCTTCTGGGATTGAGTCCCATCATTTCGCAGTCGACCGCTAGACGGTCGTCCGCCTTGTATTCTTCAAATCTTTTTTGTGAGAGATCCCCGGGAAAAAGCTCCGGTTTTATAGTTGAAGGTTTTGGAGGCATAATTTCATAATAATCCGTACCGCGCGGTTTCGGGAATCAAAAATACAAAACAAGGCCGCCAGAATTTTAGAAAAGTTCCCGATCGAAAAAAGAAAAACGACTCAAAACACTTAGAGAAACATGAGAGCCATTTTAAACTACAAAGTCTATGAGGATTCTTATTCGTCCTCGTTTGAAATTTCCGGAAAAGAATTGAAGACCAAGAGCGATTGCGGAAATTTCTCGCTCGCGCTCGGTCATAAAAAAACGGGAAAGAATGAAACGTATAAGCCGATCCTCGAATGGGTGGGCGATCAAAGACCCAAGGCCGGAACCGAAATTCTTACCTTGGAAATCGAACTTCCTCCGCACGCTTTGACGGAACCGAAGGTCTTCCAACACGGATATCAATCCTGGAGTCTTTCCGCAGTTCACTCGCTGAGCGAACCGGACGAATCGCCCAAACTCGACTTTCTTCAGTATTCTCAGGAAAACATCTACACACATCCTTCCAATGAAAGCGGAGATTGGCACAGCGAAGGATTTCTGCTTCTGCTCGCTTCGAACCAAGAACCGCATTACTTTGCGGGCGCGACCGGTCCCGGAGAACAAGGAGTCAAGTTTCGGGTTCTTTCTTCGCAACGAAAAGAAGAATTGGAGAATTCCAAAAAGAAAACCTGGGTTTCCCGATCCGGAGTTTCGCTGATCTATGATTTTTACCGTTACGAGGATTTTCGCGGGAATAAACTTTCTTTGACTCCCGTCGGAGTTTCCCGATTTACGATCGAACCCGAAGCGTATCTCAAAAAGTACTTTAGTGAATTAGGAAAAACTCATAAAGTAAAACTATCCACCGCGCCCGTTCCTACGGGCTGGTGTTCTTGGTATCACTACTACACGAAGATTTCCGAAAAGATCATTCTGAAAAATCTCGCTCTCGTAAAAGAGAAGAAGCTGCCGATCCAATTTTTTCAGATCGACGACGGATATCAAAACGAGATCGGAGATTGGCTTAAAACCAACGATAAATTCCCCGGAGGTATGAGACTCTTAGCGGAGGAAATCCGAAGAGAAAAACTTACGCCTGGAATTTGGCTCGCACCGTTCTTGGTTCGAAAAAAATCCGAGTTCTATCAAAAATATCCCGAAGCGGTTCTCAAAGATCGGGACGGCAAACCGGTGCCAGCGCTTTGGAATCCTCTCTGGGGAGTGGATTATACGTATTGCATCGACGTCACCCATCCGACCTCCCGCGACTTTCTGGAGAATGTCTTTAAAACTCTCGTAAAAGAATACGGATATCCGTATCTTAAACTCGATTTCTTGTACGCCGCGCTTCTTCCCGGATGGACTTACGACCGGGGAATCTCGCCTCACAAACGTTATGCGGACACGATCCGTTTTATCCGTAAAGTCGTCGGCAAGGACGTTTTTCTTTTGGGATGCGGCGCGCCGATCTATCCTTCGATCGGATTATTCGACGCGATGCGGATCAGCTGCGACGTCGCTCCGTTTTGGGGAAGAGAAAAAAAACGCATTCTCGTAAAAGACAAACACGCTCTTTGTACGGAACGAGCGTTGATCAACGATATCACCCGTTCTTCCATGCACCGAACCCTTTGGTACAACGATCCGGATTGTCTGCTCGTACGCGAAAGCAAGAATCAGATGAACGCGGCGCAAACGCAGTTGATGGCGAGCGTGATGGCCGTGAGCGGAGGAATGATTCTCGTCAGCGACGATCTTTCCTTAATCGGAGACGAAAGACTGGCCTTGTTGAAAAAGACGTTGGAACTCGGGGCGAAGTGCAGAACCAAAACTCCGATCCCGGTCGGAATCGCATCGGGCTTATTTCCGCCGGCGCTTTATAATCCGGCAGGCTTTTTAGGAATGTGGAATCCAAGCGAAGAAGAAAATACGATCGAAATCCAAGTTCCGTTCGTATCGAAGTTGAAACAATTCCCGGATTATTGGACCGGAAAGGTTCCCGAAAACTTCGAGTATTCTTCCAGAACGGGAATTCTCAAATTAAAACTCCCCGCGTTCGGCTCCGTAGTTTTGCAAACTGCAAAAGTTGTTTGACTCAAAGGAAGGAAGCTGTAAAATTCCTTCCGACAAAACAACGTAACGGAGAATCCATCTGATGAAACGCACTCAAAAGCTGCTGATGACTTTAACAACCGGACTTTTTATCATCGGCCTCAATCACTGTTTTATTTTCGAATCGATCTCGACCGGAATCAACTCTCTCAGTAAGTCTTCCGATTCTTTGGAAAGTCTTTCCAAATCCGTAAAATCGATTTCCGGCTCGATCAGCTCCATCCTCTCCTCTTCTTCCGGAGATGATGAGAAAAAAGAAAAAGCGTATCTCAAAGACGTACGTGATCTGACCGCGATGCACGTGGAAAACGGATTTCAGGAAATCGAATTCAAAAACGATCTTTCGACTCTCGCGCTTCAAAACGGGCTGACCAACTGGAAGTCGTTGCGCGTAACGTATCTCGGAATCGGAAGCGGACTTAAAAAAGCGGGAGTAAGCGAGGAAAAATTTTCCAAGTTCGTTTCCGAAATGGGAAGCGCTAAACCGGAAGTCGTCGAATCCATCCGCAAAGGATATCATCAGCTCTGAGATTTTTTCGCTTCCTCTTTGCGACGGCCCTGCTCTTTCCTGCGGGGCTGTTTTCCACGCCGACCACCGCCGATTTCATTTACGTAGACGCAAACACCGGACAATCCAGCGGAGGACATACCGGAATCCGAATCGGAAACAAGGTCTATCACTATCAGTTCTTTCCCGATGATATCTTTCACTTGGTGAGAGAATCGTATGACGACTTCGCGTTCAGCTACAACATCGTATCCAATCGAACGAGCATTCTTACCCGACTCGCATTGACCGGGAAAGAAATTTCCGTTTTGGAAAGCGGACTCAACCGCTTGTATCTCGTTCAGTTCCGTCATCTTCAAAATCTGGAAACTCTCAAAAAGGAAACCAAGTTCCTGGAGGAATTGCATTCTCCCGAAAAGAAAATCGGGCTACGCGCAACCGCGTATTTCACTTCCAGCGATCGATCCGCTCTCGCAAACGAACTAAAATCGCGTCTTGCGACCGATCTTGGGGAGAATTATCTGAAGGATCTGGAACACTCCTTAAAGGAAGCGCTTCTTTCCGAAAACGGAGGACTGATGAATCCGGAATTTCCTCCGTTGCCGTCCAAACTCACTCGAGAAGGCTTCCCTTTTTTCAAACCGGGTTCTTATTTACGATTGCGGGACATACTCGAAGGAATCGCATTCTGCCAAATTCTAAAAGAAGAATGGGGACTCGATTCTGAATTCAAAATTTCGAATATTCAGGAATCATTAACAGCCGAAGAAATCGAGCTTCTGAAAAAATTCCGCACCAAACAGACCGAATCTCTCGTTCAAATTCTCGCGGAAAAAGACCCGGGCTGGGCCTACAGCGCCCTCGTCGTATTGGGAAGACTTCACGCGATCGAAGAAAGCGTTCGCACCGGCGTCCCGGTATTTTTATCCACTTTCCCCGAAGAATCCCCCATCGTGTATCAGGAAGACGAAAACGACAAACAGGCCTTGGAACATCTCTCCCGAGAAACCTGGGCCGTCGTCTCGCTTGCGCGCAAAAAAATATCCGCCTTACGCGAGTTATCCGAAAAGGAATATCAGATCTGGGAAGACGCGACCAACCGCGCCTACGAACTCCGCGAAGGAATCGAAACCTCGATTCCCGTTCGAGTGACTTCGGGAAAACTTCTTCCGCAAAGGGAAAAACGGTTTTTGATTCCGATGCGTTTGCCCTCGGACGAGATCCTTTCCGGATATCTAAAACTCGCCCAAGAACGGGAAAAAGAATATCACTTCCGATTAAAAAAACTTTATCCGTTTCATCTTCTCTTTGAAAACTGCACGACCGAAATCGTCAAAAGCGTCCAAACTTCGTTCGAAAAACAGGAAACGAAGTTTCCCGGCGAGCCGATCGACTTTCGTTATTCCTTCGCATTCATTCCGTTCTACGCTTCTTATTCCGTTTCCAAACATTGGAAAACGGAAGGGGAACAAACCCTTCTCTCCTATCGAAGAAAGAAATTGGAGGAACTCCGGCGACAAAAGCCGGGTTGGAAAACATCTCTTCGCGAGTCCTTCACGTTCACCTCTTCGATCTACAAGGCGAATCGGGAAGACCATTTTTTTCCGATGTTCACGGACGACGTATTTTGGGCGCGTCCGGCCTATGGAACCGTGAACCTATTCGCAGGTTTGGGGATGACCGCGGCGGGAATCTTCACTTCTCCTCTCGACAAAGGGGAACGGTTTCAGAAGGGATTTCAATCCCTGTTTTTCAGCTTTCCTGAATTCGTTTTTTTTAATATTCGAAAAGGAACGTTTCCTTCGGTCTCTATGCGGGAAATCCCGGAAGAACTCTTCCGGTTTCAGGACGAAGACTGAAATTAAGTTGAATTCACTTATATTTATGATATATTGACAATATAAATATGTCTTCGATCGAATTCGAATGGGACTCCGGCAAAAACAAATTCAATCTCAAAAAGCACGGAATCTCTTTCGAGGAGGCTAAAACCGTTTTTTATGACGAAAAAGCGAGAATCATCGACGATCCGGATCACTCGCAAGATGAAGATCGATTCATTATCTTAGGATTCAGTTATAGATTGAATTTATTGATGGTGTCTCATTGTTATCGATCGTCTAAAGATGTGATCCGAATCATTTCGGCGCGAAAAGCGACAAAAACCGAGACGAAACAATACAAGGAATTATTATGAGAAAAGAATACGATTTTTCAAAGTCGAAAAAGAATCCTTATCTAAAGAAATTAAAAAAGCCCATTACGATCCGAGTCGATGTGGATACCATCGGATATTTCAAAGGATTATCGGATCAAACCGGAATTCCTTATCAAAATCTAATCAACTTGTATCTAGCCGAATGCGCTTCGAAACACAAAAAGATCGATCTTTCTTGGAAATGAACGTAATTCTTATCTGACTTCCAAAAGAATATACGAAGCGTCGTCCCTATATTCTCTGGAAGGAATCGCGGAACGAACATACGTATCGAGCGCGTTCTTCATACGCTTCAACGGGTCCGGACCGGACTTATGAATCTGATTCAATTCTTCAATGAGAGGATGACTGAGATTGTTGATGATTCCGTCCGAAAAAAGAAAGATCACGTCCTTCTCCGCAAAACCGATTTCGTGACTCGGGAAATCGACGTCTTCCAAGATTCCGAGAAGTTGTCCGGACTTTTCCTTTAAAAAGGAAAACCCGTCCTTGTGAAAGTGAACCGGAAAGGGATGCCCTCCCCTCGCATAAACGAGTTTCTTTTCTTCCGGGAATAATATTACGCAAGCGGCAGTCATACTGTGCGTTCCGATATTCAGACAGAGTTCGTGGTTCATTCGTTTTAGAATTTCGCTCGGATTATCCGAATGTTTGAATTCTTCGCGCGCCAAAGTGGTCATCAAAAGAGCGATCAACCCCGAAGTAACGCCGTGATCCTCGACGTCTCCGAGAAGCAATAGAACCGATTTTTCCTTTTTGAGCACTACGTTGAAATCCCCGCTGACGAAGGAAACCGGAGTCACGTCCGCTTCCACCTTATACGGGCTTAGGTCCGGAATCGAAAAAATCTTTCCCTGCACTCTCGACGCAAGACGCAGATCGCGCATGATCACCTCGTCGCGCAGATCCTTCTCCTTTAGCATAGTATAATAATCGTATGCTCTTTGGATCGCGATCTGGACCGTTTGAATGGAGAAAGGTTTCAACAAAAAGTCGCTGGCCTTGTGCGTAAGGGAAGTAACGACGTTGTTGATGTCGCGTTCCCCGGTCATCATGATGACTTGGGTTTTCGCTTCCAGGTTTTTGAAGTAAGGGAGAATTTCAAGGCCGCTCGTTCCGGGCATGTGAATGTCCAGAAACACGATCGGGTTCAGCTCCTTCTCGAAATATTGTTTCCCCTGTTCGACGGAATCGAAAAACACGCTCTGATATCCGAGTTTGGTCAAAATGAGCTCTAGGGTTTCTCCTACATCCCTGTCGTCGTCAAGAATGATGATTTCCGGTCTTAGGGAAAACTCCGTCATATTACACTTTCCTTATGTATTTGGTTCCCGAAACGATCTTATTCACTTTTCTGTAATATTCCTCGTCGAAAAGCGCCGATTCGAGATAACTGTTGATGCAGGAGACCATCTCCCCGTATTTCCAAACATAAACTTCTCCGGAGGATGCGTCGCAGATTTTTTCCGTGTGAATCTGATCGCTTAATTCTCGGAGATTCGTTCTGCTGAAGGATTGAAGAATCGCACGAAATCTTCCCTCCTTTTCGGGGTCCACGAACTGAAAGGATTTATGGAATAATACCGCGTCATGAAAGTATTCCGGAATGTTAAAGGCGCCGTACGCTCCCATCTTAGTGGCGAGAATGCGGATAAAGCCGGTGATCTCGTTCATCAGAGAAAGACCCGGATATTCCTGTCCCTGATAGAGTTTCTTTTTGGCCTTCATGTTTTTCATCTTTAGGTTCTGGGTCAAGAGCCAGTCAATATAAACGAGCTTATAGGATTGATCCAGCTTTTTAAACTGGAAGTCGGAAAATTTTAGACGCATGTGAACGAGAATTCCGCCCGAAGGATCTTTGATATAAATACGGTTGTCCATATCGGAGATTCCGTCCAAGGAAATCTCGTAGTCGTTATAACCTCTGGCCTGTAAGGTGCGGAAGATCCCAGCGCTTTCGAGCATCTCCCTGACTTCTTCCCCTGTGAATCGATTGAAGAGACTGTTTTCGATTCCGAGCGACGTATGAAATTCTTTCGAGATGTCGATCATCCCGAGCTCTTGGCTTTCTAGAAATCCGGGATTTCCTTTTTTTTTATCCGAGTCCGAAAAGATACCCATGTCACTCGGCCGCAAACACTTTGATCGTGTTGTAATGAATCGTCACCGTATCGTGAAAGTCCTTCGCATACCCGCCCGCGGGAAGAATCACGGTGCGCGCGCCTGTTGCTAATGCGAAGTCCCGCACGATCTTATCCCGCTTACGCAGACCTTGGAACGTGAGTTTCAAATCTCCGAGCGAATCGCCTTCGAACGGATCGGCGCCCGCGATGTAATAAATCAGATCGGGTTTGAACTCGGATCGAATCTCGTTCAAAGACTTCTCCAGAAGTTCCAGATATTTTTTATCGTCCGTTCCTTCTCCGAGAGGAATGTCGAGTCCCGATTTTTCCTTTTTTGGATATAGATTTTCCTGGTGCATGGAGAACGTAAAGACGTCCGGGTCTTCCTGAAATACGACGGAATTTCCGTTTCCTTGATGCAGGTCCAAATCGATAAAAAGAATTTTTTTACGGGGATGTTGTTTCTGAAACAGCTTCCCCGCAATTGCCGCGTCGTTCAGATAACAGAAACCTTCGGCGCGGTCCGGCATACTATGATGAAAGCCGCCTCCGATATGATAAACGAATTTGTATTTTTCCGTCAGTTCCGTCGCCAGAATCGTTCCGCCGACCGCTAAAACGAAACTGTGTACGATTTGTTTGGTGAGAGGAAGCTCCGAATTCTGCGTTCTTTCTGTGAGCTTGAGCGAGAAAAAATCCTGTAAGAATTCTTTGGTGTGAACTAACGCTAGATCCTTGTCTTTAGCGGGATCGGGCTTATAGATATAAAGTTCCGCGAGTTTCGGATCTTGTTTTACGAGATTATAAACCATCTGGTATTTCCGCGCGGGAAATACATGAGGACCCAGATCCATATTATAATCCGGGTGATATACCAAACCAATTCGTTCTAACTGCTTCTCCAAGAAGAGGACGCCTATTTTTGGTTCATTCTATTTTCCGGTTTCCGTTCGTAAAGAGGAAATATTCGCTGGAACAACGGGAGGCGTTTGTCTACAATTGCCGTTCATGAAAATCCTGAACGGGAAAAAAACCAAAATAGTCTGCACGATCGGTCCGGCCTCCTCTGCCGAAGAAACCGTTCTTTCCATTCTCAAAGCGGGAATGGATATCGCCCGAATGAATTTTTCACACGGCACGCACGAATCCCACAAAAGAGTTTACGACACGCTTCGCAAATGCGAGCAAATCTCCGGTTTCCCGCTGGGGATTATGGCCGATCTGCAAGGCCCGAAGATTCGAACGGGAAAATTAAAACTCAATTCCATTCTTCTCCATAAGGATCAGGAAATTACGATCGTTCCCGATGCGGAATACCAAGGAGACGAACATACGATCGGCTGCACTTATCCCAATCTGATAAGCGACATTAAGGAAGGAGATAAGATTCTTATCGACGACGGGAAACTCGTATTGAAAGTCGCGTCGAAAAAATCGGATTCCGCCGTTTTGAAAGTGATCGTCGGCGGAATTTTATGGAGCAACAAAGGAATCAATCTTCCGGGAACTCCCATCTCCGCACCCGCCCTTTCCGAAAAAGACATCGAGGATTTGAAGTTCGCGCTTTCTCTCGGCGTGGACTACGTGGCGCTTAGTTTCGTACGAACGGGAGCCGACTTGGAGTTGGCGCGTTCCCTTCTCGAAGGAACATACGCGGGGCTCATCGCAAAGATCGAAAGGCCCGAAGCGATCGGAAACATCGACGAGATCATCGAACGCGCGGACGGAATCATGATCGCGAGAGGAGATCTCGGAGTGGAAATCGAAACCGAAAAAGTTCCCATCCTTCAAAAAGAGCTCATCTACAAACTCAACCAGGCGGGCAAACCGGTGATCACCGCCACACAGATGTTGGAGTCGATGATCGAAAATCCGAGACCGACAAGGGCGGAAGCAAGCGACGTAGCCAACGCCGTGATGGACGGAACGGACGCAGTGATGTTGTCCGCAGAATCGGCGAGCGGTCATTATCCAGTCGAATCCGTGGAGATCATGTCCAAGATCATTCAAGAAACCGAAACCATCGATCATATCTACGAGGTTCACTGGAATATCAAAAAAACTTTCCTGGAATCGGAACGCACCGCGTTGGGAAACGCGGCGCGGGAAATCGCGCACGGAATTCACGCCAAAGCGATCATCAACTTCACAAGAAGCGGGTATTCCGCTTTGATCACGTCGGAGATGCGTCCGAAAGTTCCGATCTATTCCTTTACTCCGTTTGCAACGACTGCGAGAAAGATGAAACTCTATCGGGGAGTGATTCCGTTCGTCATGCCGTTCTTTACGAGACTGGAAGATATGATCGCGTATATGAATCAGAAACTGAAAGAGGACGAGTTCCTGTTTCCGGGAGATAAGGTAGTAATCCTTTCGGGAGCGCCGGGAACCACAGTTCGCAGCGTGGATTTTTTACAGATCTATAAGATCCACTAAGAGCAACTGCTACTTGGAGTTATCGAACCCCAGATAACTCCAGCGCACGTTTCCTAAGATTAGAATTTTATAAAACCATTTTATACCGCAAAACGTTTCCTGATTGGTTTCGCAGACGCTTCCGTTTAGATCGTTCAGATTCGCCGAAAAATAGGTGAACAAAAACTTACCGGCGATTTGTCCCCCGCGAATCGGCCCAAGAATTCTCGAATCCACAGAATCGTCCCGATTGTCTCCGATCAGATAAAACTCATCTTCTTTCAGCTTCCAACTTCCGAGCGAGGAAGAAGCGGATAAGTTTTTGGTTTCGAGAATAGGAACCGATTTTCCACCGATCGTCTCTACAAGCGCGATCCGATCCTTGCCGCTCAAGCCGGATTGAAACTCTTCCACTCGCTTTGCGGACCGTTCTTGGGGAATTTTTTCTCCGTTGATCAGGATTCTGCTTACTTCAAAACGATCCGCGGTGATCTCGTCCACAACGCTGACCGTATCGCCGGGAAGACCGATCACACGGCTTAAGAATTGTCTTCCCGATTCCGGATTTTTATAAACGACGATGTCTCCCCGTTTGAGTTCTTTCGTATAAAATAATTCCGTGGTATAAAAGGAATCGTTGAGGTTGACGCTCGGCATCATACCCGAAGAGGCTTGGATTTTTCCCTTGAGGATTCTATCCTTTAAAAATTCGTCGATTACGATTCCTAAAAACAACAAACCGATCACGGTCGCCGGCAAAAACCAAACCGGAGAAGGGAATTTGTTCTCCGATTCATAAAGTTTTTTTCCTTCCGATTGAAGAGCCGCGACGACAAGAATTCCCCAGCTAAACAAAACGTAAAAGGACAAAACGAAAAGCGCGAATCGACCTCCGCCGTTTACGAACGAGGAATACGTCAAAAGGGAACCCAAAACTCCTGCCAAGGAAACGAAGATAAAAAAGATCCAAAAGAATTTTCGATCGTTCAGATAATAAAAACCGAAAGGGGGAAGAAACAAATTCAATACTACGGCGATGCCTTTTCGTCGGGTTCGGTCATCCATTGCGTTTTTCCTTATTTTGTTAAGCGAAATCGATAAAGGGAGAATATTATAAAATACGAATACCCGGAAACTGTTTGAATTCCTTGAGGATCTGATGCGAGATTTTGGTCTTCATATCGCGGCGTTCCCGGACGTGCGTGAGATAACGCAGAGAAAAGAGAATTCCTCCCTCTTCCAAGGAAAGATAAACGATCGGAGACGTTTTTCCCAATCGCACCAAATAATTTTTGGAAAGCTCCTGAAGCGTGTAATCGATCTCTCCTTGATCAATGATCGCGTTGTTGCGTATGATTCCGTTCAGCAATTCCTCGGCCTTTTCGAAATCGGAATCGTACGGGATCTTGATTCTCATCTCGTCCCAGACGTAATTCATCTTGTCCTTTACGACGATCACCTGACGCAGAATCACGAAATGATTCGGAAAATGAACGAGACGATTCGTGGATTGATCGGACTTCGGATCGGAGGAGATCTCCATCAACGTAAATCGATTCATCCCGATATTGATGACGTCTCCCCGAACCCCTTCGATTTCGATACGGTCCCCCACTTCAAAACCGTTGCTTCCGTGGATAAAAAACCAACCCACGAAATTCAACGTGATGTCCTTCAACGAAATGACGATACCGGCTCCGGCCAAACCCATCACCGTGGGCAAATAAGAAAGCCCCGAAAACACTACGGGCAAAAGAGTAACAAGACCGAGAATGACGAAGGACATACGGGCCATTTTTCTTCGGTTGTAACGGGAAGTGACGTCGATCGTAGGTTTGAAAAAATCGAGAACGATTATGATGACTTTGTAGGAAAGAATCAGGAAGATGATGAAATAAACGACTAAAATCAATTCTTCCGCAAGACTCCGTTCGTTCAACTTTAGAAGAATAAACGGATTGATACTTTTCAGAAAATCGATTTCGAAACCCATCAGAGACCTTTTTGTTTGCGGATGGTTAATACGATATCCCTGGATTCGACGGGGATATCGAACACCGGAGAACCGGGTTTTTCGAGAAGAACGAAACGGATCGAACCGCCCACGTTCTTTTTATCGTGTAACATGTGTTTCGCGAGTTCCTTCGATTTCAATTTCGTCTGAAACGGAAGTTCGTAATTCTTCAGAGTATCGATCGTTTCCCGAGTGATAACCGGATCGAGACCCGATTTCAGTTCGCTTAACAATAGCGCGGTCACAAGACCGATTCCCACCGCTTCCCCGTGCGAATATTTTTTATACTTCGTTACCGATTCGATCGCGTGCGCGGTCGTATGTCCGAGATTCAAGATCTTTCTAAGTCCGGTTTCCTTTTCGTCGCTCGAAACCACGTTCGCCTTAAAACGAACCGATTCCGCGATCAAATACGGAAGGATCGGAGAATCAACATTCAAATCCTTGAACGAATGCGCCTTTACCTTCTCCCAGTATTCTCCTCCCGAAAGGAGCGCGTGTTTGATGATCTCCGCCTGACCGCATCTCCATTCGCGCGCGGGCAACGTTGACAAAGCGAACAAAGGAGCGAACACGAACTCCGGCTGATAGAACGCACCGATCATATTCTTACCGAGATCCGCGTTGACCGCGACCTTTCCGCCCACGGAAGAATCGACACAAGCGAGAAGCGTGGTCGGAATCTGAACGAAACGGATTCCTCTCAAATACGTGGACGCGATAAAACCGGCGAAGTCGCCGACGACCCCGCCTCCGAAGGCGAGGATCAAAGACTTGCGGTCCGCGCCGTATTCAATGAGTTTATTATATACTTCTCCGGTGCGGTTGATATGTTTCGATTTTTCCCCGCCTTTGACGTAGATCTCTTTGACCGGAATTCCGAGAGAGGAAAATTCCTTTTCCAGATATTTGGAATATAAGGAATGAATCGATCTTTCCGTGATCAAGAATACGGACGTAACTCCGGGAAGTTTTAAAATTTCTTCGGACAAGCCGGAAAGATCGGAGTGAAGTTGAACCGGAACGGATTTGTGTTCCGTGTTCACGGTAACGGTTTCGATAAGACTCATTTTTTTTCTGATACCCAGGTGCTTTTGATAAACGGCGCCGATTGAAAATCCCCTTCCAAAAGAAAAGATTTGATATCGGGTCTAAGATCCATTTCACGAACCGCCGCCGGAGAAAAATAACCGAAACCGGTGATCGCCTTTTCCTTCAAGTTGAGTTCGGGAACTTCTTTTTTGACGTTCACCGCAAAGACGAGTTGAATGAGATGTCTTTTTCCGCCGGGTTCTATGGATTCATTTAAGAGTAAAAAAGACGCCGATTTCATTTCAAGAGAAAGTTCTTCTTTGAGTTCCCTTTTGAGAGCGTCTTCCGCGCTTTCCCCGAACTCGATTCCCCCGCCCGGCAAAAGCCAATAATAAGAATCCTTTTTCTTTTGTTGAATGAGAAGAATTTCGTTCTGCGAGTTTTCGATCAGAGCGGCGACTCTGACTCTCATTCCTTTCTTTTTAAAGAAAAAATCCATCTACTTAGATTGTCGTCCTTTGATCCGAGGAATCTTGATTTGGAAAGGAATGTTTTCTAAGATCCTCTCTGAATCCGGTTGTAAAGTTCTTTGGCCGCGTTTTGTTCCGCCGCTTTTTTACTGACGCCGGTACCGTTCGCTTCCCACTTATCCCGAATCCGAACGGAAACCTGAAAGACTTTCGAGTGATCGGGACCGGATTCTCCCTTGAGACGATAAATGGGAAGAACCTTAAAGTGTTTTTGGGAATATTCCTGGAGCTGAGTTTTGTAATCCCTGACAGATTCCTCTTTTTCGGGATTTTCCGCAAATTCTATTAAATGTTTGAGAATGAATTTTTCGGCGGCTTCAAAACCGAGATCCATATAGATCGCGCCTATAAGCGATTCGAAAAGGTTTGCGGAGAGTTTACGGCGCCCTTTGCCTTGCGAATTTTTTTCGCCTTTTCCGAGCAGAAGGTATTCGCCTAAGTCGAGTTTTTCGGAGATGGAGTTGAGGATCGGAGTCGAAACGATTCTCGATTTGATGCGGGATAATTCTCCTTCGCTCGCTTTCGGATATTTTTGAAACAAGGAGCGAGCGGCCACGAGACCCAGCACGGAATCGCCTAAGAATTCAAGACGTTCATTGTCTTCTAAGATCTCCGGATTTTCGTTCTTATACGAACTGTGAATGAATGCGGTATTATAATATTCTAGTTTAGAAAACTTGATTCCGATCTTTTTGGAAAGTTTTTGAAGCGTTTGTACCCGTTCCGGGTTTTTGAGAGAGGAAGAAGGTTGTGTTTTCTTAAGGATCAAAGGAAGGAAAAAAGAATTCCGAGTTCCGTGAAGAACCCGGAAAGTCTCAAACGATTAGGACTTGAGGTTGTCGATGAACTTAGTTACGTCCCCGACAGTTTGAATTTTCTCAGCGTCTTCGTCAGAGATTTCGATTCCGAATTCTTCTTCGAGAGCCATTACTAATTCAACCGTGTCCAGAGAATCTGCACCGAGGTCGTCGATGAAGTGAGCCTCAGGTGTAACTTCAGATTCATCCACTCCAAGTTGTTCTACGATGATAGATTTAACTTTTTCAAAGTCTGCCATTGTTTCCTCCGTACCACATTTAGGTGGTATGATGATTTTTTGTTAGATTTAGCCAGGCGGATATAAAATCCACCGAATTTTATAGATTTAATTCCGAAAATATTTGGCAAGCCAATATACTTTTTTTCAGAAAAAAACTCCTTTAAATTGTTTATTCGTTTTTATTTTTCGAATCGGTTTTTTATCGATTGAAAACGTTTGGATCATTACTCGGAAGGTTTCGTAAGAGTTTGTCTCATTAGAATCGCTTTAAATTCATTCAATCGATTTCATTCTATTCCAAAAAAGAAAAACTGAAAATAGAAAAGATAATTTTTTGATGCGAAGAATGGAAAGATTCGCGTGAGAATTTGATTTTTTTCGAACGAATGAATGGAAATACAGACAAAGGGATTCTTTCACTCCTGAGCGAGTGAAAGAATCACGGAGAATTGGAAGTTCTTACGCTGAAGCGCCTGGTAAAAAGCCCCCGCCGTTTACTTCGATTACCTGACCGGTAATGAACGAAGAAATATCGGATGCTAAGAATGCGATCGTGTTCGCGATATCTTCCGGTTGTCCTGCTCTTTTCAACGGGATCGCCGCAACCATGGCAGTTCTGATTTTTTCAGGGATCGCTTCTGTCATTTCGGTGGCGATAAAACCCGGTGCGATCGCGTTGCAACGAACTTTACGAGAAGCCATTTCCAAAGCCACCGCTTTCGTAAAACCGATCACACCCGCTTTGGAAGCGGAATAGTTGGTTTGTCCGATGTTTCCGTTTACTCCGGCAATCGAAGAAAGATTGATGATGGAACCTCCGTTCGGGTTTTTCATCATGAACTTAATCGCCGCTTGCGTGCAGTTGTAAGTTCCGGTAAGGTTTACGGCGATGACCGCATCCCATTGTTCTTTTTTCATTCTCATAAGAAGAGTGTCTTTGGTGATTCCGGCGTTGTTTACTAAAACGTCTACCGTTCCGAATTCATCCACACAAGCTTGAATCGCTTTGGCTGCTGAGTCCGCGTCAGCAACGTTTGTTCCGATTCCGATGGCTTTCACGCCTGTTTGTTTTGCGATTTCTTCCGCAGTCGCTTTGCTGGCTTCCTCATTGAGGTCCGCGATTACGATATTCGCTCCCGCTTTTGCGAGAGTTAAAGCCGTGGATTTTCCGATCCCTCTTGCGGATCCGGTGATTACGGCATTTTTGCCTTTTAAATCGATCATAATTCTTTCCTATTCGGGTTCTCTGCGGCTAAAGTATTTCGCTCGAATATCGGGTCAAGGGAGTTTTCCGCATTTTACGGCGAGGAAACAGAACGGACGTTCTGGTTGATCGATGGCGCCGACCGGCCTTTATGAATTTTTGAGACCCAAAACGTAAACGGGAGAAAAACCTCCCCCCGGAGTTCTGAAATTGGTCGTCTGACCTTGATACAATCGGGCGGCCAAAAGAAGAATTCTTTCTTTGTAAACATACGCTCTTAAATCCATTTTATAAGGAACCCGTTGAGCGTCCGCGTTCAGAAGAATTCTTTCCGAAGGATGGACGATTTCCTGAATCAGATGATTCCCCGAAAGAATTTCCTGAAACGTTCCTTTGGTGAGTTTATCTCCTCTATAAACGGCCTTACTTCCGTAACCGGACGTTGGTTTAAAAAAGAATTTCTTTCTCTCCGCCCAGAGGGTGTCCGGATCCATGTCCTTCGCATATCCCGTAAAGGGAACCGTACGATCGAGAATCTTTCGATCTTCTTCCGGGATTCCCGCGTCATTCAGGAAGGAGTCGTTTTTCCAGAGAATCAAGTTCGTCTTTTTTGCGTAGAGTTCATAGTCGAGAGGATTCGGGGTCACAACGACGGTTTGTTTTTCCCAAGCGCCGTGCATCGCCTTACTGCCGGGGTCGGTGAGATAAAAATCGGTGAGACGATTGTAGATCAGATCGACCTTCTTTCCGTTTACGAAAAGAAAACCTTCTTCGTTCGTTTGAAAGGCTTCGGGCGAAACGATTTCGGAATCGATTCCGTGACTTGTAAAGAGTTCGCGGAATAACAAAAATTCCGGATAAAGAAATTGTTCCTGGGGTGATTCGTCCACGATCGCGATAAATTTGGGTCGGTCCGGTTTTCCCGCGTCCTTCCATTCCTGAAGAAAGGTTTGTAAAAAATCGGATTCGATCGCATCCAATTCTTCCTTTGTGGGAAGAGCGTCTCGAACTTCAGCGCAGCATTCTTGTTGCGCCTCCACGAGCTTCTTTTGTAAAAAGGCTCCGCCGGCGTTCGTGTTGATTTCGATCAGTTTCGGACCTTGATCGGTAAGATGAAAATCGAAACTCAGAAAAACGCCGCCTTCGGAAAAACGATGCTTCAACTCTTCGGGGAATTCCCGAAGAAGCCGCTTGCGAACGACCTCGTTTTTTAAACTTTTCTGAAACGTGGAAACGGTCGTCTGAATCGCATTCAATTCCTTCGGATCCAAAAAAGAAGCGCTTGGAGAAAAGAATCTTTCGGATAACGCGTTCGCATCCAAATGTTCGGCGCCTTTGGCTTCTAAAATCTTAGAATGAAACGTTTGCTCTAAGACTTTTTTTTCGAGAGTAACACATTGGCATTCGCGGTTGAATAGTTGCGAGATCGTAGTCATTGCAGAACCTCCGCAGGCGTAGAAAACCATTTCTTGCGGAACCAAAATGCGACTCGAACCAATAGGATCAAGGCGGGAACTTCGACCAAAGGTCCGATGACTCCCGCGAACGCTTGGCCGCTTGCAATTCCGAAAACACCGATTGCGACGGCTATCGCGAGTTCGAAATTATTACCCGCCGAAGTGAACGCGATGGAAGTCGTTTTGGAATATTCCACTTTCATAATTTTTCCGATCCAGAAGCTGATCATAAACATGATCACGAAGTAGAATACCAACGGAACGGCGATGATCAGAACATCCGCGGGAATTTCCAGAATCAGATTCCCCTTGAGGCTAAACATAAAGAAAATGGTGAACAACAAAGAGATCAGAGTGATGGGTGAAACGAGCGGAATAAACGTTTCATCGTACCATTTTTTTCCTTTGTAACGCAATAACGTAAAACGAACCAGGATCGCGGAAAAAAAAGGAATTCCTAAATATATAAGAACGCTTTCCGCAATCTGCCCGATGGTCAGATGAATTTCGTGAACTTCTAAACCCACATAAGCCGGTAAAATCGAAATGAAAAAGTAGGCGTAAAAGCTGTAGAAAAATATTTGGAATAGACTGTTCAACGCAACCAAACCGGCGGCGTAATCTCGATTTCCTTCTCCTAATTCGTTCCAAACGATAACCATCGCGATACATCGCGCTAAACCGATTAAGATCAAGCCGATCCTATATTCGGGAAAATCGGCCAGAAAAATACTCGCCAAAACGAACATCAGCAACGGACCCACGATCCAATTCAGAAAAAGGGAAATCGATAGTACCTTAACGTTGGAAAAAACGTCCTTCATTTTTTCGTATTGAACTTTTGCAAGGGGAGGAAACATCATCAAGATCAAACCGATCGCCAAAGGAATGTTCGTTGTTCCGATGGAAAGTCGACTGAAAGCCAACTCGACGGAGGGAAACATTTTTCCGAATATAACTCCCGCGCCCATCGAAAGAAAGATCCAAAGGGTAAGATACCGGTCTACAAAACTTAATTTTGAACCCATCTCGCTTCAATCCTTAGCCGAAGAGGAAATCAGATTCAGCTTTTGCAGGAAATCCAGCGAATACTCGCGAATCATTTCCCGAACTTTTCGAAACTCCTCTTGGATTTCCGTCTCCGTACCGGTGGCTTTTGCGGGATCCGGAAAATTGTGATGAAAACGCTCGGCTTTCGAGGGAAAATAAGGGCAATTCTCCTTCGCATGATCGCAAACGGTAAGAATATAAGAAAAATCTAAATTACGATATTCGTCGATATGATTGGAGGTGTGTTTCGAAATGTCGATCCCCGCTTCTTTCATCGCGGCGACCGCACGCGGATTGACTCCGTGAGTTTCGATTCCGGCGCTGTAAATATCGGCCTTATCTCCCGCGTAATACCTAAGCCAACCCTCGGCAATTTGACTTCTACAACTGTTTCCCGTACATAAAACGAGAATTTTCGGTTTATTCATCAGCAACAATCCTCTCCTAGGGAGGTTTTATAACGTTTTAAATCTTTGAAAAAGGAAGCAACATCGGATTCGAACTCTTCTAAACGAGTCCAATTGATACAGTAACAGGATTTATTTCCTTCAACTTCGCCTTTGATTAACCCGATTCCTCTTAACTCCCGGAGGTGCTGCGAAACCGTAGCTTGCGCCAAAGGCAAAACCTCGACAATCTCGCCGCAAATACATTCCGTCCGCTCGGCGATCGTCTGTAAGATCGCGAGGCGAGCCGGATGCGCAAACGCTTTCGAGAAATCCGCCAAGGATCTCGTATCATCGGAGAATTCCGTCTTTTTGTTGACTGCCATATTGTATATCGTAAATATACGATAAAAAAAGCAAGTAGAATTTTTAGAACTTGAGAATTGAACTCGAAGTGCGAATTTAAGAGATTCCGGTATGAGTGAAAAATCGATTTTAAGAAAGCCGAATTTAGCCGAGATAATCCCGCTTTTACAAAGTGCGAATCTGCCGACGGAAGATTTACATCGATTGGATCTCGATCATTTTTTCGGAATCGAAAAGGATTCGAATCTCGTCGGAATCATCGGGCTCGAGCCGATCGGTCGTTTTGGTTTGTTGCGCTCCTTGGCCGTTTCGGAAGGATTCAGAAATCAAGGAATCGGAACCGAATTGATTCGAAAGTTGTTGTCCTACGCAAAATCCATCGGAATCCAGAGACTTTTTCTTCTCACGAACGGAGCCGAAGAATATTTTTCTATATTCGGTTTTTCTGAAGTAGAACGAAACGAAGTTCCGGCTGAAATCTCACAAACCGAAGAATTTTCGAAACTTTGCCCTGCTCATTCTTCCGTAATGTGCAGGATGCTTTCCGAATAAAGTATCAGTACGCCGCTTCTGCGATGATTCCGCTTTCGAATCAAACGCGAGTCAATCCAAGGCAAGGATCGCCTTCGACCAGAAAAAATTCCAGATCAATCGAATCAAAGTTCTCAGAGCGAAAAAACCGATCGCAATAACGGAAAAGATCTGTCTGAACTCGGATCTCATACTTTCCCACATCGGCTGTCCCTCTTCCAGATCGGTGGAGGCTTGCACGAACAAATCCCAAAAGAATCGGATCGATTTCGAATAATACGCAAGTTCGGCGAAAATACAAACGAATGATAGAATACAAACAAGAACTCTCAGCCTTCGATCGATCTTCTTTTCCATAAGCAGCGCGATGTCGACCGCAGTGAAAAAAAGAAGCCCGATCGCGAAAACCGCAACCACATATTTGACGCGAACGAAATCTTCGGCCTCCATGTCCTCGTGCATTCCCAAGAAAGAATGAAATTTTGAGCTTACCAAAAAAAAGAGAACCGCAAAGATAAGGTCGATCCGGAGAGTTCGATCGAGTTTGTTTTTGATTTCGGTCATGAATGAATACTCCCGATTCGTTTAACAAAATCGATTCGATTTTTTGACTTTAGGAAAGGAAAGAATTATTTTTTTGAAAAGCGGAGACGAACGCATTCGATCGTCTCCGTTCGTTCTAACGGTGTGCGAGGGTTTTGGAATCGAATTCCGATTTTTCGATCTTAAAATCCTTCGTCGTAGGTAGGGAATCGAAGACGTTTCTTTCTTTTAAAATTCTAAGAACTTCGTTGATCGCGAGACGATATTGACTCTTTTCCTGATCTTGCGATTCTAGTTTCGCATGCTCGTTGTAAAGGGTTTCGTCAAAAGGCGCCTCAAAACCGCGGTTCAACGCGCGGAAGCAGGCAAAACCGTGATACGCCCAACCGTTCGGATCGTTTCGCAACGTTCTGATTTTTTCGGGGGAATCGTAGTAACGGGGGGATTGTGTCGCAAACTCTCGGAGCGCTTTTTCAAAGTGACCTACCGAGTTGAGACAAAGTCTGCTGTCTTCGATCGCAAACGCGTAAAAGATTTCCCCTTGATGTTCTCGGGAAAATTTCTCGATTTCGGCCTGAGCAAAGTCGGCCATTTTTTTTACGTCAAACATGAAGCCCATCCTGCTTTTGTTCTGAAAGGTCTACAACCGTCCGATTTTTTTTTGAATCTTTTTTGCTCCATTTTAGAAAGTCCGAATGGATTGAGCCTCGACACCCCCGTCAAACGCCTTGCGGTTGCTCGGATCCTGACGATTTTATGCGTTTAATGTAAGTTATGCGCCTTGGAGGGGGATTCGGATTGAAAAATCCTGGTGCATCGCCAAAAAATCAAAGGGGTTTCGAGATAATCGATCCCGGCGTCGGATCAGATATTGTATTTTTTGAGGTCGGCCGCGATTCGATCGTTGATCTGATGTTGAGCGCATTCGATCACGACCCGGATCGCACTTTGAACGGCAAGCGCGTTAGACGAACCGTGTCCGATCAAACAGATTCCGTCCACGCCCAACAACAAAGCCCCGCCGTATTCCGCATAGTCGAGGCGCTTTTTGATCGCACCGAAGGTAGGCTTCAAAAGAAGCGCGCCTGTTTGTGCGAGACTCGATTGTTTGATGCTTTCGCGTAACACGTTGAAGATGGATTTGGAAAGACCTTCCGTGGCTTTTAGAACGATGTTTCCGATAAACCCGTCGCAGACTACCACGTCCACGTCCTTACCGCTTCCGTAGAGATCCCGTCCTTCCACGTTTCCTACGAAGTTGATCGGAAGTTTTTTGATCATTTCGAAAGCCTTGAGAGAAACCGTGTTCCCTTTTTTGTCCTCTTCCCCGTTGGAAAGAATCCCGACTTTCGGATTAGAAATATTGAATATTAGCTTTGAATAAATCTCTCCCATCACCGCGAACTGAGCCAGATAATCCGGCTTACAATCCACGTTTGCACCCGCATCCAGGAGAAGCATCGGAGGTCCGTTTTCTTGGGGAATCGGAGCGGCGATCGGAGGACGCAAAACCCCCGGGACTCTTCCGAGATACAAAAGGGCCGAAGCCATAGTTGCGCCCGTGTTTCCCGGAGAAAACATTCCGACGCAGGTTTTATCCGCTACGAGTTGTGTGGCTTGAACGACGGAAGAATCCTGAAGGGTCCGCACTGCGATGGACGGAGAATCGTTCATATCGATGATCTCCGACGCGTGCTGGATTCTTACTTTGTTTGTGTCGTATTCGAATTTGAGGAGGATCTCCCCGATTTCTTCTTCTTTGCCGACCAGGACGACATTTGCCCCATCCTGGTTAACGGCATTTACGGCGCCTTCAATGATCTTTTCCGGCCCGTAATCGCCGCTCATTACATCGACGGCGACCCACATCATAGGAATTAATTTTCTTCTTTAGGCTTCTTAACTTTCGGCTCTAAAACGATTCCGGTCTTATAGAATCCGCAGGTCGGGCAAATTCTATGAGGAAGTCTGTAAGAATTGCAATTAGGACAAGGAACCAAATTTGGTTTTCCGATGGCATGATGCGCCCGTTTTGTCCTTACTTTTGATTTCGATTTTCGTCTTTTGGGAACTGCCATTGCTTTCCTCTTGGGAAATTGAAGTTGTTAAACTATACTTTTTTGAGGCTGGTAATCCTCAACTATTATTTCTCGTAAACGCGTCGAATGACTCAGAAATTGGAAAGAGAATCCATAAATTCCACCGCTTCCTTTCTTTTTCCGTAGAGGGAAGAGCGATTGAATACGAGACGGGCCGAAGATTCCAAAATTATGTCCAACTCTTTGAGTCCGTTCGCCTTAAGGGTTCCTCCGGTGGAAACCAAATCCACGATACAATCCGAAAGTCCCACTAACGGAGCCAATTCGATGCTTCCGTAGAGTTTGAAAATCTCGCAGGACAATCCTTTGTGAAAGAAGAATTCTCTGGCTAAGTTCGGATATTTGGTCGCGACTCGGATTTTGCGATGACGCGCTTCCAGAGTATACCCCTCAGGGGCCGCCAACGAAAGTCTGCATTTCCCGATCTTCAGATCGAGCGGGGTTGCGAGGTCGTATCCGCCTTCTTTGAGGACGTCCCAGCCGCTGATCCCCGCGTCCGCAGCGCATTGTTCCACGTAGGTGGCAACGTCTTGGGAGCGCACGAAAAGAATCCGAATTCTCCCCATCGGATCGTTGTAGATGAGTTCTTTGGAATCGGGATCGGGCTTGGAAGAAAGCCAGCCCTTGGAGATCATCAGATCGATGCTCTCCGTAGCAAGTCTTCCTTTGGGCAAAGCCAGTGTAAGCATCAGCCTTTCTGGTTGAGTTGTATGAGTAAGAATGTCGCGAATTGTTTTACGGTATTGTAATCGGTCGCGGGAGTTTTGATGTCCTGATCGAGAACCTTTTTCAAGGATTCGATCGCTTCCGCCTTCTTACCGTTTTTCGCTTTGAGTCTTCCGGTCTGGTATAAACTCCAAGCTAAGAATCCGTTCGCTTCTCTCGTGTTGGAAAGAAGATTCGCGGCGGTTGCAAAATCGGTTTCCGCCAATTCGAAGTTTCCTTCCCTTTCGCGAAGATTTCCCGCCAGGTAAAAGTAATACGCCTTCACTTCGGTCGGCTCGTCGATCTTCTTACCGGCCCATTCGATTTTCTCGGCGGCCTTTTGGAATTCTCCGTTTCTGGAATAAAGATCGGAAAGGACTTTTGCAAGTCTCAAATCGAGTTTTTTGGAGGAATACTGGGAAGAAATTTCTTCGTACGCCTTGATCTTTTCTTTCAGATCGATCGCCGGATTCGCGCGGAATTTTTTTTCCAACGCTTCCAAGGCGAGCGTTCCTTTTTCGAACTGCGCGTCTTGATACTGAAAATAGATCACGAACGCGAGAATGATCACGAGAATCGTTCCCGCTCCGATTAGAACTTCCTTGATACGAGAAGCGACCGCTCTGAAAAATTTAATCAGAGCCAATTCTATCTTACTGCCTTGAAAATCCGCGTAAGGGTCCACCTTAACTTCTTTCGCGGCCGTTTGACCTACTTCGTAGCGTTTCATATCAAGTCCTTCTTTCCAGGATTCTTATCTGAGAGAAGTGTTCAGGAAGCTTCCCAGACTTTCGCGGGAAGGTGCGTCCGAAGTCTTGAGATACTTGGACATTTCTTCTCTTTCGAGAGCCTTATCGAAGTCCTTGATGGAGAGAGAAATTTTCTTATTCTTCACGTCCACTTTGATGACTGCGGTTTTTACGATCTCATCGGGTTTGTAAACTTCCGCGATGTTCGTTTCTCTTCCGTTCGGAACTTCCGAGATATGAACGAGACCTTCGATTCCGGGAGCCACTTCCACAAAGATACCGAATTCTTTGATGGACTTGATCTTTCCTTCTACGATGGTTCCGATCGGATGTTCGTTGCGGAAAATTTCATACGGGTTTTCCAAGAGTTGTTTCAGACCGCAGGAAATTCTCTGCGCGTCCAAGTTCACGTCGAGGATCATGTATTTTACTGTGTCGCCTTTCTTCAATTGAGAAGTAGGATTGCTCGCTTTCTCGTCCCAAGTGATGTCGCTGATGTGGATCAAACCTTCGATTCCGTTTTCCACTTCGACGAACGCGCCGTATTTTGTAATGCCGGTGATTACACCTTCTAAAACGTTTCCTCTGCGGATTTCAGGGCTAAGCTGATCCCAAGGATTCGGTTGAAGTTGTTTTAAGCCGAGAGAAAGTCTTCTGTTTTTGAAATCGATATCCAAAACCAGCGCTTCCACTTCTTGACCTTTTTTAAGAATGTCTTTCGGTTGTGGGGGTTTTTTAGACCAAGCCAGTTCGGAAGTATGAATGAGTCCTTCCAGACCTTCTTTCAATTCCACGAACGCTCCGAACTTCGTTAAAGAAGTAACGGTTCCGCGGATAACCATTTCCTTTTCCAAAGAACGTTCCGCCCAAACCCAAGGATCTTCGTAGAGTTGTTTCAGACCTAACGCGAGTTTGTTGTTTTCCTTGTCGAGTTCGAGAACGACAAGTTCCACTTCCTGACCGATCTGAAAGTATTGTTTGAATGGAGCGTATTTTTTGTAAGAGATATCTCTTTGACGCAGAAGACCGGTAACTCCGTCCACTTCGCAGAACACTCCGAAAGAAGCGATCTTACTTACGTTGGATTTTACTTTATCCCCTACTTTGATTTTAAGAAGAAGAGCGTCCCACTTTTCTTCGTTTACTTCGTCCAAAAGTTTCTTTCTGGAAACGACTCCGGAACGAGTACGGTCGTTGAGTTCGATGATCTTAAACTCAAGTTCCTTATTTTTGAAGGTTTCCCCTTCTTTGAATTTATAGCTGAGTTGAGAAGCCGGTAAAAAGAGATCCACCCCTTCTACGTTTACGATGTAACCTTTGCCTTTGATTTCGTTTACGAGACGGCCGGTAACTTGGTAGCCGTTTTTAAACGCTTCTTTTACGATTTCCCAACCTTTTCTTTGGTCGGCTTCTTTTTTGGAGAGAATACATCCGGAATCCTGAGATTCCTTTCTTTTTACGATTGCAGAGACATAATTGCCGCGTTCCGGAGTTTCGTCGAAATCTCCTCTTGGGATACGGCCTTCTTGTTTGAGCCCTTCGATTGCCACATAAACATAGTCGTTGTCGACGGATACGATCTTTCCTTCAACGACTTGATCTTTCCGGAGTTCCGGTTCTTCGTGTATTGATTGTTCCCACTGTTTGAATACTTCTGCAAAAGTGGACTTCTCTTCCTTGTTTGTCATGGGGCGTAGGTTACTCGGCTAATGGTAGTTCAGGATCCGTCTGGAAATTTTCGGGGATCATCGATCCAGAATCTCAAGGATCTTGCTAATTACACTATTTTTAGGGAGGAGATCAGTGTCAATTAGGATTGCGTCGTTTGCCTGATAAAGAGGCGCGATTTCCCTTTCCATATCCGATTTGTCGCGAAGAATGATTTCTCTTTCGATCTCGTCCCGATCCGCGGCGATCCCCTGCTCTTGCAGTTGTAAATATCTTCTTTCTGCGCGCACTTTAGAAGAAGCCGTTAAGTAAAACTTGAACTTCGCGTCGGGGAAAACTTCGGTTCCGATATCGCGCCCGTCCATAATCAATTTGTAACGTTTTGCGAGAGAATGGAGTTCCTTGTTTACGAAGTCGCGGTAAATTCTTTGGTTCGCGATATGTTTGATTTCCTTCGTGATTTCGGGGGTTCGAATCGCGAGCGAAACGTCCTCTCCTCCGAGCAGGATTTTGTTTTCGTTTCCTGCGGAGAATTCACAGAGGATATGCGCCTCTCCGATCGAGGATTTTGCCTCGTCCGTTTTCACCCATTCGGAGAATTCTCCCGCGTTAGTCGCCGCTTGGTATTTTCGGAATAAAAACAACGTTAAGGCGCGGTAGAACGCTCCCGTATCCAAATAATTGAATCCGATCTTTTCGGCGATCTGCCGTGCGACGGTGCTTTTGCCGGAACCGGCCGGACCGTCGAGAGCGATTACGTTTTCATTCATACAGACATCCCTCGAGCAATGTTTCGAATCCCGGAAAAGAAGTTTCGATCCACGAAGTCTCGTCGATTTCCAGTTGAAATCCGGAAAGGGCTTTGAGGATCAAAAAGCTCATCGCGATTCTATGATCCATGTAGGAAAGAATGGGGATCTTTTTTCCTTTGGAAAGTTCGCTCCAAATCGCCTCGGATTTTTTCGAAGTTCCGTCTAACGCATAACCGTCCGGAAACTCCTCCACTTCGATTCCGAGCGCGCGAAAGTTCGAAACCATCGTATGAATCCGGTCCGATTCCTTGGCGCGCAATTCCTCCGCGTGACGGATTTCAAAACCGCCTTCGGCGAAAAGTCCCGCCACGGACAAAATCGGAATTTCGTCGATGATCGAAGGGATTAAGGATTCCGGAATATTCGATTTTTTTAATGTGGACGGAAACGTTTTGAGATCGCCGACCGGTTCTCCGCATTCGACTCTTTGGTTGAGAATTTCGATCTTCGCTCCCATGAGTTCGAGCGCTTTTAAGATTCCGATCCTGGCCGGATTGAGTCCAATGTTCTGAATCAGAAGATTTCCTTCTTTCGCCAAAACCCCTAATACTAAAAAGAACGCCGCCGAGGAAATATCGCCCGGCACTTTGAATTCTCCTCCGTTCAAAACATACGGAGGTTTGATTTTAAACCGAAGAGGCGAGATCTGTTCGATTTTGTTTCCTAAAAACCGAAACATGTTTTCGGTGTGATCTCGGGATAGTATGTTTTCCGAATATTCCAATTCCGTTTCGGACGCGATCGCCGCAAGCATGAGACAGGATTTGATCTGAGCGCTCGCGATCGGACTTTCGTAGCGGAACGCGCTCAATTTTTTTCCTTCGATTTTCAGGGGAGCGGTTTCTTTTTCCCCGAGTCCCACGATGGAAGCGCCCATGGCAGTGAGAGGTTTGATGATTCTTCCCATGGGACGTTTTTTGAGAGAATCGTCTCCGGTCAAAGTCGCTTTCACTCCGGGAAGTCCGCAGATCAGTCCCGCCGACAGACGAATCCCCGTTCCCGCGTTTCCGAAATCCAACTCCACACTCGGAGAAACGAGCGCATCCTTTCCGGGACTCGTAAATTCGTATTCTCCGGGGCCGATTTTTTTTGCGTTTAATCCGAGTTTGGTGAACGCGGACATCGTATTGAGCGGATCTTCCGCTTCGAGAAATCCCGTCACCTTGGAACGCCCTTTGGAAAGAGCGGCGAACAAAACGGAACGATGCGATAAGGATTTATCTCCGGGAACCGTGATTTCCCGGGACTTGAGCTTAGTGTTTCTTGGAATCATCCTGGTTCTTCAAAATATAATCCCTGGATCTGCGGGAAGTTTCCATGAAACCCTCCCACTCTTTCGGATTCAGGGTGTTTTTTGGATTCAATTTTTCTAATATAATATCGAGACGATCGCGGTAGTCGAGAAGCGACTTGTAGATTTCCTCTTGGTTTGAGGAAAAAATCGCCGCCCACATCTTCGGATTGGAACCCGCGATCCTCGTCATGTCGCGGAAGCCTCCTCCGTTCAACGGAATCGGGGACATGTCCGTATATTGTTTTACGATCTTCTGATTGGCCGCCCAATCCGCCATGATCGAAGAAAGTATATGAGGAGAATGGGATAGATACGATAGAATCGCGTCGTGTTTATCCGCTGGAATTTCGATCGTTTCCATTCCGATGCTTTTCCAAAACGCGTCCAAACTCGTCCGCACTTCCGGCCTCGCGTGTTTGGGAGAAGTCAGAATACAAAGTCTTCCCTCGTATAACGAGGCGTTTGCGAACTCGAGCCCTGATTCTTCCGATCCGCACATAGGATGCGAGGAGACGTAATTGTGCGCGTTCGAAAACCGCGCTTCGACCGCGTGAATGATTTCGTTTTTAGTGGAACCGAGGTCGGTGATCACGCCTGAATAATCCAACGGAAGTTCCGCGATCAGCTTAACGGTCAAATCGACCGGAACTCCGAATATGATAAAATCGTAATCTTCCCAACGTTTGGTTGAGTGAAATTCGTCCGAGGTCAAAATCTCGTCCGCCGAGCGGAGGGATTCTCCCTTTGCCTTGCTTTTGGAGGAACTCACTACACCCGTGACCCGCGCGGAGATCCCCTTCTTTTTGAGCGCTAAGGACAAAGAGGCGCCCATCAACCCGAGGCCGTATATGAGAATATTAGAAAATTCTGATTTCACAGGCTTTGCGGAGACATCGGATAGGAACCGAGGACCCGGAGAAAGATCGTATTTTCTTTCAAACTGGAAAGAACGGCTTGGATGGATTCGTCCTTTTGATGACCGTTAAAGTCGATGAAGAAGTTGTATTCCCATGAGTTTCTTCTCGTAGGTCTGGATTCTATCTTTGTCAGATTGAGTTGATGATCGAAGAACGGTTTTAATACGCGGTACAACGCCCCCGGTTTATCGGGACAGGAGAACACGACGGAAGTTTTATCGTTTCCGGTGGGAGGACATTGATTTTTTCCGATGATCAAAAAACGAGTCGTGTTGTCCGCGAGATCTTCGATGGACTCGCGGATCAAACTGAGTCCGTAGATTTCAGCGGCGATGGAGGAAGCGATCGCGGCGCATCCCTCTTTTTTCTCCGCTACGATCTGCGCGGCTTTTGCGGTGGAGGAAGTTTCCACGATCTCGACGTGCGGTAAGTTTGCGGCGAGCCAGTTCTTGCACTGAGAGTTCGCGATTTTGATTCCGTACAAAGTATGAATTTTGGAAAGGTCGTGTTCGAATCCCAAAAGGCTGATGCTGATTCGCAGATAATGTTCGGAATAGATGAGAAGATCGGAAACCAAAAACTGATCGAGTGTGGAGTTGACGAGGCCTTCGCTCGAGTTCTCGACGGGAACGACTCCGTAGTCGATCTTATCGGTTTCCACGGCGCGGAACACGTCGGGAATGGAATTGAATTCCAACGCTTGAATGGACGCTCCGAAACGAGTGCGCACCGCTTGATTGGAAAAAGAACCGGCAGGTCCGAGATAACCCACTTCCAATCCTTTTTCGACGGAGATGGAACCGGACATGATTTCGCGGTAGATCGCGATCAATACCTTATCGGGAAGAGGTCCGGCGCTTAAGGACTTTATCTTTTCATAAACTTCTTTTTCGCGGTCGGGACGGAAGACCGGTTCGTTTCGTTCGCGTTTCAGTTCGCCGATTTTCGCGACGAATTCCGTGCGAGCCTGGATCGCCTTTACGATTTCTTGGTCCAGAGAATCGATCTGATCTCGGAAGACTTTTAGTTGTTGATCCAGGTCACTCATTTTCGAGTAAATCGTCCAGGTTTTCAAATTTCAGCTCTTTGACTTCCACGGGAGCCGGAAGATCCGATAGTTTATTCAATCCGAAATGAATCAAGAATTCTTTGGTCGTTCCGTAAAGCGCCGGTCTTCCCGGAACTTCTTTGTTGCCGATCGGCTTGATCAATTTCTTGGATATGAGAGAAGTCACCATCGCTCTGGAAGAAACCCCGCGGATCTCGTCGATCTCGGGAAGAGTGATGGGTTGTTTGTATGCGATGATGGCAAGAGTATCCAAACTGGATTTGGAAAGTTGTTCCCTTCTTTTTTCCTTGAAGATGTTCCCGAGAATTTCGGAATATCCTTCGTTGGTCACGAACTGATAAGCTCCGCCGATTTCCTTTAAAAGAAAGCCGCCGTTCTTTTCGGAATAGTCTAATACGAGTTCGTCGAGAATTTCTCTGGCATCGGTCTTTTCCATTTCGGCGGACTTGGCGATGCTCGCCAGTTTAAGAGGTTCACCGGAAACGAATAATAACGCCTCGATCAATCCTTTGAGTTTTGCCCTGTCCCGTTCCACTGTTCCTCTACCAGAAATAAACGGATCTCCCCGAAAAGTTTGTGCTGCTTAGCCCGGAGAATCCTCTGCTTACTTAGTTCCAGCAATGCCAGAAAAGTGGCAACGATTTCTGCCTTTTCCGGAACTTCCTTCTCGAATAATTCCGGGAAAGTAACTTCCTTTTTTTCTCGGAGGGAAGAAAGGATTTTTTCCATTTTTTCTTCCACCGTAAATCGGTGAGGTGTGGTGAGTAATGCGGGGATTTCCGCGTCGTCGACTTTGGCTTCGAGAATTTCGTTGAACGCGCCGATTAAGTCCAACAAAGAAACGTCCAGCCAATTGTCCTCCTCTTCCAAGGTGACATTGGATTCTCTTCTGAAAACTCCGGCTTGGACCTGATCCATTTCAGAGAGGCGCTTTGCGGTAAGCTGGAATTTTTTGTGTTCTAAAAGTTTTTCGACGAGTTCGGGGGGGAGCGGCGGCTCGTAGTCTTCTTCCTCAAATCCCGGATCCGGCAACAAAGCCTTGGATTTTAAGTAGATAAGATTGGCCGCCATCAAGGCGTATTCCGCACTGAGTTCTAAGGAGAGAGTCTCTGAAATCCGTAAGAAGCTTAAAAAATCACGGGTGATGCGAGAGAGAGAAACATCAAAGATGTCCACTTTATAACTTTCAATCAAACTCCAGAGGACTGAAAGAGGTCCTTCCGTCAAACCTCCCTCTGAGTTGTTCCATTGAACTACAAAGGACTTACCGGATTCTTCATTCTCCATTCAAAGACTTCTGCCTCTTAAGAATTCAGAGCTTTGTCCGCCGCCTGCTGGAGTCTTTCCGGAGAAAACGGTTTTACGACGAAGTCTTTGACTCCCATCTTGATCGCCTTTGCCAAAAGGTCTTCCTGACCGAGCGCGGTTACCATGATAATTCTCGCTTTCGCATCCAACTTGAATATTTCCTGAGCCGCTTCGATTCCGTCTTTTTCACGCATGGTAATATCCATCGTGACCAAATCCGGTTTCAAAGACTTGTATTGCTCCACGGCAATATTCCCGTTTTCAGCCTCACCTACGATCTCATGACCGGTTTGGGTGAGCGCGTCTTTTACCATGGTTCTCATGAATTTGGCGTCATCCACAACGAGAATTCTGGCCATAATTAAATTCCTCTCTCTTTCAAAATGATTTGGATCCTATTGATGATTTCAGTCACAGGCTCGATATATTCGACGCCTCCCATTTCAACGGCCTGACGGTTCATTCCATAAATTACGGAAGATTGTTCGTCCTGTGCGATCGTGGAACCGCCGGCTTCTTTCACTTTTACCATAGCCGCCGAGCCGTCCTTTCCCATGCCGGTCATAATCACGCCGACTATTCCGCTCTTGTATTCTTCGATCGCGCTGTTTAGGAGAACTTCAATGGAAGGTCTGTGTCCATTTACGGGAGCTTCCCTGTTCAGGGCAATCCATTTCCTCCCGCCGCGAGATTGAATGGAAAGATGCGCGTCTCCGGGAGCGACGTAGCCCGTATTCGGTTCGATCGGTTCTCCGTCTTCTGCTTCCTTCACTCGAATTTTGGAATGTTCGTTGAGTCTCATCGCGAACGCTTTCGTAAAACCTGCGGGCATATGTTGCACGACTAGTATCGGCAAAGAAATGTCCGCGGGGACTCTGGAAAAAACTTCCTGCAACGCTCTCGGTCCGCCGGTGGAAGTGCCGATGCAGATCACTTGCACGGGAGATTTTTTCGCCTGCGCTTCGCCGGAAGGAACGGTAGTCACGGGAACTTTTTTTAATGCGACAATGGAAGGAATTTTTACGCGGCTTTCGAAATACGCGAGAATCTTGGACTTGAGAATGTTTCCGATCTCTTCCGGATCGAATTGAAACGCGCTCGAAGGTTTGGGAACGAAGTCGATCGCGCCGTATTCCAAAGCTTTGAACGTGGCCTCGGCTCCGTTTTGAGTCAGAACCGAAAGCATGATGACCGGAATTCCCATCTTCTTTTTTTGAAGCTCGTGCAAGGCCGTAAGACCGTCCATCACCGGCATTTCCACGTCGAGGATGATGACGTCAGGATTCAATTTTTGAGCGAGCTCGATACAATCCACTCCGGTCTTACCGGTGGCTACGACGAGAATCTTGGAATCTTTTTGAATCTGATCGGAGATGATGTTTCTCACTAAAAGGGAATCATCCACGATGACCGCGCGAACCGGGTTGGGGACCATTTCCTTTAGAACCTCGGGATCAACTGAATCAGTTCGTCAAAGTCCGGAAGGAATAAAAGAACGCCGAGAAGATCGTTTCCTTCATGATTGAATTCGGTCAGCATACTTAAGAACTTCGTTCTCTCCGGTTTTACGACGTCCAACACCTGCATGAACGTTCCTTCTAAAAACTCGGGAACGGAAGGCATCACGCTCGCTTTCGCCTTGTTGGAAATCGAGTTCATCACCGAAGAACAAACGATATTGGAAATCTCGCTGAGAACGGACTTCGCATCGTCGGTCAAACCGGAACCGGGGGGCATATCCGAACCGAGAAGTTCTCTCGCGAGATTGCTCGCGTTTTCTCTGGAGAACATCATCAAAAGATTTCCGTTCAAATCCCCGTTCATGCGGATACGAAGACCGTAAAAGTGATCGTCCGAAAAACGAATTTCTTCCGCGAGACCGTCGCGGTCGTTCATGATGATTTCCGGAATAAAAAGATCGATATTCTTTTTCAAAAGCTGGGAAAGAACCATACCCGCGTTCATCATTCCCGTGTTGACTACGCTTTCGAGTTTTTTGATTTCCTCTTTGGAAAGGGCGCCTTTGAAGTCCTTCGCAGGACCGACGGACATCGTACGTTCCTTCTTTTGCGTCAGGAAGCTGTCGATGATCGACTTCGCCCGTTTTTGTTCCTCTTCGCTAGCGCTTTGATCCAACGCGATATCGGTGATATGCGAACGGTATTCCTCTTCCGACTTGGAAACGAACGGTTTACGCGGAGCGGATGGAGAATCCGAAAACGAAGTCACGGTCGGAGGCGGAGTAGCCTTCGGCGATTCCGGAATCACGGGTTCGCCAGCGGCAGGAAGTTGTCTTTCCTGAGGCGCTTTCATCTCCACGCTGAGAGCCGCCGCGAGTTCTTTTTCTTCGCGGATCATTTCCTCTTTGTCCACGACGATGCGTTTCGTATCGCGTGCGCGTTCCGTCTTTTTCTTTTTCAGACGTTCGCGGTTCGTGATCTCGTGCAGTTTGTGATTGTAGACGTTCGTAGGATTCGTCGTTTTCTGAACGTAAAGTTCTTCTTCGCGGTCCGCGGAATGAATCGAACTGATTCTCCGCATCGTTTCGAGATGATAACGAACGACTGTGTCCGTGTCTTCGAGTTCCGACGCGATCTCGACGATTCCGGGAATGTCCAAAACCATAATGATGGTTCCGTCTCCCATGATGGAAGCTCCGGTGAGACCGTGGATGTTTTTGAAATTCTTTTCGAGAGACTTGATGACGGTCTCGTGTTTGCCCACGAGTTCATCGACCATAAAGCCGATCTTGCGTCCCTTGTATTGAACGATGACGACCGGAAATTCTTCTCGATCGGTTTTGTCCTGAAGACCGATGATACGGTTGAGTCTGTAGATCGGAAGAACCTCTCCTCTGAGGTTGATGATTTCGTTTCCTTCGAGAGTGGTGATCTGATCGTTGTGAATCTTGATCGTCTCGTTGACTTCGGAAAGAGGGAACGCATACACTTCCTCTTCCATAAGAACGAGGATGGAAGGGATGATCGCAAGAGCTTGCGGAAAGGAAAGAACAAAGGAAGTCCCCTGACCTTTCGTGCTGTTGATCAAAATCTTTCCTTTGAATTCCTGGATGAGATTGTTCACGACGTTCATGCCCACGCCGCGGCCGGAAATATCCGTGATCGTATCGGCGGTGGAAAATCCCGCTTGGAAAATGAACTGATAGATTTCCTGCTCGGTGAGATTGGAAGCTTCGGTCGCGGAAACGAGTCCCTTCTCGATCGCTTTGCGGAGAATTTTTTCCGCATCCAAACCGCGACCGTCGTCGCGGATCTCTACCATGATATTGCTTCCGCCTTGGTAAGAATTCAATTCCACAGTTCCGGTTTCCGATTTTCCCGCGGCGACACGTTCGGACGGAGTTTCGATTCCGTGATCCACGGAGTTGCGGATCAAATGAAGAAGCGGCTCTCCGAGAGCATCGATGACTTTTTTGTCGAGTTCGGTGGATTCTCCGCTGAGAATCAAGTTCACTTTCTTGCCGGTTTCGAGCGAAAGGTCGCGCACCAAACGCGAGAATCTGCGGAACACCGTGGAGATCTGAACCATTCGGATGTTCATGATTCCGGATTGAAGTTCTTTCGAGATTCGGTTGATGAGATCGATTCTGGATTTGAGATCGTTGAAGAGCTGATCCTCGCCGAAGATGCGGATCAAATCGTCGTAGATTCTTTGAAAGCCTGAATTCGTGATGATCAACTCGCCCACGTTGTTCATGAGCTGATCGAGTTTATCGGAGGATACTTTAATACTTTTTAATGTGACCTTGGATTCGGACGCGGCCATGTCGTCGTCCATCTTGAATCCGGTCGCCGCGACTTCTTCCTGAACTACCGGAATGTATTCCTGAATGTCGAGGGTTTCCACCATATCGACGTTAGCCGCCGTGCGGATCTGCTCCAAAGATTCGGAAGAAAGAAACAAAAGCGTGATGGAAGTGACGTCGACTCCCTTTTCCAATTCCTCGAGATCGGGAATGGATTTATAAACGACTCCTAAATTTTTTAAGTTCTGAAGAATCAAGGAAAAACGAAGACCCTTCATCGGAGAATCTTTTCCAAGACTTACGGAGATCTTCAGACATTTTCCGGACTTGCGGATTTCTTCTTCGAGTTCGCGAACCTCGTCCGCTTCCAGACGAATCTCCAAACCGCCCGATACGGAAGGACGAGGCGCAGCGCTCAGCGCAGGAGAAGAAGTTGGAGCCGCCGCTTGAGATGCGGGGGCGGCTTCTGCGGGTTTTGCGGCCGGCGCGGAAGTCGGAGCGGGAGCGGAACCTGCAACGCCGGAAAAAGAAGAAGGATCTTTTTCATACGCATCCAGCTTTTGAATCATCTCCGTAAACGGAGTATCGATCTTTTTTCCTTGGCTTACGTTGGCGATCACGTATTTGATTAAATCGAAACATTGAAACAGAAGATTGACGAGAGGAAGTTTGACTTCGAGTTTTCCGTCTCTCGTCAACTGAAGAAGATTCTCCATCTTATGAGCGAGATCGGAAAGATTGTATAAGCCGACAAAGGCCGCGGAACTTTTGAGCGAGTGCGCCGCGCGAAAGATATCGTTGATGATCGAAAGGTTTTTGTGATCCGCTTCGAGACGAAGAAGGTTCGCGTTCAGTTCTTCGATCTGATCTTCGGACTCTTCCAAAAAGAGTTCGGTGTATTCTCCAAGAATTCCAGCCATTACGCGACCTCCTGTTCGAAGTTGATCAGGACGGATAGGTTTAAGTTAAGAATCAAGGTTTCCTCCGCCTGGCTGACAGATTCTATCAAAGAACTGTAATTGAGAGTAAGGTCGTCGGTGGCCTTGCTGATTTTGTCGAATTGAATTTTCACCACTTGCTTTACCGTATCGACGAGAATTCCCGCGCGTTTTTCTTCATGAACGACGACGATGATTCTCGTGGACGGAATGATCTCGCTGTATCCGATTCCGAAAACCTGCTTTAGATCTAATATCGGAATGATCTCTCCTCGGAGATTAATCACCCCGAGAATATAATCGTCTCCGTTCGGAATTCTCGTGATCGGAACCGGCTTCAGAATTTCGTGGATTTTCAGGATATCGATTCCGAAGATCTCATCCTCGACGTTGAAGGTAAGATATTCCTTTTGAGAGTCCGTCGTCTTATCCGCTTCTAAGGATTCAAGATATTGTCTATTATCGAATGAGGCCATGATTGTATACCCGAGGGTCTCCGTTAAAATCCAGGATCAATATATAAAACAGATTGCGATTTGTTTTTCAAGAACAATCGAAAGAAAGCATTCGCGAAACCTAAAAATTCTTACTCTATTTATCGAATAGACAGTATTTTACCGCTTTTTCAGACGATTTGATAGATTTTTTTCTCCGTAATGACGGTCCCTACTCTTATGTCGTGATCTTCCTTTGCAAAGCTCGCCGGAAAGAGTTCTTCGTAGGTAAGGCCGATCAATTTATTCGGACTTACGTCGTACAAGGTTCTGTCATAAAAGCCCGCGCCCCGTCCCAAACGAAAACCGAGTTCGTCGTAGCCCAAAGCGGGAACGACAATCCATTCCGCGTCGTGAAAATTTAAGGTCTTTGTTCCTTTCGGTTCGGAAATTCCGAACGGACCCGATTCCCAGGATTCGGGAAGAATGAATTCGAGCTTTTCTCCGGTCATTTTTGGGAAATAAATTTCCTTGCCGGAATCGTTCCAACCCAAGGCTTTCGGGTCCACCTTTACTTCCCATTTATCGGGTGCGTAGGCGATGATCCTGTGTGCGCCCGCCGTAATTTCCGCTAAGAATCGGAGAATGGCTCGGTCTTTGATTTCTCTTTCTTCCAAAAGAGTAAGAAGGGTTCGAAGTGCGTTTCTAGATTGAAGTTTCAAGGAGCGTTACTAAAGGAATCAAATTCATACGAAAGAAGAATCACAGGTCTCCAATGATTCCTTCTTCCAACATCGTGATCAACTTGCGGGTTTTTTCTTCGATCTCGCCGGTTCCGGGAGAAGCGGAAGGTGTCGTTTCACTTTTGATTTCTTTCGCTTGATTCAATTCGTCCGCGAAGTTCAGCGCGGCTAAGATGGCTAATTTTTGCCGGGATGCGCCGGGCATTCCGGCTCCGAGTTCTCTGAGCTTTCGATCCACGTCTTCCGCAAGGGAATAAATATAGTCTTCTCCCGTTTCGCTGAGGATCGTATATTCCTCTCCGAGAATTCTGACTTTTACCCTGCGTGGGTCCAATCAAACAACCTCAGGACTTAGGATCGTCTTCGATGATCAGAAAGTCGTCGTCTTCATCCGCGTCGAATACGCTGATCGCGTCGTCATCGTCTTCGATGATGATATCGTCGTCATCGCTTTCGGTCAGAGGACTGAATTCTTCCGCGGTTTCGTCTTCGGAAATTTCGATGATGTCTTCGTCTTTTTCGGGAACTTCTGTAATGAGGGAAATATCGTCGTCTTCTTCGTCGAGAAGAATGATTTCGTCGTCTTCGCCGAATTCCTCTTCTGCGGAAGCGGTTTCTTTAACGACGTTAGACGCCGCGGCGGTAGTTGCCGCTGCTGCCGCCGGAGCCGCGCTCGAAGCGGTAGAAGAAGAAGGGGCCGAAGATGCAGTTGCTCCGCCGCCTTGCGGAAGAGAATCCAATCTTCCGAGGAGTTGATTGATCTTTCCTTCGAGTTTTTGTTCTCTTTCTTTGAGTTCGGTAAGTTCTGCGTTCGTTTTTTGCAGTTGAGCGCGGAGAGAAGAAAGTTCTTTTTCCTTTTCTTCCATCGCCAGTTTCATCTGGTCGTTTTCGGCTCTCAGAGTTTCGTTTTCGGATTCTAAGCGACCATTTTCAGCGCGAAGATCACCGATCAGTTCAAGGGCTTTAATGACCTTGCTTTCTAATTCTTCAATGGTCTCCATAGTAAGCATAACCTGATTCTCCTTAAAAAACGATTCTCTGAAAACAGAAAAAGCCCTGTAAACTTACAGGGCCGCCGATTTTGGTCAAGCTGGATTGATTATCCGGCTACTTTGATCTTTTCGACCAGGGCGTTGAAAACTTCCCGATCGTTAAAAGCCAGCTCTGCAAGGGACTTACGATCCATGTTGATCCCTAATTTCTTAAGAGAATTCATGAATACGGAATAAGACAAACCATTTTCTCTTGCAGCGGCGTTAATTCTGATGATCCAAAGTTTACGAAAATCTCTTTTCTTCGCTCTACGATCGCGGTATGCCCACTGGCCCGCTTTCATTACCGCACTTTTTGCCGTTCTGTAAAGTTTAGAACGGGCTCCGCGGAATCCTTTTGCGTCTTTTAAGACTCTTCTTCTTCTATTTTTGTGGATTGTTCCGTTGACCGCTCTAGGCATTATCGTACTCCATAAGGCATTAATCTGACGATGGATTTCCAGTCAGAGTTATTGACCAAGGTCAAACCGCGAAGACGTCTTCTGCGTTTCGGTCCCTTTTTGGTCAAGATGTGACGGGTATTCATACTCTTGCGTTTGATTTTGTTGTTCTTCGTGAACTTGAAACGCTTTGCAGCGGCTCTGTTCGTTTTCAACTTTGGCATCTTACTCTACCTTCGATCCTATTTCCGGAAATTATTTCGGATTAATAATTACTACGATCTGTTTTCCGTCCTGAACCGGGTCCCTTTCCGCAGTGCCGTGTTCTTTCAGGTCTTCGATCATTCTATATACGACTTTCATCCCGAGGTCGGAGTGCATCATCTCTCTACCGCGGAACCGGAGACTGACTTTTACTTTGTCTCCCTTTCCAAGAAACTCTTGCGCGTGTTTCTTTTTGATTTCGTAATCATGGCTTTCGATTCGAGGACGAATCTTAATTTCTTTAACGTTGATTACGTGTTGTTTCTTTTTAGCCTCTTTACTCTTTTTGAGTAACTCGAATTTATACTTACCGTAGTCGATGATCTTACAAACGTGAAGTTCCTGATCCGCCGATACTTCCACGAGATCCAGGTTTTCTTCTTTTGCTTTTCTGAGAGCTTCTTCAAAAGGAACGATCGCCACTCCGTCGTCCGATACTAAACGGACTCTAGAAACGCCCGTGATCTTCTCATTGATCCTGTGATTAAAAAGTTTATCCGTTGCTGACTTTTGACTCGGTTTCCTCTGCATTCATTCTCCGGCTAGATTTCCAAGATTTTATTCTTAGGCCTGTTTTCAAGCGATTTTTGACTCTATTTCCCTGGAATCGGCCTTTATTTCAAGCGGATTTTAGAAAGAAGATCCTTTGAACCGAATCCAACGGAAGTTCCGACAATTTTGTCGTAAAACTTGCGCGCCCCACCCCGATTTCGGGTGGGGGGTGGGTGGCGGGAATTCTCCGGGAACTTTCCTTTATCAGAAAAATCTCACGTCCGCCATCGAAAAAGGGGGTTCTTGTCGGAACCTTGGTTTTTTTTCGAAAAACGACGCGTGTGGGAACTCCTTCCCCTTTTGTAACTCGAAACGATGCTTATAGAAAACGCAGGAGTTCCCACAAATCCAAAGTTCAACTGGGGAAATTCCCCAGTTGAACGACAATATCTTCCTACATTCTCGAAAAAAATCAGCCTACTTTGATTTCGTCCTGGAGATTAGAAATAAAACCGGCGCGGGTCAAGGTCTTCGTGTCTTCTTGACCGAGCTTTCTTACCGCGAGAGTTCCGGACTCCATTTCCTTTTCACCGAGAACCAAAAGATAATTCGCCTTTTTCAGGATAGAATCACGGATCTTGGCGCCGATCTTTTCGTTTCTCGTGTCCATCTCCACCCGGAAACCGGCTCCGACTAACTCGCGATAAACGTCCTTCGCGTAGTCGGTGACTTTTTCGGTCACGGTGAGAATTCTCACCTGGTTGGGAGAAATCCAAAGAGGAAATTTTCCCTCATAGTGTTCGATGAGAATTCCGATGAACCGCTCCAAGGACCCGTAGATCGCTCTGTGAATCATGACCGGTCTTTTTTTCTGACCGTCGCTGTCGGTATAATCCAACTCGAATCTTTCCGGCATGGAGAAATCCACTTGGATCGTTCCGCACTGCCAAAGTCTTCCGATGGAATCCTTGATGTTGAATTCGATCTTCGGTCCGTAGAACGCGCCTTCTCCTTCTTTGATTCCGTACGGAATTCCCTTTTTTTCGAGGGATTGTTTCAAGGTGTTCGTGGCAAATTCCCAGTCTTCGTCCTTCCCTTGGGATTTTTCCGGACGAGTCGCGATGAAAGTTTTGAATTCGGAAAATCCGAATTTCTTATATACGGTAAACGTAAAGTCGATGATGTCCATCACCTCGGACTCGAGATGATCCAACGGAGCGTAGATATGAGAATCGTCCTGCGTGAACGCTCTTACTCGGAAAAGTCCGTGAAGAACACCGTGCAATTCGTGACGATGCACGCTTCCGAATTCCGCGAACCGAAGAGGCAACTCGCGATACGAATGCAGGTGATGTTTATAAATCAAAGAACATCCAGGACAGTTCATCGGCTTGAGAGCGTAATCCTCTTCGTCGATGTCCGTGAAATACATGTTCTCGTGAAAGTTATCCCAGTGACCCGACTTCTTCCAAAGCTCTGAAGAAAGAACCGCGGGAGTTTTGATCTCCTGATATCCGCGCTTGTTGCACTCGGATCGAAGATAATCCGCGAGCGAATTCCAGAGGATCGTTCCTTTCGGATGCCAGAACGGAAATCCGGGTCCTTCTTTTTGAAAGGAGAATAGATCCATTTCTTTTCCGATCTTTCTATGATCTCTTTTTTTCGCTTCTTCGATTTGAAAGAGATACGCATCCAATTCTTTTTTGGTCGGGAAAGCGACTCCGTAAATGCGCGTAAGCATCGCGTTGTCTTTGTCCGCTTTCCAATACGCGCCCGAGATCGCGGTTAGTTTAAAAGATTTTAATACTCCCGAATTCGGAACGTGTGGTCCTCGGCAAAGATCGAACCATTCTCCCATTCCATAGATGGAAACTTCTTCGCTCGGAATTCCTCCGATGATTTCGATCTTATATTTCTCTCCGAGTTTTTGGAACGTCTCGATCGCTTCTTTTTTAGGAACGACCTTTCTCCAAACGTGATGATCCGCCTTTACGATCTTCTCCATTTCGGCTTCGATCTTCGGAAAATCTTCGGGAGTTACGATCGCACCTTGAAAATCGATGTCGTAATAAAAAAATCCGGGACCGTTTTCAATGACCGGACCCACGGTGAGATTCGCGTTCTTGTATAAATTCTGAACCGCCATTCCGAGCAAGTGCGCCGCGGAATGCTGGAACGTTTCCCATCCCGCTTTTTCGGAATAAGTCAACACTTCTATGTTTGCATCGGCTTCCACCGTTCGGGATAAGTCCTGGATATCCGTGCCGTTCAGACGTACGGCGAGAGCCTTGTTTTTTAAGAAGGGTAATTCTTTTTCGATGAAGTCGCGGTAAGTGGAACCTTGTGCGACTTCCTTAACGGATTTGTCCGGCAACGTAAGCCTATGCATATCTTATTCTATCCAGGAACGAATTTGGGTTTTCCCCTTTCCATTCGCGAAAATCGGACATATTTTTCAACCGATTTGCATTTGCGGGGGAAAAACCTTGACTGTGCCCTCCCCCCTATCGACGCTGTAGGAGATGAAAGCGTTTCTGGTTCTCGACAACGGCACGATCATAGAAGGAGAATCTTTCGGCTACGAAACGGACTCCGTCGGCGAGGTTGTCTTCAATACTTCCATGGCGGGTTATCAAGAAATTCTCACCGACCCTTCCTACTGCAATCAAATCATAACGTTGACCTACCCGATGATCGGGAACTACGGAATCCATCCGAACAACATGGAATCCGCAAAAATCCAAGCGAGCGGATTGATCGTAAAAGAATATGTGGACCGTCCTTCGAACTTTCGTTCCGAAAAGACGCTTTCCCAATTTTTAAAAGAATATAAAATCCCGGCCATCCAGGGGATAGATACCCGCAAGCTGACGCGTTACATCCGAACCAACGGTTCTCCGAACGGCGGAATCTTTGTGGCTCCGGAATATTCTCCTCAGTTTCTGGAGAAGGTGAAGTCCTTTCCGGGAATCATCAACGCGGATCTTGCAAAAGTCGTAACGACTTCTTCGAAATACATCTTCGGAACTCATACCGGAAAAAAATTCAAACTCGCCGTGTATGATTACGGCGTGAAGACGAACATTCTTCGTTTGTTGGACGCAAGCGGATTTGCGGTAACGGTTTATCCCGCGCAGACTCCTGCGGAAGAAATCATGAAGGAAGGAACGGACGCATTCTTTCTTTCCAACGGCCCCGGAGATCCGGCGCCTCTCGATTACGCGATCGACGCAACCCGTAAGATTATGGAAAAAGGATATCCTCTTTTCGGAATCTGTCTCGGTCATCAGATCATCGGACTTTCACTCGGTAAAAAAACCGAGAAGATGAAGTTTGGTCATCGCGGCGGAAACCAACCGGTTAAGAATTTGTCCACCGGACAGGTGGAGATTACTTCGCAAAACCACGGTTTTGCGGTGATCGACGATCAAAAGTCGGACGAACCCGTTTCCTTTTTGAATCTGAACGACGACACCGTAGAAGGGATTTTAAAATCCGGTTATCCATTGTTGACCGTTCAGTATCACCCTGAAAGCGCGCCGGGTCCGAACGATTCCCGTTATTTATTTCAAAAGTTTTACGATCTCGTTGAGTCTACAAAAAGAGGCAAATAAGAATGGCTGAATTTCCGCAACTTCCCGATAGAGTTTTTGGTATTCCTGTTGGAAAAGATTTTTCCATGGAAGCACTCGTAAAAGACGTATGGAATCCCGAAACGGACGACCTCTTCCCTCCTAAGAATTTTTTAGGCATCGGTTACGGCGTAAACTTTTACGCGATCGCTAGAAAAACCGGGCTCCTTTAATCCACTGCAAAACGTCGGGGTTGTCGGAGTTCCGACAGCTCTGCGAGGGAAATTTCTTCTTGAGAAAATTATGTTTTTCTGATAGAGGGGATTTGTTCGATTCTTTCCCACCACCTCACCCCCCACCCAAAACAGGGCGGGGCCGTTCGGTTTTACAAAAAAATTGTCGGAACAACGACCGGACGTTTATAATCTAAAGTTTTTTTAATCCACTGTAGTCATTTATAAATCGAATAGAAAATCTCCCGACAATCGAGTATGATTCCCTTCGCACCTTATGAATGAAAATCATACGATTCTCAACCTTCCTCAAGACCTCATCGAAGATTTGTCGACCGGAAGAAGAATTTCAACGGGACAAGGCTGGTTCGATCTTGCTTCCATCGGGGAAGTTCATTATAATTCCGTAAAGATCGGACCGTTTAAAGCGGACGAAAGAGGACAATACTATACGAATTCCGTCGGTCTCATCCAGGATTCGGAAGAATATGGAGAAGATCCCGAAATTCTCGTTTGGCTTCCCCGGCTTTCACTCTACGGGACTTGGGATTCCAGCCACGACGAACTTCATATTTTTCCCAATTCCACCTGGACGGAAATGAAATCCGATTTGGTTCCGTTTATCGAAGCGCAATGGGGAAGCTACGAAGGAGAGAAAAAAATCGAATTTCTAACTTTGGAAAGCGCGGACGATCCTGCTTCCGCATTCGATTTTATACCTTATGATCTGGATAAAACGATCGATGAGCTTCCGGATGAGAAACTAAGCGAATTTTTGAATCAATACGAAACATCCGTTCTCCGTCATCGACACGTTTCCACTTTGGACAAAGCTTACTTCGCATTAGCAAAAGCGTATTTCCGTCTGGGAACAAAAAATCCCGGCCGAGAAAAAATCTGGAGGGAGAAATGCGTTCAGATTCTGAATTATTATCCGGAAAACGGATTTCATTTCGAAAGGGAAGGCGCGGAAATCTGCGTATGGGCCTCGGCCGAAACGGGACTTCAAATCTTTCGAAATCTTTTGGACAAGGATCAGAGACAACCGGAATACGCGGGCGGTGCAAGCCTTCTTTCCGCGTTTTTGATTCATTTTCCCGATCGGTGGGAATCCATATTAGAAATATCTAAAATTCCAAACTATACGGAAGCGGCGTTCCGCTCCCTCGAAACCGCCAAACGATGGGCCCTTACGGTCGTAAACGACGAACTCGCAGCGAAACTCAAACAACACCGAAAAGCGATGGAATGGATTTCCATACTCGTGTATGAAATCGGAGAAAGCATTCTCTCCGCCCCAAGCGGAACCTATTCCGAAGAGCAAGTCCATTCGATTCGACACAAGAAAGTGATCGATCGGCTGGCGAAGGGTTGGGAACACTTAAAGAAAAAAGAATATGCTCAAACGGAAGAATTACTTCGCTCCGTATTCTCCGATTATGCGGAGGACGCGGAAGCCTTATTCTTGGACGCAAGATTGCATTGGTTAAAAACCGGATCACCGGAAGAAGGAATCGGACGCGCGGAAAAAAATCTGCTGACCGCGGCCAAAGGCGATCCCGCCGGAAGAGGGAGACTCCACAATCTCATCGGATGCGCGTTAGACGAAATCGGAAAACTGGAAGAATCCATACCGGCATTTCGAAAAGCGGAAGAACTCTGCCCGCAAGAATCCATGTATACGGCCAATCTCGCGGAGATTTTTTGGAAACTGAAAGATACGCAACAAGCCGCAAGATATGCCCAAAAAGCTAAAAGCAAGGGAGATCGATCGCCGATCGTAGAGGAAATTTTTCAGGCAACCAGGACTAATCCGAAACAATCATAACGGAGGCATTCGTATGATCATGGGCAAACCGCTCAACGAAATGCCCTCTATGGATCGCACTCTGTGAGGTCCAATGAAATCAATGTTCCGGGTGTTCGATCGGAACAAACAAAATCGTAAAATCGAAGAACTCGATCCTTAATGAAAGATTCCTTTTCGTTCGTTCCGTCCTTTCTTTGTCCGGGAAATCTCGTGCCGTTTTACGAACGCTCTTTACGTTATAATCCGAACGGATCGAACTCGGATTGTGCTTTATGATTCTTGCAAGTAAATTGACCGCATCGATGATTCCAAAACGATTGTTAAAAATTTTTTACGACTAAAAATTTGGGAGCACGAATCGACACGGGATGATTTCAAATGCTATACGAGAAAAGCACAAGGCTACCATGAGAAAAATATTCCTTTTGACGATGATCTTTCTTTATTTCGCCTGCCTTTCTGTACCCAAATACGATGTTTCTCAGGAAATCCCGGAAATAAGCAAAAATCGAAACGCTAAAATGATTTCCGCTTTTTTCGGTTTGGACAACGCGCTTCCGTTCCGATCGATCGCCCTTTGGAGAAACGCTCCCGGTAAAGACGGAATGCCTTTGGTCTTCTCCCATGAGATCGATCCTGCAACTTTGGATATTTTGGATTTTCAAATCATCACGGCGAAGGGTGAAATCCTCACTCCGTCATTCGCCACCTTTGCACCCGCTTTGGAAGCGTTCGAACTGCGAACCGTCTTATTGATCGGAGAATTCGGAAATTTCCCCGAAAACGAACCGAGAGAGATTCGAATTATAGGCGAACTGAAAAGCCGCGACGGTCAAAATTTTTTCGGGCAAAAAGTCGCGGTAACTTCTCTGAACGAAGGGCCGTATATTAGTTATGCTGAATATTTCAATTTCGAACGTTCCTATCCTTACAACGAATCCGAACGCGGAAAGGACTGTCCCCGCACGGAAACAGCGGTCGTAGTAAGAACCGTTTGGGCCGGAGGCGTCAGGGCCACCGACGGACAAGAATTAGGTGATCGAGATTTGAAACGGTTTCGAATTCGGATGAAAGCGGGAAAAAAAACATGGTTCACTCATCCGTTTCGCATCGCCGACATCGACGATAACGACAACAATATCGATTTGTGTATTTCTGAAAAAGGGATCCCTACCGCTGTGGAAGTGGAGGCGAATACGGCCATCGACCCGAGGGGAGACGCGAACCCGTATACGGAAAAGGAAGTATTAAGTCGCTGGTGAAAAATCGATCCCGTCTTCGTCTTTCGATAGATTCAGATTCTAAAACGAAAAACGAGATCGAAATTCTCCCTTAGGCTTGGAACGCGTCCAGAACGAGTTGATCCTGTTCCTGCAAGTGCAGTTTCATGTGGCCGGCCGCAGGGCTCGGAGATTCATGTCTTCCCGCATAGACAAGTCTAACGTTGGAAGGGATCAAATCCTCGATTCTTTCGCGAACGAAAAACCAAGCTCCTTGGTTTTTCGGTTCTTCCTGACACCACACGAAGGATTTAGCGTTCTTGAATTTCTTAAGAGCCGCTTCGATTTCCTTCGCAGGGAACGGATAGATCTGCTCCACTCGTACGAGCGCCGTATTCTGGATCTTGTTCTCCTCGCGGTATTTCAGTAAATCATAATATACTTTACCCGCGGAGAAGATCACCTTTTCGATCTTGTCGGCCTTGGAACCGGCGTCGTCCACGAGGATTTCGCGGAACGCGCCTTGCAGAATGTCCTCCACAGGAGAAAGAGACGCCGGGAAACGAAGCAAACTTTTCGGAGTTACGATCACGAGAGGTTTGCGGTAATTTCTGAGCATTTGTCTTCTCAAGAGATGGAAATACTGAGCCGCTGTCGTAAGGTTACAAACCTGCATGTTGTTGAGTGCGCAGAGCTGTAAAAATCTTTCGAGTCTTGCGGAAGAGTGTTCCGGTCCTTGACCTTCGTATCCGTGAGGAAGAAGCATGATCAAACCGGAAAGTCTTTGCCACTTCACTTCCGAACTGGAAATGAATTGGTCGAAGATCACCTGCGCGCTGTTCGCAAAGTCTCCAAACTGAGCTTCCCACATCACGAGAGCGTTCGGGTCGGCGAGAGAATATCCGTATTCAAAGCCCAACACCGAGAACTCGGAAAGGGAAGAATTGATGATCTCCGCCTTAGCCTGCTTAGGCGAAATGTGGTTGAGAGGAATGTATTTCTCGTTGGTGTTCGTATCGACCAACACCGCGTGACGATGGGAGAACGTTCCTCTCTGAGAATCCTGTCCGGAAAGTCGGATTCTAAATCCGCTTTCGAGAATCGATCCGAAAGAAAGGGCTTCCGCAAATCCCCAATCCACGGGGATCTTTCCTTCCGCCATTTCCTTTCTGCTCTGGAGAAGTTTTACGAGTTTTGAATTCGGAGTAAATCCCGGAGGGACGCTCGTCAAAGCCTGAACGATTCCGTGCATCTGCTCCGCGAGAAGTTTCGTCGCGGGTTCGGAATCCAAGGAAACCTTGGAGAACTTGGACCAAACTCCCTGCATGGTATCGACACGGATCTTTACGTCCTGTTCTTTGGCTCTTTGGAAAGAATCTTCCAGCCCGTGCATGGACCCGTTTTTGATGAAGTCCAAATCTTCCTGAGCGATGTCGCCTTCTTCCACGAGACGTTTCTCATAGAGATTGACCGTCGGAGGATGACTTTTGATCGTCGCATACATCTTCGGTTGTGTGAATGCAGGTTCGTCGGTTTCGTTGTGGCCGAGTCTTCTATAGCATACGAGATCGATGATAAAATCTTTTTTGAACTTCTGACGGTATTCCATCCCGAGTTTTACGACTCTATAAACCGCTTCGGGATCGTCCCCGTTTACGTGGATGATCGGAATTTGGAATCCTTTCGCGAGATCGGTTGCATACAACGTGGATCTGGATTCGTCCGGAAGAGTCGTGAATCCGATCTGGTTGTTGACCACGATGTGAAACGTTCCACCCGTCGTATAACCTTCGAGGTTCATGAGGTTGAGAGTTTCCGCAACCACACCCTGCCCCGCAAACGCCGCATCCCCGTGAATCAGAATCGGCATGTATTTCTCGCGATCCAAATCTCCGATGAGAGTTTGACGAGCACGCACGGAACCCGTTACGACCGGATCCACGCATTCCAAGTGGCTCGGGTTGAATGCGAGAGAAAGTTTCACTTCTTTTCCCGCAGTCGTCATTCTACTGTTGGAATATCCCAAGTGATACTTTACGTCCGCATAACTGAGGTTATCCTTATCCGTCTTTTCTTCGAACTCGGCGAAGATGAGGGACGCGGGTTTTTCGATGATGTTCACGAGAACGTTGAGTCGTCCTCTGTGCGCCATTCCGATTACGAGTCCGTCCATGAGGTGATGACCCGCTTCTTCCACGATCGTATCGAGAAGAGGAATGAAGGATTCTCCCCCTTCGAGAGAGAATCTTTTTTTACCGACGTATTTTTTCGCGAGGAAGGTTTCGAAGTAATCCGCTTGGAATAATTTTTCGAACAATCTGAGTTTGATGCTTTTCGGCAGAGGGGCTAAGAATGCGGGAGACTCCATTTGTTTCTGAAGCCATTCGCGTTCTTCGTCGTTTACGAGATAGAAGTGTTCCGCTCCGATCGTGTTGCAGTAAACCTTCTCGTAAAGATCGACGATCTCTTTGAGTTTCACTCTTCCGAGCGTGTCGCTGTCGACCACGGTTTCGAGATCCGCGGGAGAAATGCTGTGCAGTTTGGAATCGATGAACGTGCGGTTCGGTTTTTGAATTCCGAGTGGATCGAGTTTTGCCGCAAGGTGACCTTGTCTTCTATACGCGTTGAGAAGGTTGATAATCCCCATCTCGCGGATGGAGCCCGCTTGCGCGTCCGTAAAGGAAGTCGCGACCGCGGACTTTCCGTTTCCGTTCGTATATCCGCCGTTTCCGTTGGCGAGACCGTTGGAATCCACTTCTTGAAAGAAGGACTTCCATTCTTTGTCCACCGTATCCGGGTTGAGTTTATACTGATTATAAAGTTCTTCGAGGAGAGCACCGTTCTCTCCGTAAAGCGCCATGAGTTTTTCGATCTTCATTGTTGAAACCTACCTAATGCGATTCACGCGTGAATCGCCCACTTATCCACCGCCATCGCCGCTTCTTTGATTACTTCCGCCAAGGTCGGATGCGCGTGGAAACTTCTCGCTACGTCTTCCGCAGACGCGCCGAATTCCATCGCAACCGCAAGCTCGGCCACCATGTCCGAAGCTCTCGGCCCGAACACAAAGGCGCCGAGAATTTTATCCGTCTTTTTATCCGCTAAGATTTTAACCTGTCCTTCGGCTTCGTTCATCGCTTTTGCACGTGCGTTGGGTCGAAAGAGTGATTTTCCGGTTTTGTATTCGATTCCTGCCGCTTTTAATTCTTCCTCGCCTTTGCCCACCCAAGCCATTTCCGGCCAAGTGTATATGACGTAGGGAACCGCGTCATAATTGACGTGTCCCGATTGTCCCGCGAGAAGTTCGGCAAGCGCCACGCCTTCTTCTTCCGCTTTGTGAGCGAGCATCGGTCCGTCCACCGCGTCCCCGATCGCGTAGATTCCGGGAACCGATGTTTTGAAATGTCCGTCTACTTGAATTCGTTTGCGCGGTGTCAACGCGACTCCTGTCTCTTCCAGTCCTACGCCTTCCAAAAACGGTCTGCGTCCGACCGCGACGAGAACCACGTCGGCTTCGAGTTCTTTCGCTTCGCCTTTGGAATCTTCGATTTGGACTTTAACTCCGCCCTTGCCTGTGGTCGCGCCTTTGACCTTATGCTCAAAGAGGAATTCCATTCCTTGCGCGGTTAAAGAACGTTCGAGAAGAGAACCCATCTGACGATCCACGTTGGAAATCAGTCCGGGTAAAAATTCTACGACCGTGACCGCGGTTCCGAGTCTGGACCAAACCGATCCGAGTTCGAGGCCGATCACACCGGCTCCGATGATGATCATCTTTTTAGGAAGTTTGCGGATATCGATCGCGTGATCGGATGTGATGATGTTTTTACCGTCCACGGTCAAACCGGGAATGTCGATCGGAACCGATCCGGTTGCGACTACGATATGTTTTGCGTTGATCGTTTCTTTGTTTCCGTCGTTTAATGCGACTTCCACTTTTCCCGCGGATAAGACCTTTCCGAAACCTTCGTATCGTTTGATCTTATTTTTGTTCATCAGAAAGTCGACGCCGTCGGTCACTTCCTTTACGATCTGATCCTTGCGGTTCATGAGTTTGCCGAGATCGACTTCGACTTTTCCTACGGTGATTCCGTGAACGTCGAGTTTGTGCAGGGCTTTGTGATATTCTTCGGAAGAATCCAGAAGAGCCTTGGAAGGAATACAACCCACGTTGAGGCAGGTGCCTCCGAGGGTTTTTCTTTTTTCGATGATTGCGGTTTTGAAACCGAGTTGAGCGGCCCGGATGGCACAAACGTAGCCCCCCGGTCCCGCGCCGATCACGACTACGTCAAATTCTGCTGACATGATTCCTCTTTCATTAAAGTTCGAGTAAAAGTCGGGCCGGATCTTCGATCGCTTCCTTCACCTTCACGAGGAACGTAACCGCTTCCTTTCCGTCCACGATTCTGTGGTCGTAGGAAAGTGCGAGATACATCATCGGACGGATCACGATCTGATCGTTCACCACCACCGCACGTTTTACTATATTATGAAGTCCTAAAATTCCGCTCTGAGGAGGATTGAGGATCGGAGTCGACATCATCGAACCGTAGATTCCTCCGTTGGAGATCGTGAACGTCCCGCCTTCCATTTCGGCGAGTTCGATCTTTCCGTCTTTCACTCTGTTGGCGAGTCTTCCGATCTCTTGTTCGATTCCGGCAAAGGTCAAAAGATCCGCGTCTCTTACGATCGGAACCACGAGCCCCTTCGGTCCTCCGACCGCAACCCCGATATCGTAGAAGTTTTTATACACGATGTCGCTTCCGCGGATTTCCGCGTTGATCGCGGGGATCGTTTTGAGCGCGTGGATCGCCGCCTTCGTAAAAAAGCTCATAAAGCCCAAACCTACGTTATGCGTCTCTTTGAACTTATCCTTATAACGGTTTCTGAGTTCCATTACGTAACTCATATCCACTTCGTTGAATGTGGTTAAGATGGCTGCGTTGTGTTGTGCCGACACGAGTCTTTCCGCGATTACCTTACGAAGACGGGACATCGGAACCGCGTTTTCTCTCGGAAGATCCGTTCTTCTCGCCGCAGGAACCGCTTTCGGAATTTCGGGAGAAGGAGCCGCTTTTGCCGCGACGGGAGCTTGTGCAGGCGCGGAAGTCTTTGCTTCGATCGCTTTTAATACGTCTTCTTTCGTGATTTGTCCGTTCTTTCCGGAACCGGAAATCGAGGAAGCGCTTAAGCCGTTGTCGTCGATCAGTTTGCGAACCGCAGGAGGAAGGGTTTCGTTGATGTTTCCGTTTCCTGAGGTTTGTGCTGTTTGCGTCGTAGTTGCAGGTGAAGAAGAGGAAGGTGCGGGAGCGGAGGCGGTTGCGGCGGCGTCGATGAGACCGATGATCTCCTTCACCTTCACAGTGTCTCCGGCCTTCTTGTGAATTTTTTGAAGGACACCGGAGGACGGGGCAGGAACTTCCATGGTCGCCTTGTCGGTTTCCAGTTCCAGTAGGATCTCGTCCTGTTTTACTTGTTCTCCTTCTTTTTTAACCCAGTTCGCGATAGTTGCTTCCGTGATCGACTCTCCCATTTCTGGGACCTTGATTTCTACAGACATTAATGATTCCTTTTGAGGGGTTTCAGATGCGCGGTAGCGCAAGCCTCGGTTTCAATCCTTATAAACGAAAAAATTCTGTAAACGAAATTCTCCAAAACGCGATTATTCCGTTCTTGGTTTAAACTTCCGATCTGTTTTGCCTAATTCTTCATCACTAATCTGATATTCTTTCTGTAAGAATTCTCTAAAATCCATGGACTTGTGGTGATCCCGTTCTCCGTCACACTGACGATTTCCCATAACCGCCTTCGTAACTCCCGCGACCGTGATCGGCTTGAGAGTCAGGTTCTGAGTTACGGGACATACTCCCGGTTTTGGAGAAAGTCCGTTGTAAGCGCAGGTTCCTCCTCCCTGCACTTCCTCGGGCATGATGTCTTCGCCGAACGTCGGATAATTTTGACCGCCGTAAAAACGATTGTACATTCTTCCCCAAATCGGAACCGCAAGAACCGAAGCCGCCTGACCTCTTCCCAAAGAAATCGAACTTTTATCGAATCCCAACCAAATCACGGTCGTGTAGTTCGGATCAAAGCCGCAGTACCAAGCGTTCGTAAAGGAAGAAGTCGATCCCGTTTTTCCGGCCGCGATTCCTCGGTAATTTCCTTTGTCCGGATCGCGCAAACCCATGGCCGCAGTTCCGGCCATCGCCACGTTCGTGAGCATCTTTTTGAGAATGTAAGCGGTTCCTTCGGAGATCACTTGAATGCTTCCGTCTTTGGCTTGTCTTTGCAATTCTTCCTGAACCTTGACTTCCTCATTGTAGATCACGTTTCCGCTTTGATCGATCACATAACGGACGGAAAACGGAATCACCCTTCTTCCGTTGTTGGCTATGGTCGCATAACCGAGAGCCATCTCAAGCGGCGTGAGTTCCGCGATCCCGAGCGCAAGCGCGGGGCTGGAAGGAAAACGACTCGGATTTACTCCGAGAAGTCGGGAAGAAAAATCGATGACCGCGTCCGGTCCGGTTCGTAGGAACACCTGCACCGAAACGATGTTCAACGACAAGGAAAGCGCTCTCGACAACGGAACCATTCCCAAGAAGTCTCCGTCGAAATCCTGAGGAGACCAACCTTCTCCTTCTTCCGTTAAGGTGGTGAGAGGAGCGTCCATGATTCCCGTTCCGCTTCCCACGACTCGCTCTTGAATCGCGGCGCCGTAGACGAACGGTTTGAACGCGGAGCCGGTCTGACGTCTCGCCATCGTGGCTCGGTTGAACTGATTCTTCGGAGTGAATTCATATCCTCCGACCATCGTTTGAATATAACCGGTGGAAGGTTCGATCGTGATCGCGGCTCCTTCCACGTGTAAGTTTTTGCCGAAGACCGCGCTTTGTTTTTGAAACTCGCCGATCGCCGCGGATTCGTTTTCGCCCGGGGTCAATATGGTAAGAATATCGACTGCGTCGATGAGTTCTCTTTCGAGGGCGACCCGGTAGTTCGCTTTCTCATCCAGCTTACTGATAAACGGCATTCCGATCGGGAAGACCGAACCCATGAGATAATAAAGACCGACGAGACCGCGGTCCGCACCGCCGGAATAATTCACGGTCACGCCCGAAACGAGGTCGTCGTGTTTTTTGATCGCTCTGGACAATTCTTCCTGAGCGATTTCCTGTTTGCGCGCGTCGAGAGTCGTATAAACCTTCAAGCCGCCGGTATAAACCTTATCTTCTCCGAGTTCCTTTTCGAGTTTTTGACGAACGTATTCGGTGAAGTGCGGAGCCTTGTTCAGACGATTTCCCCAAGTGGATTGAGAAGGAGATTGTGTGATGACGACGGGCCAATACTTGTTCCAGAAATCGTCGTGGATCGATTGAACCTTGTCCGCGGGTATATAACCTTGTTCCGCCATCAATCGAAGAACGCTCAAGTGCGCGCCTTTGGAAATCGCGGGATTTTTAAACGGAGAATACTTCACGGGCGCTTTCGGCAATCTGGCGAGCATCGCCGCTTCGGCGATGTCGAGATCGCTTACGTCCTTTTGAAAATAGACGTCGGCCGCGGAAGCGAGACCAGTCGTTCCGTGACCGAGGTAGATAAGATTAAAATAAATTTCTAATATTTCTTCTTTTGAATATTCTTGTTCGATCTGAAGCGTAAAGAGCGCCTCGATGAATTTTCTCGCAAAGGAACGTTTTCTGTTTTGAAGAACGGTTTTTGCGAGCTGCTGCGTAAGAGTCGAACCGCCCTGTTTGATTCTTCCCGAAATGACGTTTACGACTCCGGCTCGCACGATCGCCATAAAGTCGATCCCGAAGTGATTGAAGAAGTTGTTGTCTTCCACGGAAAGAAACGCCTGAACCACGTGCGGTGGAATGTCCTGATATTTGAGAAGCTGCTGTTTGTGTTTATAGAGTTCCGCGAAGACGACTCCGTTGATGTCGTAGAGTCGGGTCGGAGTCGTAGGCTGGTAGGAGGCGAGCATCGCGAGTTCTCCTCCTTCGTCCACTTCCGAAAGGATATAACCGAAAAAGAGACCTCCTAAGAGGGCGATGATGAGCAATGCTTTGGAGGTTCTATGCAGTCCGATACTTTTCATACTAATTTATAAACGTTCCCTTCTACCGCGAGTTCGATCTCGATCGTGCGATTCCCGAGCGCGACGGCGTGCGCTTGGGCTTCCTGGAGAATGATGTCCAAAACGTCGTCCGCATAAGCGGGTTCGTGATGGGTCAGAACGAGTTTTTTCACGTTCCAGGCGACCGCGCAGTTTACGGCCATCGTGTAGGAAGTATGTCCCCAGTCAAATTTTTGGAAGGATTCATCCAAAGTATATTGGGAATCCAGGACCAGGAGGTCGGCATTTTCGAAAAACGGCTTCATTTCCGTAACGGAAGCGAAGTCTTCTCCCGTAAATTCCGCATCCGTGGCAAAAACAAAGACCTTTCCTTTTTCCTCCAAACGGTAGGCGAACGAACCGCCCGGATGTTTGAGAGGATACATACTGACCTTACAATCTCCCTCTAAATCCAAAGTTTCGTCAGGGCGTAGGCAGGTAAAGAGTTTCGTGGACGCAAGGGCGGAAAATGGAATGGGAAAGAATTCGGGGGATTGTTGTTTTTCAAAACGTTCCTGAAGATCGGCAAACGGGGAATAAAAATGGAACTCGTTTCCCGGAATGTAGAGAGGTTTGAAAAAGGGAATCCCTTGGATATGATCCCAGTGCGTGTGCGTAAAAAAGAATGCGATCTTTCCCTCACCTTTCGAAAAATCTCCCTGCATGAGTTCGTCCGCGATCACGCGTCCGCCCGTGCCGCAATCCAGGATGATTCTTTTTCCCGAAGAGGAAAGTACCGAAACACAGGTCGTATTTCCGCCGACTATGTGCGTAAGATACGGAGGAAGTTTGGAAATAAATTTATGAATGTCGGCAAGCGCGTTCGGTCCCGCGTCCCGAGCGATTTCCAGGATTTGAGTCACCTTCTGAATGTATTCCGGGGTGCGGAGCGGAGAGGAAATGGAACCCCGAGTACCGTAAAGTTGAACGATCACCTTGAACCGATTATTTCCGTTTGAAACATTCTGTCAAAGAGAAGAGGAAAAGAAAAACCGTTTTACGGTTGTCGTCGGATTCTAAAGAGAAATCATGTTCCCCTATGACAGGCATCTACAATCGGATCGGTCCGGAACTGACTCCCGTAGTCCGCACCTTATTGATTCTAAACGGGGGACTTTTTGCGGTTCAGCTTTTGCTCTCCTGGACGATCGGAGATTATCTCACGTTGTATCTGGGAATGACGCCGGATTTGATCAATCGTAATTACTTTGTCTGGCAGTTCGTTACGTACGCATTCTTACATTCGGTTCAGAACTTCTTTCATATCCTGTTCAACATGTTTTCGCTTTGGATGTTCGGGTCGATACTTGAGAACTACTGGGGCGGAAAGAATTTTCTGAAGTTTTATCTGTTCTCCTGTTTTATGGGAGGATTTTTTCCGTGGATGCTTCACAACTTCGGATTTCACCAAGGCACGATTATCGGAGCCTCGGGAGGGATCTACGGTTTGTTGATCGCGTTCGCGCTCATCTGGCCGAACCAGGAATTGCTGTTCATGGGATTTTTTCCTTTGAAGGCGAAATACATGGTGATCATTTTGATGCTGATCATCGCGTTTTCCGGCCCCGGCGGAAACATCGCTCACATGGCGCATTTAGGCGGAGCGATCGGAGGCGGTCTTTATTTTCTTTATTATAATAAACTAAAGTCTAAAATTCCAGCTTCGTTGTCCTTAAGCCGTTATCTTCAAAAACGGAAAATGCGAAAGTGGCAAGAGGAAATGAACCGCAAGATTCACGTTCGAGAAGAAGTGGATCAGCTCCTCGATAAAATCTCCAAGTCGGGAATGGATTCGCTTTCCAGAAAGGAAAAGAAATTCTTAAAGGACGCTTCGAGCAAATACTATTCGGAAGAATGATCCGAGGTTTTGTAGAATTTATCGATTCGTTCGAACGAGGCGGCGACGTTCTTTGCAACGAAAACGAACGGAGAATCCGTCCATTTTTCATGGAGCGAAACCTTTATTTCGGAAAAAAGAGAATCGGAATTCAATGAAATACGCATATCCTCCCGAACCGGTTTCCTTGCTCGGAAAACACGTGGAACTGCATCCGCTAAGGGCGGAACATCACGACGAGTTAGTCAAAGCGGTGTTAGACGGAGAATTGTGGAAGCTCTGGTTTACGATGGTCCCTTCTCCCGAGGAGATGAAACGCTGGATCGACAAAGCGCTCCTTGAAGAAAAGGAAAAGTCTTCTTTGCCTTTCGTGGTCCGCCGCAAAAGCGATCAAAAGATCATCGGCAGTACTCGTTATATGAATATCGAGAAGGTTTCCAACCGGCTCGAAATCGGTTCCACTTGGTATTCGAAAGAATTTCAAAAAACGCCCGTGAACACGGAATGCAAACTTCTTCTTTTGGAACACGCATTCGAAGATTTGGATTGTATCGCCGTGGAATTCAGGACGCATCGTCTCAACGAAAATTCAAGACGCGCGATCGAGAGGCTCGGAGCCTCGTTGGACGGGATTCTGCGCAACCATCGAGTGATGCCAAACGGAACGTTACGCGACACCGCAGTTTACAGCATTCTTGCAAGCGAATGGCCGACCGTAAAATGTCATCTGGCGTTTAAGCTGGAGCGCGGGAAATAGGATTTTTGCAACATTCCCCTTTGCGGTCGAATGTGTTTTCCTTATTTTTCAGTAGACGGTACCGCTACGCAACCCTTGACTCTTGGCGATCTCAATTCCTCTCCTATGAGTCGAGTCACAACAATCAAGCTATTGATTTATCGATCACTTCGCACCTCATTGCACACGGAATAATTCCCCTCGTCTCAATCTCCAAGGAAATGTCTTTAAAGATCATTTACAATTCTTCTCATAGTCATTCACGATCAATAAGCAGGCGCCTGCTTTCCCGGTAGAGAAAGTCGCTTCATCGGTACAATTTGCAAGAAGCGTATACAATTCAAACCCGCACATTTCAGCGTCTTCGACAATTTCATCTTCTAAATTACAGGACGCAATAACTAAGATTAGCGATAACGCAAAAATAAGAATTTTAAATTTTACTAATGTTTCCATCCTTAACCCCTACCTCCTCGATCGCATCGTGTAAATATCGAATTCAATAATTTAGTTTCAGTCATATTGCGTATCCTTTCGAAAAATATAGATTATCTCGTTAAACACCTCTTTCCCAAACTTTTTGCGCAAATTCCCCCGAGCCAGGATTCAGCTTATAATGTGAACCGGTCCTTAGCTTGCGTTTACGATCAATCGTTTGTAAAAATCTTTCTAAGATCGGTTCGTCCTATTCCGCTTTCTAAGAATAAAGATCGTTTGTTATCTTCCGCTTGAACCGTATATTTATAACGAAATATGATAGGCACTTACGAATCATTTCGATTGCGCAAAAAGGGAAGAGACTCAAACTTGTAGAAACCGAACGACCCATAGGAAGTGAGGTTGCCAAAAAAGCAGCGACCGTTGGCTCTCAGTATACGCTGAGAAACCGAAGTTTCACCGAATCATGCGCACATTCACATTTGTACAAAATTCGATCCGATCCGCGGCGGCCAATCTCGCGATCGAAGAAGCGATCGGCATCAACCTCGTATCTTCCGGTTACGGAGCGGGATTGCGGATTTGGAAAAATCCATTCTCCATCGTATTGGGTCTTTCCGAAAAAGCGGAGGACACGATTCTCCCCGAAGTCGTTCAAAGATTCCAAAAATCGCAAAATGACTCTTCGCAAACGATCCGCGGTTCGGTTCGTCAAAAAAATTTTGACCGAGAATTTCCGGCGATTGTGCGCCGAGCCAGCGGAGGCGGAACGGTCGTCCATCACCCCGAGGAGAATCTCAACTTTACCTTCTTCATTTCCTTGGACGTTAAACCGGAACTCTACAAAGTAAAGGAATCCTACGATTACTTTTTGAGTCTCGTCGTGAACGCTTTAAAGCGACAAACGTTAGACGCTTCTTTCCGAGGCAAATCGGATCTCGCCGTCTTCGAACAAGGACTGGAAAAGAAAATCTCCGGGAACGCTCAGTTCCGCAAAAAAGGCGCGGTGGTTCATCACGGAACTCTGATCCTAAAACCGTCTCTGATTTCCAGAGTTTCCGAACTTCTCAAACATCCTCCGGAAGAACCGGAATACAGAAAGAACCGCAAACATTCCGATTTCGTGACCTCTCTGCCGAGCGGATTTTCCACCGTAAAATTTGGTCAGGACCTATCTCATGTATTTGCCGAATCACTGGGCCTTTCCAGAATGGGCACAGAGAGGGATCTCCGGTTTACGAAATCGGTATTTCAAGAAGCGAAACGGCTCTTGGAAAACAAATATTCGAGGATGGATTTCATCTTCAGAGATTAATCGGACTTCTACTCGGAATCATCAAAAAGAAGGGCCAGATGCAGTTTCTTCCGAAAGCAGATCCAGAGATATTCGCAGCGTTAAAACAAGAGGACGAAAGACAGGAAAATAACCTGGAAATGATCGCCTCCGAAAACTTCGTTTCCAGAGCCGTTCTGGAAGCATACACTTCCACACTTACGAACAAATACGCCGAAGGTTATCCGGGAAAACGGTATTACAACGGCTGCCACAACGCGGACATAGTCGAAAGTCTCGCGATCGAAAGAGCGAAAAAACTTTTCGGCGCGGAATACGCGAACGTGCAGCCGCACTCGGGAGCGCAGGCGAACATGGCGGTTTTTCTCGCGTGTCTCGAACCGGGGGATTCTTTTTTAGGAATGAACCTCGCGCACGGCGGTCACTTGACGCACGGTTCTCCGGTCAACGTGAGCGGAAGAATTTATAAACCGATTCCATACGGGGTCGATCCTAAAAGCGAAACCATCAACTACGACGAAGTCGCTCAACTGGCGAGAGAACACAAACCGAAACTGATCGTTGCCGGCGCTTCCGCATACGCGAGAACCATCGACTTTGCAAAGTTCGCGGAGATCGCGAAAGAAGTCGGTGCGAAATTGATGGCGGACATCGCTCATATTTCCGGACTCGTTTCCACCGGATATCACCCTTCTCCCGTAGGAATGTTCGATTACGTCACGACGACCACCCACAAAACGTTGAGAGGACCGAGAGGCGGATTGATTCTATCTACATTAGAAAATGAGAAAGTACTAAACTCTCGCGTGTTTCCGGGAATCCAAGGCGGACCGTTGATGCACGTGATCGCCGCCAAAGCGGTGGCTTTCAAAGAAGCGCTTCAACCGGAATACAAAACTTATATCGAAACCGTTCTCGCAAACGCGAAGACGCTCGCTGAAGTATTCGTAAAACGCGGATACAGAGTCGTGAGCGGAGGAACCGATAATCACCTCGTTCTTCTGGACGTATCCGTAAAAGGACTGACCGGAGCGCAGGCCGCGGATGGATTGGACGAAGTCGGAGTAACCGTGAATAAGAACGCGATTCCGTTCGACAAAAATCCTCCTGCGGTCGCATCGGGAATCCGTCTCGGAACTCCGGCTCTTACCACACGCGGCTTAAAACCTGCGGATATCGAAGTGGTCGGAAATCTGATCTGCGACTTCCTCGATAATCCGAGCGACGAAAAAAACAGAACGAAGGTCAAAGGCGGAGTGAAGGAACTCACCCAAAAATTCCCGATGACCAATTTCCGTTTAGATTAAAATTTGTTAAACCGACTTCGGTTGTTTCCAAAGGCGCTCCTCGGGGCGCCTTTTTTATTGGGAAAACATTTGGGCGCCTCCACTCTTCGAGTGGATCGAGCTCTGCCGCGACTTCGCTTACGCTTCGGCCGCTTCGCGGGCCGCATTTCTCACTCCCTAAGGTCGTTCGAAAATGCGTCGCTCGGATCTCTGGCGCGGGGCTTTTTAGAAAACAACAGGGATATTTCCGTAAAAGAAATTCGTATGAGTTCCTACATTTCCATAGTAAGAATCAAGCTCTCGCCGACTTAAAAAATGTGGTAGTTCCTACACTTTACCGGACATAGTCCTCGACTTACGTCGCATTGGCTGCAGGAGTTCCCACAGTATATATGACATAGCCTGGATTGAATGTCGCATGAGCGGTCCGAATTGTGGGAACTCACACATATTCCTGAATTTCAATTTCTCCGTCTCCGAAAAAACGTAGGAACTCCCACTTCCCTATTTATCACTCAATCATAGCTCTTACGATAAAAGCACTTTACATTTATATACATATCATATAATAAGTAACCATGGAACTTCAGACTCTCGTAACCGCACCTCCTCCTTCTTCGGAAATCGACAATCTCTACAATCCGATTCTTAGCTGGGAAAGAAAAGGACTCGGAATGCTGACGGGAATGTCGGGGATCTACAACCTCGCCCTACACTGGGAATATGCGTTCGCGGTTTCGGGTTTTAAGATTTTCAACTTGGATTGCGCGATCCGCTTCAATCCCTTTGTCATCACTGCCGAAACGAGAAAAAGAAGAATTCCTCCCGAAGCCCTACTGAGCAACATCCTCGTTCAAAGAGCATTCACCCCGTATCAAATCCTGGACGCACTGCAGGCCGTCGCCTCGCGCAAAAACGAAGAGAACATCTACTTTCTCTTGGCTCCTTGCAAACAATTCTTCGACGGAGACGTTCAAGAAGACGAAGGAAGATTTCTCTTGGATAAGATGCTTCTCATCTTGGAACGACTTCATGAACAGGAAGTCCCGGTTCTCGTAATCGAATCGATGAAATACACCCACCCGACCTTCAAGGCGTTCTTTCCGAAATTGGCGGAAGCGTCCGCAGATCTCTGGGAACTCAAAATCGAAAATAAACTCTCTTATTTAAAAGTAAGAAAGAAATCTTCATCTTCTCCGGATACGATCGAACGTATCGGAAACGTTCAGAGGTAACAATATGGGAAGAACCGTTACGCCTTATTCCAGACAAATGCAGCAGGTGGAATCCGGTCTCTTGGAATTTCGCAGAGGCCTTCGCAAACCCGATCAGGAAATTTTCGACGATCTGATACGAGTCGCCAAATTACAAGTTCAGGCTGGAGTCATGGCATCGGGACCGTATCCGATCGACACGATGCTGATGACGATGATGATTCATCTCAAAAAGGAAATCTCCAAGCTAAAGCAGGAACTGAACGAACTGCGCGCTCCGAAAGAAAATGTCTGAACCGATCTTCATAGAAGGAACTCTATTCGATATTTATCATATAGAAGACAAGATCCATCTATGGCTCCGAAACAAAAACGGAGAATGCGTTCTATTCCACGATTTTTATCAGCCTATCATCTACGCGCGAGGGGAAGAATCCATTCTCAAGAAATTGGTGCAGCGATTCTACGAACTGGACGCGTTATCCGCAATCCCCGTCGTCAAAAACAAAACCCTTTTTTACGAAAACCTCGAAGTCCCCGTCTTAGAACTCAAAATCTCTCGTCCTTCCATTCTTTCCAAGGTTTCCCGAAAGCTCTACGCACTGTACGGAAAATTCGACATCTATCATTCGGATATAGAGGTTTCCACGAGTTACATGGTGGACAAGGGAATTTTCCCTTTGTGTAAATTAAGGATTTCTTATACGGAGGGAAAACACGGAAAACGAATCCATACGATCGACGCAGACGACGATCAAATTAAGAATTTGGAATACGAGGTTCCGAGTTTCAAAATTCTAACGATGAAATTGGCGCAGAGCCATCGAATCGATATGAAGAACAACTCCATCGTATTCGGCGACGGTTCGCAGTCCTGGGAATTTTCCGGAAAGGACCCGAAAGATCTTCTTTTAAAAATCGATAAACTTCTCAAACAAGAAGATCCGGACGTGATTCTTTCCTCGTACGGAGATCACACCATCTTTCCTTATCTTTTCACGCAGGCGCAAAAGCTGAGAATTTTTCCGGCCTTTGACCGGGATAAAACGTCTCCGATCCGAAGAAACATTCAAACCAAGGGAACGAGTTACAACACGTACGGGACCATCGTGTATCGCGCCCCTTCGTATCCTTTGTTCGGAAGATGGCATATCGATTCGGAAAACAGTTTCGTTCACAAGGAAGCGGATCTTTTGGGAATCGTGGAATTGGCAAGACTCTCTCGTCTTCCCATGCAGAAGATGGCGCGCGCTTCCACGGGTAAGGCGCTGACGAGCATCGAAACCGACGTCGCTCTTCGAAGAGGTTATCTCGTGCCTTGGCAAAAAAGCGCGATCGAATCTCCCAAAACCGCGCTTCAACTTTTGGAAGCGGACAAAGGCGGACTCGTCTTTCAACCGGATATTTCGTTCGGGATGACGGCGGAGAATGTGGCGCAACTCGATTTCGCGCAAATGTATCCGTCGACGATGGTGCTTCACAACATCTCTCCGGAATGCGTCAACTGTTCTTGCTGCGCGGACGATCCGCAAACGCCGGTCGTTCCCGGACTCGGATATAAGATCTGCAAAAAGCGAAAAGGAATCGTGTCCGACGCCTTAGAGCACGTACTCGAACGAAGAGCGTATTATAAAGATCGAATCAAGGAAATCCACAAAGCGAACGAAGAAAAAAAATACGGCGACAAACTTTACGGATACGAACGCAAACAATCCAGTTTGAAGTGGATGCTCGTCACTTCTTTCGGCTATCTCGGATATAGAAACGCGAAGTTCGGAAGATTGGAAAGTCACGAAAGCGTAAACGCGTTCGCAAGAGAAAAACTTCTTGCGGCAAAAGAAATCGCGGAAGATCGGGGTTACGTTTTTATCCACGCCATCACGGACAGCATCTTCATCCGCAAAGAAGATTCTTCTCCGTTTGCAAAAGAGGAATTGAATTCCCTCTGCATCGAAATTCAAAAACGCACTTCCGTCAAGATAGACGTGGACGGAATTTATACTTGGCTTTTGTTTCCCGCTTCGAGCCAGGACCCGCAAATGCCCGTGGCCAATCGCTACATGGGAAGGTTCGAAACCGGAGATCTGAAATGCAGAGGGATCGGAGCAAGACGAAAGGATCTCCCCTTATTCGTCAAAAAAGCGCAGGCGGAAATGCTGGAATGGATGCGGAAAAAAATCACGATCGCAGACTTAAAGAATTCCGAATGTGAGATTTTACGAATTTACGAACGATTCGACGAACTCATCAAATCGGAACGCGTTCCTTTGGAGGAACTTCTCATCCGAAGATCCACGTCCAAGGACCTGGACGAATATGAAGTCGACGGGCCCACCGCGGTTTCGCTTCACAATCTGAAAGAAATGGGAATTTCCGTTCAAGCGGGGGAAAAGATCCGTTATCTGGTTCTCAATCGAAAGGCCAAAAGCAAAGACCAATGGTATCTTCCCGAAGAGGCGATTTCCGCTCTAAAACGGAAAAACCAAAAGATCCATATCGATCGGCCGTATTACCGAAAACTTCTCGTAAACTCGTTTCGGGAAATCTGGTCCGAGTTCGCTTCGTTTCAAAATTTCGATTCCCTGATCGACGAACAAAGATGGCTTCCCTTCGATCGTTGTTACAGGACGGAATACGAACTCTATTTGGCCGGTTTAAAAAGAATCGCCTAACAACGGTTTTATCCTCTGATCAAGGAAGGAATCCAACCGATACTTTCGAATACGATCAACGTTCCTCCGCTAAAAAAACCCGCCAGAAAAAAACGGTAACTCCAGCGAATATATCTGTATTTCGTAAAGTAGATGGTTCTCCCCATCTGATAGATATCGAAGGAAATCGCTTTATACAAAGAAGCGTCGGTTTCCAAAGCGGCTTCCACGTTTTTAAAAAAGGTTTCCTCGTCGTCCGCGGCGAAATCTCCGAAAAACAAAGGATTCTTTTTACGAACCTTATCCGGTCTGGAAAGAGGCATCACGGCAAAGATCGCAAGGGATGCGGCAACGGCCAGAAATCCCATCAGAAGAATGATGCCCGTAACATAAATTCCTCGCTGTAAAAAACCGAGGGCCAAGGAAAGGATCACGAAAGACGCCGCGATCAAAATATTCGCCTTTTGATCGGCCATTAAACTCAACTGAACGTGATGTTGATGGACGGTTCTTAAAAGATAATCGACGGAAGACCTGGCGCGGGTATTGGAGAAATATTCTGGCTGCATAAGTGGGGAACTTTTTAGTCCAGATTCAAATACCCGCCCGATTCGAAAATCAGATTTAGAATTGTCTAAAACTTATTTTCAGATCCCCGGAAGATAAATACGGCTTACCGGCACCTGACTTTTCTCCTCATCCTTCATATATGCGACGTGGGATCCGCCGTTGAAATACTCGATATGGGCCAAATATTCCATATTTATAATATATTGTTTATGAACCCTTCTAAACTTGCCCGAGGATAGCTTAGGTTCGAGGTCTTTCAGAGTTCCGATCACTTCGATTCCGTCGTCTACGGTATGAAGAATAGAATGTTTTCCGTTCGAAGAAATATAAACGATATTGGAAAATGTGATGAAAACGTTGCGATCGACTCCCTTAAATTTGGTTCCGTAATTGTGAATCGATACGTTTTTCGCGCTGGAAAGTTTTTCATAAGCGCGGTCCAACGCTTTGTGCAATCTTTCCGGAACGACAGGTTTAGCTACGTAGTCCAGATTTCCAAAATCGTAAGCGGTCACCGCGTTTCCCTCGTGACCGGTTACCGAAATCGTAACGGGAGGATCATCCAATCCCTTCAATAAATCGAACCCGTTTAAATCCGGAAGTTCAATATCGAGAAGAAGAAGATCCACCTTGTTGTGCGCCAAAAAACGTACAGCATCAGAACCGTTCTCGAACATCTCCGTGACTTCAAATTTACCGTGAGTTTCCACCTCTTTTTTTATAAAAGATCCGATCACAAAATCGTCTTCGATTACGACCGTTTTATAGGGTTTTTCCATGCTTCTCATTCTAACCACCGCTCGGACTTGTCCGAATTCTCCATCTACGTTTCAGACATAGAATCCGTTGTCTATTCGTATTACCGAAACAAGCCCGCGTTTCGTTCCCTTTTAACTGTTCTTCATTCCGTTCGCAATAAACCGCTTATAAAGCGTAACGACGGCCGACTAAAAAGTATAATAAGAAAAACCAAATTATAGAAATAGGAGGTTCGGGATAAATTGACACAAAATTTCATTCCGAAATAAGTGCATCTTATTCCCGGCATACAACCGCTTCTTCTTTTGGCAAAAAAGCGCGCAAATAATACTTTTCTTTCCTAAAGATTCTGAAAGGTTTCACGTCGTATTCATAGAAACATTTTTAGTACATTCATTTTTCTTAATGTATTGGAAATTGCGGAGGGTGTTTTGGATGAAGGCGGACAAATTTAAATTCGGGTTGATTCTCGGCATTATCATTCTTTTTCAATCCTGTCTCACGGACAGACCGCAAGGATTAGTCGGTCTATTCTTTTCCCTCCTTGAGGAAAAAAACGTTTCAGGAATTCCGCAGACAGGCGTGGGTGGCTCTCCAACCGCATCCGTACATAAGATCGTCATCGAACCGAGTTCCATCACGCAAGAAGCGGGCGGAACGGTCCAATTCAGAGCATACTATTACATCGACGGAGTTCTCAATTCGGAAGTCACCGAGAGTGTGAATTGGTCTTCCGCAGATACTTCCGTAATAACGATTTCCAATACTCCCGGTAGCAAAGGTTTAGCGACCAAGGTTGCTTACGGATCCAGTCAGGTTACCGTATCCGCTCTAAGTTCTTTGACAAGTTTACTTCCTGGTTCCGCTACGTTTACGAACGAAGATGCGACCGCGACTGTGGCTGATCTCACGCTGCCAATTTTGAATTCTTTTAGCCCGGCCAACGGTTCCAGCGGTTTCTCGCCGAACTCATTTCAATTTCGATATGTCTTTAGCGAGCCGATGAATACGAGCGTAGCGCCCGTTTTGAGCTTCGATGATAAAATGGGAGCGAGTTCCTTTGCCCCTTTTCCCGGCTTCAGTTATTCTTATCTTTGGAATTCCAGCACCGATTTATCCGTCTACGTTTATCCCCTTCCTGAAAATTTTACGATCCGTTGGAACCTAATCAGTACCGCGGTGACCGATGTCGCGGGGAATCCGTTGAACACCAGTTATTCGGGAACGAGCGGAACAACGGCCGAATACTTTCTTACACCTTTGACGGATACCGGACAAACACAATGCTGGGACGCAAGCGGCACGTTGATCGCTTGCGCAGGAACCGGAATGGACGCGGCAATCATCGGCGCTTCACCCACAAGCTCCCTTTCCGGACCGAGCGTAAATCCGGGATATGCAAATGATCCGATCACTTACCACGGACTAACCGATCTTACGTGGGCTTCGTGCGTCAACGGTCAAGTATGGTCGGGCAGCGACTGTACCGGAACGGGATCTTCGAATATTTACGGAGCATGGGGCGCCACATGGCAGCAAGCCGTTCATCGCTGCCGGGAATACGATAAGTTAAACGCAGGAGCGGGTTATGCGGGTTTACAAAATTGGAGACTTCCCACGATTCGAGAAATGCAATCCTTATTCGATTATTCCTACTATGCGGACGACTACATCATCAGTCCGATTCACTTTCCCAATATCATAGACGGGAACACGAACTACTGGTCTTCTTCCGTGAGAGCAAACAGCAAAGACAAAGCGTTCAAAGTAAATATTTACGCAGGTAAAACGCAGAGCGCGGATAAGACGACGAATTTTTACTATCACTATTGTGTAACGAGCGGGTAAACAAACTATGAAACGTATAAGAATTTGGATTCTAAGCATTCTTCCATTTTTGATTATCGCGGAGCTTCTTTCCATCGGACCGTTTAATCCGGGCGGAACTCCGGGAACCATCGTCGACGGAGCGACAGGTTTGACTTGGACTCAATGTAGTATGGGACAATCGACCACAGCGCCTTGCTCGGGAGCAGTTACGGCGGTTAACTGGACAGCGGCATTGAACTACTGCAACACACTCGCGTTAGGCGGATTCGTATGGAGACTCCCGAACATCAAAGAATTATATACGATCGTAAACTACAACGTCGAAGGTCCGGCGATATCGGGAGGTTCCTTTCCCAACACACCGAGCGCAAGCAACTCGTATTATTGGACTTCCACCACACATCCCTCACCGAGCGGAACCGGCGGACGACACAGAGCCATGATGATCGACTTTCGGGAAGGCGGTAGCGATGACGACGTTAAAACCGGTTTGCATTACGTACGTTGTGTGAAGGGACCTTAAAAGACTTGAAACCCGTAAATTAAAACGAAACGGTTCCTAATAGAGTCTATTTGATCGCGCGAATCTCCGATTCGTACGGAGATTTCGTTTCGTTTCATGTTCCAAAAGTTTAGAATCGGCGCAAAGTTCGTATTTCTGATCATCCTATTCTTTTCGCAAAATCTCTTTTCGGACATGATACGGCTGAGAAAAAATAAAACCCCTTTGGTCGGTAAGATCATTCAGTACAAAGAAAATGCAGTGGAGCTTTCGACTGCGGAAGGAACAAAAGAAATCCCTTCGAAAGAAATCGAAAAGATAGAACTCGGATTCGACGGAATTCGAACGACTCTCAAGACCGTCGCCGAATCTCAAACTTCCGAACTCATCTTGCTCGAAGTCGTCGACCGTGAAAAATTCGTTTTTTACGACGCGGAGAAATCCGAACTTAAAGTCGTATCGCTTTCCGAGATTCATTCCGCCGAGTTTCAATTTCCTTTCAATCCGGAAAAATTTCAAAGCATGCTCTCCGGATATCAAGTGGAAGTTGTCCTTCAATCGGGAGAAAGAAAAGGCGGGGTCTTATCGAATATCGGATTCAATACGACGACACTTACGATCGATTCTCAAAAAAGTCGGATCCCAAATTCATCCATTCAAAAAATAGCATATACTCGCAGCCTGCCGTCGCAAACAAACCCCGGTTCCGAGACAATCGACCACTCCGTTCGACCGTATGAAATTCTGATACCGGGGAGTTATCAAATTCGAACCGGAAGAAAAGCTTCAGGAGCAACCCTGTTCATCGGAACTCTCTTATCGGCGGCCGCAGCGGAATACGAATATTTGAGGGGGAAAAGCGAACTCGGAAAACAAAAAGAATTCAACGAACAAGCGATTCTTTTGGGAAAAGAATACGGACTCCTGTTTGTAGACTTTGAATACGAAGCCTACTACGAACACAAAAGCAAAAACCGCTCGTTTCTGATTCTTACTTCCCTATTCTACGTTTTGAATCTATTCGATCTCTGGACTTGGAAGCCGGATTCGAAAACCGTGGAGAATTCCTCTTTTCGAATTCTTCCGTCCTTTCGTTTCCCCTGGAACGAACGTTCCCGATCGGAAACGGAAATACAAATTCGTCTGGAGTTCGGCTTCTAAAATCCGATATATTCAATATTAAGAATATACAAATCGAATCAGGAATAAATTTTACTTCGGGCTTCAAGCAAAGATGCGTCGTATAAGGAGATTTCCGTTTTAAACCCGTTTCCGATCTCGCTTTGAATCCGAAGATCGGCTTCGGTGCAAATTTCTTTCAGTCTTCTTCTTAAATAAAAGAAAGTTCCTTCTTCCAAATCGTCGCCCGCTATCCGTGCGCCCGGACCGTTGTCTTGGACCGTGATTCGAATCCGATCCTCGAACTCCCAACCAATCTCCACTTCGATCACGATCGAATGTTTCGATTTCATCACCGCGTGTTTTACCGAATTTTCCACAAGAGTCTGAATCAAGAACGGAGGAACGAAAACTTTTCCGATTTCCATTCCCACCTCTTTTTTGATGAGGATTCGAAACGGATGTTTCGCCTTATTTTTAACAAGATCGAAATAAGAAAGAGTGAAATCCAATTCCTCCCTTAGAGAAACGCGATCACGATCCACGAAACGGAACGAATACCGAAGCATATTCGAAAGACTGTCCAAATATTCGACGGCGTCTTCGCGTTCGCTTTCCATATAGATACGAAGCGTCATCAATGAGTTGAATAGAAAATGCGGAGTCATTCTTAGATTATAAATTCTAGAACCTAAGAATTCCCGATCCGGAGAAACGTTACCCGGCTCGAATCCTTTCGTATTTGCATCCGAATTTTTAAATCTGCCCTGAAGAGCATTGCGTATCAAAAAACTAACGAAGACGAAATGCAAGGGCATAAAAAGGAGAATCAAAGTAACGTATAAATGCGCGGAGGTTCTCGGACTCTGGAGAAACGAAAAATAAATTCCGGAACCTGCCAGCGAAAAGAGAAGGAGATTTGAAAAAAAGATTCCCTTACGATCAAAGAACAGGAAAAATAACGCCCCTCTTTTTTCCATCGATACCATCTTTAAAGAAGGCAACTTCCGAGCATCGAAAAAAACCGCGCACATTTTCAAAGAGGCCGTTTTACATTCCTCATCTTGTATCGTTCATTCCTTTTCCAAGCGCATTCAAACGGGAAGAGCGACCTTCAAAATTCGGGAATTTTTTAATACTTGGCTTGTACGCGTGAAAGTTTATATTCACATTCGCATGAAACGGGAAGATTTTAAGAAATATTTGGAGAAGAGAATGTTTCTCGAATCCTTCTATCCGCTGCGAATCTTCCGAAGAAGTTCGAAACCGGCTTTGAATGAAGAACAAAAAAAGGAGTTGGTCCGGTACGCTCCGTATACGGAGTATTCTTCCTTTCAAAAAGAAGGAAGCGAGGAAACTCCGAATCTTTCTCTGCACCCGATCGACGTTTTTACTAACGCACGCAATTCCAAAAAAGAAAATAAAAGATTCCTCTTTCCGGCGGTTTGGCGTTTTGAGTTGATCTCGCTCGCTTGTTTGCTCTTAATTGCGTCTTCCGCAATCGTTTGGGTACAATGGCGGCTCCAATCGGACCGAAATACGATCTTCGAATTAAGTTGGAAGGGAGAAGGATGTAAGGTTCTGCAAACGGATTCGGATCTTTGGACAATCGATTCTTCTCCAAGAGAATGCAAAATTTCGAATACTTCCATTTTTGGAACGACTCACCTCCTTCTTTTTCCGAACACCGCAGCTACGATTCAAACCGTGCGTTCGCAAACGACGCGACTCCATCTTGAACTCAAAACAGGAAGAATCTATCTGCGGGAAGATCTGCGTCCGGGAAACGGAACTAGATTTTTTATCGGAGGCTGGAAGATTCAACTAACGGGAACAAAAATTTTGGCGGAGATCGCCAACACGAAGGCTTATTTCACTTTATTGGAAGGATCTCTCGATTCCGACTATGAGGATGGAGATACGTCGGTTCACGAACATTTGTCCGTACCCGGCGAATCGATGGAAATCGAAACCGAAAAACCGAATCTCCGAAAAGTCATATTAAACCGAACTCAATTCGAAGCGTTGAATGAAACTCTTCGAAAGGATACGATTTCCTCGCTCCAGGATTCGACTCAAGCTTCGTATTTCAAGCCGCCTGCTAATCGGTCTTTGCGGGCAAATCCTTGGATCATTCGTCTCAAAGACGGAAGAATCCTAAAAGGAAGAATCAAAACCGAAAACGATAGAATTCACATCTTTACCGGAGAAGGAGAAGAAATCCTGGAAGAGCGGGAGGTTCTCTCCATATCGAAATAGAATCATACCTCCGCCTTGTTTTGGTCCGGCCACGTATACGGAAGGTAAACACGACTTACGGGGACTTGACTTTTTTCGTCGTCTGTCATATACGCGTAGTGAACTCCGTCCGTAAAGTATTCCACATGTCCTAAAAATTCCATATTGATAATATACTGTTTATGAACGCGTACGAATTTTTCCGACTGCAATCTCTGCAAGGTCTGCTTCAACGTACCGACCACTTCCAAATTCTGATCCGGCGTATGAAGGACGGAATATCTTCCGTTCGAGGAAATATATACGATATTCGAAAACGTCACGAAGTAATTCCGATCGGCGCCTCTGAACATGGCTCCTATGATTTTGACTTCATTGAACTTCATCGAATCGATCCTTCGCATAATATTTCAAATTAAACCGACATAAAAGAAATTTCATAAAATCGATAATACCTCTTGAGTTTCTTTCTCCTTCGACAACAAGAACAAACGAACCGTTCTTCCCTTTCAATGGTCCTTCAAAATTCTCGTTTTATTTCCCGAGCGACGCACACAATTCAACTAGGAAATAATTTTCTTACAATTTCGATCGTTCGAACCTAATTATGACGTAAGATACCCGATTTATACTTCTTCCATTTCGAATTCTTATCAGACTCGCGCAAAAAAGCCGAAGCGATCGCAAAGAGAGCCTTTCATTTTTAAAATATGAAACAAAAAATTGAAAAACCGATTCACTGAGTGATGAACATAATGGCATCTCGTGTTGAAAGCAACTCTTTCTGCACAATTGTTTCCACTTCAAATAAATACGCATAAATAAAATGCCTTTCTAATGTAATCAAAGGCTCATGACGTTGTGCGAAAGAAACGCTTCGAATAAAGAAAAAATTTTTCTTCGTTTGTTTCCCTTGACAAGCCGTGGAACGGCTCAAGGAGCATCCAATGAAATCGCATCGGTTCAATGGGCGTTCGCAGTATTGCTTAACCCAATAATCGTAGGTTATAAAAAAAGAAAGCCGAGCAAAGCCCGGCCTTACAAACGGAAACGTTCCGCGGTTTCCAAGCGAACCCATCCTTCTTCGATGGGATCGCATCCCGTTGAATCTTAAGAATCCTTTCTTAACGCCAAACTCCCGAAAACAACATCGCGATACGAGAGATCAAACCGATGCTTTCCAGTTGATCGTCCGCCTTTGCCGCTTCGTAATGAGAAAGATTCACGAACTTGGTTTTTAAACGGAACTCGAACGTAAATCCGGGCCACAACGTGGTATTCTTACCCGAACTCGTACGATACCAACTGACGCAACCTCCCGTATTCCAGATGGATTTTTCCAACCGCGCCTGAATCGCCTGATTGTATTTATCCTGAGCTTGTTTCAACACGTTGATGAATTTCAGTTTTTTCTTACGCATGGAAAGAATACATTGAAGCACGTAATTGATCTGCGATTCGATCATCAAAACCATGGAACTATGACCGAGACCGGTGTTCGGACCAACGATCAGAAAGAAATTCGGAAATCCGGCAACGGTCGTTCCCAAATACGCTTCGGCTCCGTTCGCCCAAGCGTCGTTCAAATCGTTTCCGTTTAAACCCTTCACTTCAAAAGGAGACATCGCCTCCGCAGCTTGAAACCCGGTCGCGAGGATGAGCGCGTCGATCGGATGTTCCACGCCGTCCTTGGTAACGATTCCGTTCTCGCGGACTTCTTGGATCGCCGTCGTATTTACGATCACATTCGGTTTTTGTAATGCACCGTAGTATTCATTGGAAATCAAAACGCGCTTACAGCCGATCGTAAAATTCGGAGTCACCTTTTGTCTCAGTTCGGGGTTTTTGATCTGCTTCTTCAGATAACCTCTCGCGAAAACTTCGAACAATTTCATCAAACTAGGATGAATCGTAAACGCGATCACCCGGAACTCGAGCATCCAATAGATCGCAAGACGGAACAACCACTGAGCCGGAGGAAAAACTCTAAACAACCATCTTTCCGCTCCGGAAATCGCGCGGTCCGGTTTCGCGATCACCCAAGGCGCGGTTCTTTGAAAGAGATGCAGTTTTTTGACGTTCGGTTGAATCGCAGGCACGATCTGAATCGCACTCGCTCCGGTTCCGATCACACCCACGGTTTTGTCCTTGAGATCGTAAGAATGATCCCAACGCGCCGAGTGAAACATCTTCCCTTTAAATTTTTTTAAACCGGGAATATCCGGAAGAACGGGACGGCTCAAACCGCCCGAACCGTTAATCAGACTTCTGCACTTAAACGAATTTCCGTTTGCAGACGTTACGTGCCACAGCCCGGATCGTTCGTCGAAGATCGCCGAGTTCACGGAATTGTTAAAATGAATATGAGACCTGAGATCGTATTTATCCGTGCAGTGATTCAGATAGCCGAGAATCTCGGATTGAAGACCGTACATTCTCGACCAGTTCGGATTTCGTTCGAACGAAAAGGAATACAGATGAGACTGCACGTCGCAAGCCGCACCCGGATAATGATTGTCTCTCCAAGTACCGCCCACTCCGTCCGCTTGTTCCAAAATGACAAAAGAATGAATTCCCGCTTGTTTCAAACGGATTCCCATTCCCAGTCCCGCAAACCCCGTTCCGACGATAACCGCATCCAAGACCGGATGATCGGAAGTTTTCAATTTGTCCGCCGCTTCTTTCAATTTCTGAGCCATTTCCCTATTCTCCAAATTCAATCGAAATCTTAGAAAAACCCCAGGTCCTGAACCTTTCGCTTTTCGGGAATGATCCTAACACCAAACGCCGTCCGCTTCGACCAGACTTATGATTTTTGACCGAGATCGGCTGATCGATTCCGAAATCAGAGAGGATTTTTTTCCGCGCACCGCGATCAGGTTCGAGCCAAAATCGGAAAATGAAACGGAAGTTTTCCGAGATCCCCGAAACCCTTCACGAACAAAGGAGAATCGGATTCGTAGGAAACGGCTTCGATGGCAAGATCCTGAACGTCCAAACCGTCCGGACAAAAACCGAATCTCACTTCTTCCGCATCCCTCCCTTCTCCTTCGGCGAAAAAGTCGGAAAGGGAGAATGGAGATTGGCAGAGAACTTCGTGCAACCAAAGAACGTTGCCTTCCCGTTGAAACACGAGAATCGCGTCTTGATCGGGAAAATAGAAAAAGTTTTCGGGAAACGCATACAACCAATAAAAGGAAAGAATGAAACCGTAATTCCGCGCACCGAATCGTTTTGTCACCGGAAGCGAAGAATTTGCGATCCGTCTAAATAAGGTTCGATCTTCTTCGGAGTGAACGTTCAAAACGCGATAAGACCGTTTGCGTTTTGGAGAAGAATTTCGAGCGGGATGTTTCAGGATAAATCGCGACTCGACCGCATTCGCAAAACCCCACTTAGGATAAAAATCGACAACGCTTTCGTTTCCGAAAAGAAAGAAGAAGGACGTTTTCGATCGGTAATCCTCGAAAATCCGTTCGAGCAAAATTCTCGACAAACCTTGATTGCGGTATTCGGAAAGAGTTCCCACGGTCGCGAGCTGAACCGCGTCGTATTCTTTTCCATCGTAAAGAAGTTTCATTTCGCAGACGGAAGCGTTCGCGACGGTATTCTTCCCATCCATCAGACAATACGGAATATAAGAATCTTCCCAAAAACCGAAATCATACCAAAGACGAAAGTCGGCTCCGTAGAGAGCGGGCGGAGTAAATCGAAAGAACGCCTCTCGAAGAACCGGGTCGTCTCGGAAATTTTTGTGAAAGGTAAAATCGCGCCGCATAGCCTAACAATCGTACGCGGCGTTTCGTTTTTGAAAATCGGAAAACGTTCTAATCCTTTAAGAGAGAACGGAGAATTTCCCGCGTTGCCGAACCGGTCAGGGAAAAGTCGCGGCCCGTTTCCTCCAAAAGATGATCCGCTTTTTCGCGATCCAAAGTCGGAAAGATTTCCTTCATCTTCGTTCCGAGTTCCTTTTCCAGATCGTATTCAGGTTTCATTGTATAATCGTAGCCGAACGTATCGATGATGGATTCGTTGATGTCGGCCGCGTGCGAAGCCGCGCGTTTACCCACGAATTTCATCAAATCACCGTTAGACGATTGATCCGGGAAACCGTCGAAATCTTTCGTTAAAAATCCGGCCAAGGTGGAAGTCACCGGAGTCGGGCTCTTATAAAATTGAATCAATCCGTAGGAAACGAAATCTTCATATAGGAAGTGACGATTGGATACGAGCTGTGTGGTTTTCGCCTTCGTTTCCTTTTTGGATTCCTTGGAGGAAAAAGCGAATTTCAAATAATAGAAAAAACCGGCGTCCGGAACCGCTTTGGAATGATACGGTTGACCGATATCCTGAATATAATGACAGGCCCAAGCGGCGAATCGATATCTCCAATAATCGTGTCCCGTTTTTCCCGCCAATTTGGAAAGACGGGAAAACAACTCGATTCGATCCAGGATCATTCCTCCTTCCACGATCTCCGGCGCGAATAAGGAAAGAATCCAGTTTTCGTTCTGAAACTGCATGTGAAACGGAGCCTTGCTGCTTTCACCTTGCGGTTTACCGTACGGCTGCTTTCCGTAACCGTATTCCTCGAAACCCCAAAGACTGTGATCCATGCCCCAATCGGGTTCGTCGATAAACGTATATAATACGTTTCTAATCTTGATTTTTTTACCCGCGGTCGATCGAAATCTCGCGGGAAGTTCCTCCAAATCGGGCAAATACGGAGTGATCGCGGAAACCGGAACATCGCCGTTCATGTTCTTGGAACCGGGAAGAATCCGCTCCACTTCCATAAATTTGGTCGCGGGATTCAATCTCGCAGCCTTTAAAAAATCGAGAACGGTAGGTGATTTCGCATTAAATTCCACCTTTTTAAACCGCTTAGAACCGCGTTCGGTTTCCCAAACAGCGAATTCGTCGAACAGAACTTTTAAGGAATCCTTTTCCTTTTTTACGAAAGAATCGAGGGATTCGGAAGCAACCTCCTGCGAAACAAAGTGCATAGAAGGATGTTCCAATGCACGATCCATCACGAGATAGTGAGTGCCCCAGGAGAATACTCCCTGCGGCAGCAGAAACAGGAGAGGAAGAATCCAGATTTTCCGGCCGAATTCGGAAATTTTTTTGCGAAATGAAATCGAGAAAGAGGAAACGTTGGATGCGAAAGGTGCGGGAAAGGTTGCATTTTTTTTCTTTTTTATCATGATAATTCTCTTCGTTCAGGATATGGGAGGTCCAAGAATATCCTCAAAGCAAACTAACGCAATCAAAGATTCCGAATCCGCTTTCGATCCCGTAAAAATAGAATTCCCGATTTCTCAAAAGAAAAAACTCAACCGTTCGGAAACGGGGTTTTTCATAACGGTCATTTCGAAATCAAAAATAATTTTTTGATAACTTATAAGATGCAGTTCCGCAGAAGGTTCAACAACTTCCGTCTCTGCGGATCGCGGCGTCATGGATATCATCGTGCCGCCCGCTGTTTCCGATAAAGAGGATTCGACTTCGAGTCACTCCTTAAGCCAGGAATCGAGTTCGGCGAGAAATGATCGATTGGAAAAAAAGATCCGATCCTCGAGTCGGAACATGCGAATTCCATTATACTCAAGAACCGGCCTCATTTTCCTTCGTTTATTCAAGTAAAAAGTATCTAAAAAAATTTTCACTTAACAAATGAAAGACGAATAACGTTCATATTTCGAAAAAAATTTTACAAAAAGTTTTAAATCGAATCCATAAAGCTCGAATGCGGATTATAAACACGGAACGAACTACCGAAAAATTGGAATAAATTTATTTCCAAAAATGAAAAACCGATTCCGAGCGGAGGTTTACTGATTCGAACGACAACGCGACTAACGATTGTAAGATATTTTTTCGCGTTCCGTTCTAAATAGAGGAGACCCTAATGCAAACAAAAACAAAGAACGTTAGATACATTCTAGCGCTCACTCTCGTAGGATTGGCGATCAATTTTTCGAATTGCGCCGAAGACAACAAAACGGATCTGACTCCGATTCTCGCCATACTGGCGTTAGCCGGAAATTCGGGCCCGGCGGACCTGCCGCAACCTACGGACGGCACCGCCATTATGAAGTTAGGCGATGAAAGCTTCATCCTGACCAACCAGCAATTGTGCGTTTCGGGAGCGGGAGGAATTATCGTTCAGATGGTCGACGCGGACAACCTGCCGATTTTGAACATCCACAACATCAATTTCTCGCAGACTACGACGCACACTCTGGGTGAAGGCGGATCCGCTTTGGACATCGACACCGCTGGAGGAGTTTACGGAGCTGGTACCAATAACGTGCGAGGAACCTGCACCGCCACGGTCAAGGAAACCTCCGCCACGATCTTTGATCTTCAAGCGTTGAACTGCCCGATTACGAAGCAGTTTGCCGCAAGCAATATTCCCGATGCGAAACTTTCGTTTCGGGTTCGTTGCAGAAGATAAGTCGATTTGGTAGATCCGTAACAAACAACAAAGAATCGGACGAAGTGAAAGCGTTCGATCCTATAAAATAAAAAAGCCCTTCCTTCGAGGAGATTCGGAGGAAGGGTTTTCGGTTTCGAATCGGATCATCTTAAAAATCCGGTCTTCGGTTTAACGGAATTTTCTTTATTTCGAAATCCGTTGCAGGATCCAAGCTCCGATCACCGTGGCCCCTACTTCGGTTGCCATGCTCAAATAAATGTATTCGTTTCCCGGACCGTCCAGGAACAGAGTGTAAATTCTTCCTAAGAACAAACCGGATGCTGTTGTGATCGCAAGCAGAATCGAGGCCTTACGCCATTCTTCCTTGAATAACCCGAGTAAAAGCACGACGCCTACTCCCAAACAAAGTCCGCCGTACATCGCTCTGAAATCAGCGAGCGCAGCGGAACTTTTGATTTCGATTCCGATCATCGAAGCGAGTCGAATCGGAACGAGAAAAAAACCGATCGTAAAGCCCGCGTAAACCGCAGCGTTTAAAGCGATAAAAATTTTCGAGAAAAGCTCGAGTAGACGATCTCCTTCCGCGGATCGCTGCATCGATAGGCTGTTGGTTTGCATTCATACCTTCCTTGTTGGCTTGCAACAAGACTCAGTATGCGCCGTTTCGATTCGGAAATCGACCGGTGTTATAAAGGCTTACAAATTTTTTCAGACCTTTACGGTTTTTCGGTATTCGACGGGAGTTTTTTCGGCGAGTTTTAAAAAGGCTTCGTTGAAAGAGGACCGATTGTTGAAGCCGACTTCCATCGCGATTTCCAAAACGGTCTTATTCGTTTCCGCGAGAAGTTTTTTTGCCTCTTCCACTCTGTATTGATTGAGCCATACGAAAAAACTCTTATTCAGTTTGCTGTTGATGAGTTCCGAAAGCTGATGAGTCGTCAACGACATCCGTTCCGCGACGGCCGCAAGGGAAACCTCTTCGTCCCGGTAGAATTTTTCGGTCCGCATCATCGTTTCCAAACGCGCAAGAATCTCTTCGATTTCCAATCCGCCGAGACGCGATCGGGAATACTTCGCCTTCACCAACTCTACGTGAATCGTTTCTTCCAGATTGGAGTACCGCTTTCGCACGTAATAGATTCCGCACAAGGCAAGCGAAACGAAGATGGAGGAAATTTTTAAAAAGAAAACTCCGTATAAAAATCCGAGGGCCCCGAATAGAGAAACGCTCGCAAAGTCCAAAGCGCAGATCCATATCAAAAATCGAAGCGAAGCTTCTTTGACCGAAGCTAAAATTCGAAAAATCGAAATTCCGAAAACGAACGAAAATACGGTCGAAGCAAGAAACAAAATCAAGACCAGGCTTTTTGCGCCGGAAGGGTTCGAAAGACTCGCGATCTCCCAGGGAAAAACCGATTCTTCACGCGGAAGCAAAAATACCGTAAGTCCGAAGACGATCGTTGGAATCCAAAGAAGAATTCGTTTCCGATCGAATCGAAAATCCTCTTCGACCATTGCGGTTAACGCCGTGTAGGCGACCGGACCCGCTGCAAACAAGAGCGGAATTGTTAAACGAACATAGAAAGCGGAATCGGAAAAAACTCCCTGACAAACGGCTGCGTTCAAAAACTGTAAAACTCCGATACAAAGCAGCGAGATCGCGAAATAGATTTGAAATTTAGTTTTTTTGAATGGAATCAGTTCCGGAAACGCGAGCAAAAAAGCCAGAAACCCTCCGAACACGGAAAAGGCGTTTCCGAACCATTCCCAGGATCCGTTCATTTTCGAAATGCGGCCTGCGCTTGGATAAAACTCGCAACGTCCGTTTCGAACTTCGATCCCAATTCTTGATAAACGAACTTAGGCGGAGAAGTCACCTGTTTGAGAGCGTTACATCCCATTCTACGACATTCTTCCGGTACGGAAGAAGCCCAGACCGCACCGATCACGGAATATCCGTGATCGTATTTGATCGCTGTCAATTGGTTTAGATTTTTGTCATAGATTCTGATTTCGGTACCGGCTTGCAAAGAAGCGTAACTCGGGATCAATCCGAAACTGATCACGGAAAAGATGGAGGAAAATAATTGCACGACGCTGCTTCCGAAATGTTTCGGAGTTTGAAACGCGGGAGTATGGATTCCGAGAACATAATAATCGACCCCGATATCCTTGAGCTTGAAGATCCGATCCTCTCCTTTTTTTTCCACGCTCGTAACGTATGTCAGTTCCAGAACGCCGCTTTCTTTTACTTCGTTTAGATAATCCTGAACGAACTTCTTAACCTTATCCGAGGGAACGTCCTTTCTGAAACCGGCCGACTTGAGTTCGGACGCGTAAACCCCATTCTGAAACTTTAATATAGTTCGATCGGGATATGCGAGATTGGCGGTATAAACCCGCGTCTCCGCGGAAGAGGTAGTCATCTCCGTGGCATAAGGTCGAAAACCGATGTACGCGATTCTTACCTTGGATAAGTTCGGAATCGCCGCGCTGTCAGCGCCGTCTTTTTGCACGTAGTAATGATAATTACAGTCGAGAAGAAAGGAAAAAAGCAGAATGTAAAATACGGAGAATCTGGATTGTTTCATAGTATTACCGGAAAATTGCGGACTCAAGTTTCGCCTCTTCCGCTTCCGTATTAGATTCTCCTAAAGCATGGCTCTTTGCAATCAAAAAGAAGAACCGAAACGCGGATCGCGTGAAAAAATCGGAAAGGCACGCGCGGTTTCGATTCTTTTTAAAATCGAAGTTCGATTCCGAAATTCACGTACGGAATCTTATTCTTATCGGTCTGCAGGGCTTGTTGTCCGTTGAGGTACATGTATTGTGTTCGCGGATTGGCGCCCGGCACATGCGGAAGAATCGGAACGAACGCTTCTTGTCCTGACGCGATTCTGTTTCCGGTGATGTTGACGAGTTCCAGATAAAGAGTGAGCTTTCCCCAATCCGTATGGATAAATCGATCGAACCGAATGTCGAGTTGTTTGTAATGAGGAAGTCTCGCCGAACGTTGCATATCCGAATAGATCGGCTTATACATCGGAATAGAAAACGAACTCCCTTCGGTTCCCGTAGTTGGAACCGGAGGTAAATCCGGGAAGGCTTCCGCGATATTTTGACTTAAGGTTGTCCGGCTCGATCCGGCGACCGGAGTATATGCAAAATTCGTTAAATACGTGGTTTTAAATCCGATCTGCCCCTTGTCTCCGAACTTCCAGCCGAGAACCATGGTGAACACGTGGGTTCTATCAAAGTCGTATAATTCTTCTTTTGAATTTTTAAGAAGAACATCGTAACTTCCGTCTCGATAGTAGTTCGCATAATATTGTTTCGCGTCCTCTTGATAAACGAGTTTTTTAGAGGAACTGGAAGCGAGCGGAAAGCCTGATTCTCAGAGATCAGTTTCGGATAACGCATTTTCGATCCCGGGTCGATTTCGGTCCTAAACAAACGGAATTCACAACGGCTTCTTCGGTCTCCGGCCCATTCCAAGTCACTTGTAAAAAATATGCACAGCGCCTGAATTCAAAACGCTATCATTGTCGGTCGAAGGCGTGGGAGGAGAATTTACGGACTTGTTCAAAATCATTCCGAGTCCGTCGTCGTCGTTCTGTGCGGCAACCGCCATCAAGTCTCCATCGATACAAACCAGAATTCCAAACGCGTCCGACGCTTCCGCGTTAGGCGCCTTTAGATACGATTGAAAAGCCCATCCGGACGATAACTTTCGGAACACATAGGCCGCACCGGAATTCAGCACGCTATCGTCGTCGGCTCCCGGAGCCGGAAGGGTCGCGGGAGAATGTAAAACGGAGGTTTGAGAACTATCTTCCCCATTAGCGCCGACTAGGATCGTATCCCCCGAAATGGCAACGCTTCTTCCGAAATTATCGCTCGCTTCGATATTCGGCGATTTCAAGTACGCTTCGAACGCCCAAGTGCTTCCGGTCCTACGGAATACGTACACGGCGCCGGACGCAAGGGCCGAATCATCGTCACCCGCGGTTGTAAGATTTGCTCCGAGAGAATTTGAAATCGTCGTTTGAGCGCTGTCTTCGTTGTAAGCTCCGACTACGGCGACATTTCCATCTTCCGAAAGATCCAAGCAAACGCCGAACTGATCGCTGTTATCCGCGTTCGGAGCCTTGAGATAGGATTCGAAAGCCCAGGTCGCACCCGTTTTACGGAATACATAAGCCGCACCCGAAGCGGCAAGAGAATCGTCGTCACCGGCAGTCGTAAGCGAAGGTCCTAAGGAATTCAAAATCGTCGTGTTCCCGCTATCCTCATTGATGGCGCCCACAAGCAAAGTGTCTCCTCTGACACGAATCTTTGCGGCGAATAAGTCCCCAGTTTCCACATTCGGAGCTTTGATGTATGCGTCCCAGGTCCAAGTTGTTCCGGTCCTTTCAAAAATGTAAACCGCACCCGAAGTGGCAGCAGTGTCATTGTCGGTTGCACCCGAAAAACCGGGCGCCGGAGCTTGGAGAATCGTTCCAAGACCTCCCCTTTCCTGAACGGCTCCGACTGCAATCCGATCCCCGGAAATCGAAACGCTGGCCCCGAATTGATCTCCGCTGTCGATGTTCGGAGCTTTTAGATAAGCCTCCAAGGCCCAAGTGGACCCTGTCCTACGATAAACATACGCCGCTCCCGCACTGATTACGGTATCGTCATCTCCCGCCGGAGTTAAACCGGCAAAGGGAGAATGGAGAATTGCGGAATTCCCGCTGTCCTCTGCACGAGCGCCGACGACGATCGTATCTCCCGAGATAGCGACGCTGCATGCGAATTGATCGTTCGCTTCCATGTTCGGAGCTTTGAGATATGCTTCCAAAGCCCAAGTGGTTCCCGTGCGACGGAAAACATAAGCGGCTCCTGCCCCGTTCGCGGAATCGTCATCCCCGGCGGAAGTCAAACCGGCAAACGGACTTTGGATAACGCCGGTTTGAGCGCTGTCCTCGCCGCACATCCCCATCACCAACGTATCTCCGGACAGATCGAGATCGAAGCCTCCGGTCGGATCGCTGCTATCCGGATTCGGGGCCTTTAGATAACTTTCCCATTCCGCGTTGAGGGCATCGACTGAAATCTGAATCGAATAGGAAGAAGAACCGGAAGAATTCGAAGCGGTAATCGTATAAGAAGACGAAGCCACCTTGGAAGTGGGCATACCCGTGATTTCACCTGTAGCGGAATCGAAGGAAAGACCGGACGGCAACGCGGGTGAAACTGAAAGCGAAGTAGTAGGACCGGTGATCGTGGGTTGAATTGCAGAAATGGGTATGTTCTTAACGAATTGAAACGAACTCGTCGGGTATGTCAAAGTGGGAGGAGTTCCCGCAGATTTCGAAAGATCTTCGATCGTCACCGAAGTAGGATTGCCCAGCAACACCATGAAATGTCCGGGATCATGATTCTGCAGACATCCGAAAAGAAATGACTGACAAAGAATGGAAAACCAAAGGACGCGAAAATGAACGTTTTTTTCCAAAAGCCTTCCTCCCTTCCTCTCAAGACTTTTTTGAAGTCTCTTTTTTTAGGGAGAATGGTAGGTGAAATCCGGTCGTCCAACAACCCCGATTATAAATGAGGAAATCTTCGATTATAAGCAACCGATCCTACGTTGAGGACAAAAAAAATCCATGCCCTTCTTCCGAAGCGGCATGGAGCTTTCCAATGTTTTAAGTAACGGTTGCTGTTTTACTTTTTCAGTTCCGGAGCAAGTTCTGCCAATGGAACCTTATCCTTTGGAAGAGAAGCATATTCCGGGAATTCGTATCCGTTCGGATAGTGCTCGTGATCTTCAGGATTGTAAAAGTGAATGTAGTCCTTGCGGTATCCCCAAGTGAAAACGGATTTTTCAGGATCCTGTCCCACCACTAAACAACGAGGATTGATCCAGCCTTCGGTTTTTTCAGTCTTAACGCGAACGAAAAGTTTCGCGTTCGCTTCGTGGTTTCTATAGTCATATACTCTCACCACGGAACCGGGAGTGATTCTTTCTTTAACCGCTGAAGTCGCATCGGCTTCCGCGAAAATCGGAACCGTAGGTTCCAGAGAAGGATTCACTAAGGATGGATCGCAATTCTTATGATTGGTGACTTGCGCGAGTTTAGAGCAAGCTCCCAAAAAGAGAGCCGCGCTTATTAAGAGAACTGTCAGTTTTAGATTCTTTTTCATCGTTCCTCTTCTCTTATTGATGATGGTGCAGAGACTGATCCAATCTTGGATCCCCTACCGGAATCAGAGCCGCAGATTCGTAGCGTTTCAGAACTACGAAACCGAAAAGACCGATAAATCCGATCACGGCGCCGAGTGTTACGATCAATCCGGAAAGCTGGAAGTTTTCGAAATTAGCGGGGAACACCAGCCAATAGATTTCGATCACTTGCGTAAACACGATCCAGATCGCAACTTTCACGAGGAAGTTGATGTCTCTTTTGTTCGGTCTATTCAAGAGCAACAAGAACGGAAGGATGAACTTAATGAAAGGAAGAGCGTAAGTGAACACTTCCCATCCGCCGGTCAATCTTTGCTCGTAAAAGAAAGTTTCTTCCGGAATGCTCGCATACCAAATCAACATGAACTGGGAGAATCCTACGTAAGCCCAGAATACGCAGAAACCGAGCATGAACTTGCCGATATCGTGGATATGGTTTTCGTTCACGAGATTACCGAGATATCCTTTCTTTTTCAGAAAGTAGATCATGATTACGAGCGTGGAAAGACCGGTTTGATACGCGCCTGCGAAACAATATACTCCGAACATGGTGGAGAACCAGTGCGGTGTTAAGGACATGATCAAATCGAAAGAAGCGAGAGAGAAAGAAAGCGCGAAGAATACGATAAATCCCCCGGCCAATCTTGCGTTGAACTGAGTATGCGCAACGTCTTTATCCCCGTCTTGTTGAGTGGAACGTTTGTGGAATAACCATCCGAAAACGGACCAAGCCGCTCCGAAAAGAATCATCCGAATCACGAAGAAAGGAGTGTTCAACAAAGGTTTCTTGTGTTGAAGAAGATGATCGTGAGCGACTACGTCTTCGTGGCTCCATTCGTAAAGATCGTGAATTCCGACCGCGGTGATCAGCAGAAGAACCGCTACCACAGGAAGGAAAAGTCCGTAACCTTCGGCAAGTCTTCTTACGGTGATGGACCAATGAGCGCCGGTGATGTTGCTGATCGCTGTGAAGAAAACTCCCGCGAGAGAAATCCCGGTGATAAAAAAGGTTCCGATCAAGAACGCGGACCAAGCCGGATTGGAATGTCCTCCCTCGTGTCTTGGAGGGGTATGAGAAAGGGTGAAATACCCGATGAGTAAACTTAATACTCCGATCCCGATCATCCCGAAAAGGGCGCTGCGGGTCTTGGAGTCGAGTTTGAAGTTAATCAGATTTTGTTCGACTTTGACTTCCATGATTCTTAATTCCTAGCCACGTCTTTTTTTGTTCTGTTCTCGTATTCCTGGAGTTTTCTCACGTAGAGAACGATCTTCCAGCGGTCTTCGGGAGAAACTTGAGAAGCGTAGCTTTTCATTCTTCCCCAACCCGCAGTGACTACGTGATAGATTTGTCCGTCGGAATATCCTTGGATCTTAGGAGAAATCACGGCAGGAACCGGAAATCCGATTCTTGGAGCCGGACCAACGATGGTTCCATTCCCCGCCCCTCTTACGCCGTGGCAAGGAGAGCAATACGTTTGATATTTAGCTTCTCCCTTTTGAAGATTCGCTAAATCGTTTTTGAAAGGATTGGAAAGTCCTTTATTCGGCAATTGAGTTACGTCCAATCCGAGATACTCGTAAGGATAGTATCCTACCGGAACCGCTCCTTTCGGAGGAATTCGAGAAGCGGCTCCGTCGCGTGCGATCGGATCCTCTTCCTGAGCTTCTCTTGCGGGAGAATCGGCCATATCCGGAAAGTATTCCAGAGGAGGCGTTTTGGACTCGCAGTTCCAGAAAAGAACAGCGGCCAAAAGGAAAATTAGAGATTTACAGCGAGTCTTTAGGCTTATGTTTTCTAAAACTGAAAAACCGAAAGCTGCAAGGTTCTGTCCCGTCAGGGACAGGTTCTTATAATATTTCATTCTTGTCCCTGCTCCTATTTCACAACCTCGACGTTCTTTCCGCCGAGACCCTTGATAAAGCTTACGACTTCGTCTTCCTTATAACCTTTGGAAGAGGAAGGAATCCAGAGTGCGAACTTGTCCGTAGTGATGTCCGGATGCAGAACTCTCCGATTGATTTTCGGAAGTCTGGTTAAAAAGAACATCGCCGCAGCCGTTCCCACACCGGCCATAAACACGGTGAATTCGAACGTGATCGGGATATACGCGAACCAAGCGTTCAGATTCTTTCCGGAGATGTTGATGGGCCAATCGAACTTGTGAGTCAGATACTGCATTCCGAAACCTACGGTGCATCCGAAAAGTCCCATGAAGAATGTCACCCAAGGAAGACCGGAACGGGGAACTCCCATCGCGTCGTCCAATCCGTGAACCGGATACGGAGTGAAACAATCGAAGTTCGTGTAATTCTTCTCTTTGGTTTTTTGCGCCGCAGAGATAATCTCCGCGGGGCTATCGAAAAGCCCGAATACTCCCGAGCTTGTTTCTTCGAACGTATGAAATTGTTCTTTATGAGGTTTATACATCAGTGGTGTCCTCCGTCTTTGTGAGGCATAACGGTTTTAACTTCCGCAACCGCGATGACCGGCATGATTCTACAGAACAGAAGGAACAACGTGAAGAAGATTCCGAACGTTCCGATGAGCATCATAAAGTCGTAAACGGTTGGGATATACATATCCCAGCTGGAAGGAAGGAAGTCCGCGTGAGTCGTCATAACGATCACGTATCTTTCGAACCACATCCCGATGTTTACGATGATGGAGATGATAAACATGACCGGAATATTGGTTCTGAGTTTTTTCCACCAGAATACCTGCGGAGAAAACACGTTACAGCTGAACATGATGAAGTAAGCCCAGCCGTAAGGACCGAAAGCTCTGTTTACGAAAGTAAAACCTTCGTATTCGTTACCGGAATACCAAGCCATGAAGAACTCGGTGGAGTAAGCGAGACCCACGATCAAACCGGTTACCATGATGACCTTGTTCATGTTTTCCAAGTGTTTCATGGTGATGTAATCTTTCAGATTGAAAACTTCTCTTGCGATCACCATCAGAGTCACAACCATCGCAAACCCGGAAAAGATCGCCCCTGCAACGAAGTAGGGAGGGAAGATCGTCGTGTGCCAACCCGGAAGGATCGAAACCGCGAAGTCGAAGGATACGATCGTGTGAACCGAAAGAACCAGAGGAGTGGAAAGAGCCGCGAGGATCATCGCCACCATTTCGAGGTGAGACCAAGCTTTGTTGGAACCTACCCAACCGAGAGAAAGAACGTCGTAGATTTTACGTTTCATTTCTCCTTTGGAACGGTCTCTTACGGCCGCGATATCCGGAATCAAACCGATATACCAGAACACGAGAGAGATCGTTAAGTAGGTCGAAACCGCGAACGTATCCCAAATCAGAGGAGAACGGAAGTTAACCCAAAGAGGGCCTCTTTCGTTCGGATAAGGGAATAACCAGAATCCCACCCAAGGTCTTCCGATGTGGATGATCAGGTTGGAAGCCGCCGTTAACACCGCGAAGATCGTCATCGCTTCTGCGGCACGGTTGATCCCGGTTCTCCATTCTTGACGAAACAGATAAAGAACGGCTGAAATCAGGGTTCCGGCGTGACCGATCCCGATCCAGAATACGAAGTTTACGATGAAGAATCCCCAAGCCACGGGATTGTTGATCCCGAGAATGTAGAGACCTTCCCACATCAGGTATCCGATGATACCTAAGTCGATAACGGTAATGGTAAGAACCAGAAGGAAAGCCTTCCACCACAAAGAAGTGGGGAACGCTTCGACGGGTCTTAAGATATCCTCGGTAACGTCCCGAACCGACTTACCGCCGGTTACGAGAGGCTGGATATCCAGGGCTTCTTTGACTGCGTTGGACATTGACATAGCTTTTTACGTTACTCCATTAAATTGAGCTTCTGACCCGGGTCAGGTAAGCCACCTGAGGACCGACGTTCAGATATTCGAGGACACGGAAGGATCTTGGTCCGGAGGAAAGTTTTGCAACTTCCGAACTCTTATCGTTCGTGTTACCAAAGCTGATTGCATCCGCCGCACAGCTTTGCTGGCATGCGGTTTTCACTTCGCCGTCTTTCAGAACACGGCCTTCGTTTTTAGCCGCGATCTTCGCTTCCGCAATTCTATGAGAGCAGAAGTTACATTTTTCCATAACCCCGCGACCGCGAACCGCAACCTCTGGATTGAGTCCCAAGTAACGAG